>JBKPTT010000081.1:0-38837 GCA_046735635.1 Acidobacteriota bacterium | reverse complement strand
GTGCGCGAGCAGGATCTGCTCTTCGCGCTCGGCCCTGTCTTGGATGTGGGCCTCGCGCTCGGTGACCAGGCAAAAGGGAGAAGGGAAAAGGTAAAAAGGTCGCTGGCCGTGCTCGCGGGTTGTGCGGCATTCACCCTTGGCTACCTTCCGCAGCTCCTCGCGTACAAGGCGCTCAACGGGAAGTTCGGCCCGTCGCCGCTCGTCACGAGGAAAATGTACTGGAGCGCCCCCCATGCGCTGCAGGTGCTCGCCGATCCGGAGCACGGGTTCTTCTTCTGGACCCCGCTGGCGGTCCTCGCGGTGATTGGGTTGGTGGTGCTCATGACGGCTGGCCTGAAGGCTAGCACCCCCACGGTAGTGCCGCCCTTCAGGGCCGGGTCGGCCTCCGTGGGCGGGTGCATGCTGCTGATGCTGGCGCTCCAGGTGTACGTCAGCGGTGCTGTGGAATCGTGGACGGTGGCGGGCGCGTTCGGGCAGCGCCGGTTCGTCTCGGTGACGATTCTGCTCGTGGTCGGACTCGCGGCGTTGCGCGCCGCGGTGCGCGCGCGACCGTCTCGACTCGCGCTGAACGCCGTCATCATCGTCTGCGTCTGGTGGAACGTCGGGCTGATGGCGGCATTCGGCACATCGATGATGGATCGGCAGCGGCTCGAGCTCCGGCGCAACGCGTACGACGCGTTCATCACGCTGCCGCGCACCGCGCCCGATCTCGCGTACCGATACTTCACGAAGCGGTCGTCTTTCTACAAGCCGCCGGCGCAGGAGCCGCGGTAGCCGTGCGAATTCTCTATTTCGCCGACATTCGTTTCCCGCTCGAGCGCGCCAACGGCATTCAAACGATGGAGACATGTCACGCGCTGGCAAAGCGCGGGCATCATGTATCGCTCGTCGTGCGGCCCGATACCCACTCGCCGTCGCGCGATCCACTGCGGTACTACGGACTTCCGCCCGCGCCTGGCCTCCAGATCGAGCGCGCGCCCGTGAGCGGCCCCCCGGCGGCGCGGCGGCTCGGTTATCTCGCGTTCGCACTGGGCCGCGCGATGGGCGCCGGCAGGAACGACGTGATCATGACGCGCGATCTCGGCGTCGCGGCGATGCTCGCCGGATTGCCGCGGACCGTACGTGCACCGCTCGTCTACGAGTCGCACGGGTACGCACCTGACGTTTCGGCCGCCCTCCCCGATCTCGTGCAGACCGCGCGGGCGCCGTCGGCCGCCAAGCTTCGCCGTTTGAAGGAGCGCGAAGCGCGGGTCTGGAAGCAGGCCGAGGGTTACGTGACGATCACGGCGGCGCTTGGCGATGAACTCCGCACGCGATTTGGCGACAGGCCGCGCTCCCTCGTGATCCACGACGGCGTGCGTGTCGCTCCGGGCGCGCGGTTCAACGGCGAGCACCGCAGCCTCGTCCCCCGCGGCGGCGCGCCATACGCGCCGCTCGTCGCCTACGCGGGACATCTCTATCCCTGGAAGGGCGTCGACATCCTGCTGGACGCGATTGCGCTCGTCCCGAACGCTCGGGGACTGATCGTCGGAGGACACACCGAGGAGCCGGATCTCTCACGCGTCAAGGCGCACGCGGAACAGATTGGGATCGCCCCACGCGTCGAATTCACCGGCCACGTCGAACCGCCGCGCGTGGCCGAGTTGCTGCAACGGGCCGACATCCTCGCACTGCCGAACCCGCCATCCGCGATCTCGACGCGGTTCACCTCGCCGTTGAAGCTGTTCGAATACATGTCGGCCGGCCGTGCAATCGTCGCGTCGGACCTTCCGTCGATTCGCGAAGTGCTCCATCACGAGGTGGACTCGCTGCTGGTCACGGCAGGGAGTCCGCAGCCAATCGCCGACGCAATCGAGCGCATCGTCGCGCAGCCAGGGCTTGCCGCGCGGCTCGCGCGAGCAGCCTTCGACGGCGCACTCGATTACTCGTGGGAGCGTCGCGCCGAACGCCTCGAGCGGCTCTTCGCAGAGGTGGCGCAGGCGCGTTGATGGTCTCGGACACGCTGCTCTCGCTTGTCCGCTGTCCGGACTGCCGGGGCGAGCTCGCCGGCTCGCGCGAGTCGCTCGTCTGCCGCGGGTGTGGTCGTCCCTACCACAGCGCCTCACCCGATTACCTGGACCTGCGGCCGCGGGTCGAGTTCACCGAGCAGACGAAGTATCTGGACGAGTCACTGCACGCCGACGCGCGCCACGAGCGCGTGTCGCCGCCGCTCCTCGGGTCCAGGATCCGCAACGACATGCTGCGCGCGTTTCTTGCCCCGGAACCGCATGACTTCGTCGTGGATCTCGGGTGCGGCAGCGGACGAGCGCTGCTCTGGAATCGAGACTGGGGATCGACGACCGTGGGTGTCGATATCAGCCCATTCTTTTCTGAGGATGCGAGACGTCGCGTGGATTTGCTGATCGGCGACCTTCGGACGCTCCCTTTCGCGGACGCGACGTTCACAAAGGCGTTCTCGCTCGACGTGCTCGAGCACCTGTCGCCGCAAGCGCTGCGGGCGATGCTCGCGGAAGCGTCGCGGGTGCTCGCGCCCGGCGGCGCGCTGTTCGTCTACACCCACGTGCGCAAGAACGCGCCAATCGCGGGAGGGCTGCGATGGATCAACGGACTCGCGCGGCGGCTGGAACGGTGGGGTTGGATAGATATGCGGCAGGAGCGATTGCGGAAGTCCGATCACCTGAACCCGCTCCGCGACATCCCCGAGCTGGAACAGGTCGCGAAAGATGCGGGATTTCGCATCGAGCGGATCCGTTACTACACGCCGATCGTGGGCGGGTTGGTCGAGAACATCCTGATGCGAATGGCGGAGCACGCGATGACGCGGCGCGCCGCGGCGCGGCTCGGCCGAGACAGCGATGAGGCTCGCGCTCGGGCGATCCGCGAGGCGCGGTCGGACGCAAAGGACCAGATCGCGAAGAGCCGGACAACCTACGGCGCGCTGCGCGCGCTGTCGTTCGCGATGAAACTGGATCTGCTGCTCTTCGGGCGAATCCGGTCGGGGCCGTTCTTTGCGCTGCTGGTGAAGGAATAGATACGCGCTGAACCGCGCCGACGGCAACAGTGGAGATGCGAAGAAACGAAGAAACGAAGACAACTAATCTATCTTCGCTTCACCGCATCTTCGCCTCTCTGACAAACATCCGTAACCCCGTGGGGCGCGACAGCGGCTGTTGCTGATGAAAATACTCTACTGCGCGTCCGATCAGACCGTGCCCGGCACGACAGGGGGATCCGTCCACGTGGCCGCCGTCGCGGATGGTCTCGCGGCACTGGGCCACGACGTCCACGTGCTGATCACACCCGGCGGCGAGCTGCCAGCATCGAACCCGCAGTGGATTTCGATGCCGCCGCCGCTCGGACTGAAGCAGCTTCGATGGACCCTCACCGGACGAGTACGGCGGTTGGCCGGCAGGCTGCAACCCGACGTCATCATGGAGCGGTACTACAACTTTGGAGGAGAGGGGATCGCCGTCGCCGCGGAGAGGCGCGCCGTGGCGGTGCTCGAGGTGAATGCGCCGGTCATCGACTATCCGGGGTCGTCAAAGGGCACTCTCGATCGAATGCTCATCGTGGAACCGATGCGCCGCCGCCGCGAGCGGATATGCGCGCAGGCCGATGTCATCGTGACACCCGAACCTTCGATCCTGCCGGCTGTAACCTCGCCGGCGAAGATTCTGAGGCTCGAGTGGGGAGCCGACACCGAACAGTTCCGCCCGGACGCGAGCGGGCCGGTCCCCTTCGAGCGCCCCGCCCAGACTGTCGCCGTCTTTGCGGGTGCATTTCGAAGCTGGCACGGTGCGATTCACCTGGTGCAGGCCATTCGAGAGCTGCGCGCGCGGGGGCGCGCTGACGTCGGCGCCGTGCTGATTGGGGACGGCCCCGAGCTCCAGGCCTGCCGCGCCGCAGCCGCGGGTCTCGAGTCCGTCGTCTTCACCGGCGCCGTACCGCATGCCATCATGCCCGCGTGCCTTGCCGCGTGTGACGTCGGCGTGGCGCCGTTCGACCTCGATGCCCACCGCGCGCTGTCGCTGGCGTTCTACTGGTCGCCGCTGAAGATCTTCGAGTACATGTCTGCCGGTCTGCCGGTGATCGCGCCGGCGATCGCCCGCATCCCCACCATCGTCGAACACGGCCGTGAAGGGCTGCTCTACGATCCGGCGTTCCCCGGCTCTCTCGCGGCGGCGATCGAAGCGCTCGCCAGTCCGCACCATCGGCTTCCGCTCGCTCATGCGGCGCGGCAGCGCGCCGTACGCGATTACAGCTGGGCGGCCCACTGCATGGCCCTAGCGCAAGCCATGGAGGCGGCGCGACGATGAACATCGTGCTGGCAACCGACGCGTTTCCGCCGGTGTGCGGCGGCAGCGGGTGGAGCTCCTACGAGCTCGCGCGCGGTCTCAGCGAGCGCGGCCACGCGGTCACGGTCGTTCAGCCGCGCCCGCGGGCCGCACGAGGCGTGCGCGAGACGACGTATGACGGGTTACGGGTGCTGGAGTTCGGCGCGCCGGCGCCGCCCGTTCCCTACGTCCGGAACTTCTTCAAGAACGAGAAGCTGTACGCGGACCTCGCGAGGTTTCTCGACCAGTTCATCGCGCGGGAACGTGTCGAGCTGGTTCATGGACAGCACGTGCTGACCTGCGTGCCGTCGGTCGCCGCGGCGAGGCGTCGGCGGATTCCTGCCGTGTGCACGGTGCGGGACTATTGGCCCGTGTGCTACTGGTCGGATCTGATTCATACGACCGAGGGGCTCGCACTGTGTCCACGGTGTTCCGCCGGCATGATGACTCGCTGCGTCCGGCCGCACGCGAAAGCGCTGTGGCCCGCCGCGTTGCCGATGATCCCGTACATGCGCGGGAACCTGCGTCGCAAACAGCGCGGCATCGGAGGAGCGGACGCGATCGTCGCGGTCAGCTCGACGATCGCATCGGACCTCCGGGCGAGATCGAAGGAGATCGCAGGCGCGCGCGTGGAAATCATCCCGAATCCCGTGAACATCCAGAGGCTTCGCGCAACCGCGGCAACGTCTGCGTCACCCATCGAAGGACCCTACGCGCTCTATCTCGGGAAGCTCGCACCGAACAAGGGAACATCCGGGTTGGTCCGCATCATCGAAGAAGCGGAGCTGGACTGGCCTGTCCTGATTGCGGGAGACGGGCCGGAGCGCGCGCAGGTTGCGAAAGCTGCGGCGGCGTCGAGGCGGGACATTCGCATGCTCGGCTGGGTCAATCAGCACGACGCGGCCGCTCTTCTTGCGCACGCATCGATGCTGATCTTTCCCTCGCGTGGGCCAGAGTCGCTGAGCCGCGTCCTGATCGAAGCGAGCGCGCTTGGCGTTCCGATCGCGGCCATGCACACAGGCGGGACCGGCGACATCGTCGTGGACGAAGAGACAGGTCTCCTGTCGTCCTCGCCGGAGGAGCTCGCGGGCGACATCAAACGGCTCAGAGCTGACGAGGACTTGCGCGTCCGCCTGGGTGAGAGCGCCAGGCGGCACGTCGAGTCGCGGTTTGACGCGCCTGCAGTCGTGGCCCGCATGGAACAGCTCTATCTCGAGCTGGCGCGCGCGCGGCGATGAAGAGGCCGCTGCGCGTCGCGATCGTCGCGCGTTCGGTGTTCCCGCTCCATGGCCTCGGCGGGCTGGAGCGCAGCGTTCACGATCTGACGCGCTACCTGGTGCGCCATGACGTGCATGTGACGCTCATCACACGAACGCCAGCAAAGATCCCGTCCGAAGATGCGATCGCGCCAGGAGTTGAAACGCACTATGTACCGTATCGCACGTTTCCGCTCGCGGGCAGGCGTGGGACGACGGTGCTCGATCGGAGCACGGCGTATCCGTTGTTCGGTGAACGCGCCGGCAGGCTGGCGGGCAAACTCGTTGGAGAAGGACGCATAGACGTGGTGCACGGGTTCGGCGCGAGCGTCCTGGGCTACGCACGGCGGCGTGCGAGGTCCAGCGCGCCGCTCGTACTGAATCCGCAGGGTCTCGAGGAATTCGGCGCGACCGATCCGTCGCGTGCGCGCCTGAAACGCGCGGCGTATCTGCCGCTGCGTCGCGCCGTCCTGGCGTGCGCGCGTGCGGCCGACTGTGTGATCGCAACGGATCGAGCCCTCGAGCCCGCCGTGCTCGAGCACCTGAAGGTGCCGGACGATCGCGTGCGTGTCATTCCGAACGCGCTCGATCTTGCGGCGGTCGATGCGCTCGCGGCACCACGCGATCGCCTGCGCATTCGCCGCGCCGCCGGCCTCGATGACCGCGAGCTCGTGATCCTGAGCGTTTCCCGCCTCGAGCGGAACAAGGGATTCCACGTGCTGGCCGACGCCCTTGCGCCGCTGCAGGAACACGCCGGCGCGATTGCGACGCATCGGTGGCGCTGGGTGATCGTCGGAGACGGGCCGTACCGATCCGGTCTCGAGTCACGCGTTCGCGACCGCGGCCTCTCGGCGCGGGTCATCTTCATTGGCCGGGTCTCCGACTCCGATCTCCACGCGTGGTACGAAGCCGCGGACCTCTTCGTCCATCCGACCCTGTACGAAGGCAGCTCGCTCGTGACGCTCGAAGCCATGGCGCACCGGCGCGCGGTCGTAGCCACGACCGCCGGCGGACTGCCGGACAAGGTGAAGCCGGGGATCAATGGATGGCTCGTCGCACCCGGGGACCCCTCGGCGCTTGCCGCGGCGATCAGCGGAGCGCTTGGCGACCCCGCGCGCCTCACCGCGATGGGCGACGCTGGCCGCGCCATCGTCGAGCGCGGCTTCTCCTGGGACGCCGCGGGCGCCGCCACGCTGCGCCTGTACGACGACCTGCTGCGATAACCGGTGTAGTAAAGTACCGGCGTTTCTTTTACCTTTTACCTTTTACCTTTTACCTTGACAGCGAAGGCACCCACCCGTGATTGAGCGTGAGTGGCGCGAGGCGAGCGATCTCCGCACGTCACGGTTTGCGCTCGCGGCAGTGCTGATCATGGCGGCGGTGCTGCGATTCTGGGCGCTCGGCGCCGGCATCCCGTATGCCGTTCAGGTGGACGAGCCGGAAATCGTGGAGCGAGCGGTGAACATGATGCGTTCAGGCTCGCTGCACCCGCACTTCTTCGACTACCCGAGCCTGTACATCTACATGCAATTCGTCGTCGCCTGCATGCGATTCATCGTCGGAGCGATCGCGGGCGAATGGGCGTCGCTCGCCGAGGCGGGTGGTGCGTCCTTCTATCTATGGGCGCGCGCCATGACGGCTGTTCTCGGTGTCGCGACGGTGCTGGTCGTCTACCAGATCGGCGCCCGTTGGGGCGCTCGGCACGCGCTGCTCGCGGCCGGTTTGATGGCGGTGCTGCCGCTGCACGTACGGTATTCGCATTACGTGCTCACCGACACGCCGTTGACGCTGTTCGTAACGCTCACCCTGCTCCTTTCGCTCTCGGCGCACGAACGCGGCACGCTTCGCGGATTTGCATGGGCAGGAGCCGCGGCCGGCCTCGCGGCGGCGACGAAGTACAACGGGGGCGTGTCGGTGGTCATGCCGCTCATCGCCTGCTGGATGACCCCGGGCGTGCGGCCGGGCCGCTTTCAGGCCGCGCTGGGGGCCGTGGCCGCATGCATCGTCACCTTCCTGCTGTTCGCCCCCTACACCGTGCTCGCGCTGCCGGAGTTCCTGAACAATTTTGCCAGGCTCGCACGTGAATACCGCGTCGCCGATCTGACCGAGCCTGCGTGGATTCTGTACCTGAAGCTGCTCGTGCGGCACGCGTTCGGATGGCCCGCGCTTCTGCTGGCTGCCGGCGGAATGGTGATGGGAATTGTCCGCCTGCTGCGCGGGCCTGGCCGCGTCCGATGGGCGCTCGTGGTCACATTCCCGCTGATCTTCATGTGGATGCTGGCCAGCCAACGCATCGTGTACGCGCGCTATCTGCTGCCCATCACGCCCGCGCTGTGCATTCTCACCGCCGCGGCGATCGTATCGGGCGTCAGTCTGCTCCGTCGGTACGAGATCCCGCGGATGGTCCGCACGGCGCTGATCGTCGCGCTGACGACCGCGGCACTCCTGCCGCCCACGGTGGTCGCGGTGCGCGGCGATCGGGACATGGGGCGGGTCGGCACCGTCGACCTCGCGTACAACTGGATCGTTCAGAACATCCCGCCGAATTCTTCCATCGTGCTCGAGACGCGCGCCATGCTGCTGCCGACGACCTTTCGTGCGAGGAACGTCGGCGCGCTGCGCCCGAAGGACTACTCGCAATGGCGTAACGAGGGGGTCGATTATCTCGTGGCGTCGTCGGAAGAATACGGTCCGATCTTCGATGAGCGGGCGGGTGGCCCGCAGCGGTTTCCGCGTGAGTATGCCGAATACATGCGCATCTTCGTCCAGTGCCGCGAGATCGCGAGGTTCACGCCATCGCCCGACCGTCCCGGACCGGAGATTCGCGTTCTGAAGGTGGTTCCCTGACGAGCGGGCCCTCGACGCGCGGCCGCTTGATCGCCGCGGGCGGCTGGGCCGCGGCGGCTTGCGCGATCGCCGAGCTGTGGGCGCGCGAGGTCGCGCGGCGGTCGCTCGTCGGGTCCATCACCGAATTCACTCCCGGCGTTATCGCGTTTCTCGTCGCCATGGCCGCCGTTCTGTCGGCAGCGGCCCGGCTCCGGCGCGGCACGCTCCTGTTCGCGGCGCTTTTCGCGATCGGACTGGCCGCGCAGATTCAGCTCGCCGCACGCCTGCAGAGCGACGGGTTCTATTACTACGCATACCTGCGGTCGCTTGCCTTCGACAGGGACTTCAATTTCACGAACGACTACACGCTGCTCGGGCTGCAGGATCACCCGCAGCTCTTCCAGCCGACGCGAACCAAGCACGCGCAATCGGCCGCATCCATCGGGCCTGCGATTCTCTGGTCCCCGTTTTTTGCCGCCGGCCACCTCGTCGCCCGCTCGTTGAACGCGCGTCACCCCGAGATCGACGTCAACGGCATCTCGTTTCCCTATCGGCAATCGGTGTGCGTCGCGGGATTGTTCTATGGGCTTGTCGGATGCTGGCTCTCCTTCGCGATTACCAAGCGGTACTTCGATGGACGAGTAGCCGCGCTCGCCGTCGCGGCCGTCATCGCCGGGTCGTTCATGCTCTGGTATCTCGTCACGGAACCAAGCATGACGCACGCGCCATCGATGATGGCGGTCGCCGCGTTCATGTGGATCTGGCTGTCGGTTCGCGAACGTGTCTTCAACGCCGCCACCGCGCGTCCCGCCATGCTCCGCGACTGGGCGACGCTGGGGATTGCCGCGGGCCTCATGACGCTCATCCGATGGCAGAACGCGTTGTTCGCGGTTCTTCCACTGTGCGACGTGTTCGTGGTGCTTGCGCGGCGCGGTCGCGCCAATATCGCTGCACCACGGCCCGGTAGTGCCGGGCTTCCCTGGCCTGAGCCATGTCGAAGGCAGCCCGGCCCCGATATCGCTGCACCGCCACCGCTGGATATCATCATTGGCGGTCTCGTATTCACGGCGGCCGCGGCGCTCGCGTTCATTCCGCAAATGGTGGCGTGGCATTCCATTTACGGATCGTGGCTCGCCGTGTCGCCTCTCGGCCCGCAGATCCGCTGGGCGCACCCGCAGATCGTCGACATCCTGTGGTCCTCGCGAAACGGGCTCCTCAGCTGGTCGCCTGTTCTGTACCTCGCGGCAATCGGGCTCGTGATGTTCGCCGTGGCCTTCCCATCTGTCGGCGTGCCTTCGCTCGTGGCCGTCGCGATCATGACCTACTTCAATTCGACGATTCAGGACTGGTGGGGCAGCGACGGATTCGGCGGCCGACGATTCGACGGGATCATCCCGATGCTGTGTCTCGGCGCCGCGTCGTTCATCACCTATGCGGCGGCAGTGACGCGACGGCACCCGCTGCGTGCCCTCGCGGCGGGCGCGGGAGTTCTGGTGATCTGGAACCTGACGCTGATGAGCGCGGCGCACGACGGCGCCTTCCGCATCGGCACCACCGTGTCCTACGGCGACACGTTCGCCGCACAAGGACGCGCGTTTCACCGCTGGTTCGGTAACCCGTTCTCCTATCCCGCCAGCCTGCTGTTCGCGCTTCGCAACCGCGTTCCGCCCGCCTCGTACGATCTGCTTCGCACGAACCGTTTTCTCGCCGATCCACTGCGTCCCTACGGACGTATTGATATCGGCTCGGACGACGGCTGGCTGCTCGAGGACGGCTGGCACGGGCCCGAACACGAGGGCGCGGTCACGTTTCGCTGGGCGGCTTCGCCTGCGCAGGTCATCGTTCCCCTCGACCGCTCAGCTGCGCTCACGGTGCAGGTGCGCATGCACTCGTTCGCGTTTCCGAGCGCGCCGCCGCAGACGCTGACGATCGCGGTCAACGGCCATTCGTTCGGCCCCGTGGCGGTGCACGAGACCTGGGACACGCTCGAGTTCGCGACTGATGCGGACGCCTGGCGAGGCGGCGTGAATCGCCTGCGCCTCGAGTTCGCCTGGGCGCGGTCGCCGGCGGACGTTGGCCTGAGTGGCGACGCCCGGCCACTCTCGGCTGCGGTCGATTACATCCGGGTGGCACAGCGTGATTAGCTCATTCGTGCTGTGCTGTACGCTGGCCTTCAACGGCCAGCTCCTCGATCGGATCGTCGCAGTGGTCGATGGCGCCCCGATCACACAATCGGATGTGACGGCAGCCACCCAACTCGGGCTGATACAGCCGCGAGCCGGAGAGCCGGTCTCCGCCGCCATCGACGCGCTCGTCGAACGGAAGCTGATGCTCGAGGAAGTGGATCGCTACGCGCCGCCGGATCCCGCCGAAGCGGACATCACTCGACGCGTCGACGAAATCCGCGCGCGCGCCGGGGCGCGGTTCGACAGCATCCTCGCCGCGTCGGGACTGACCGAAGATCAGCTTCGGCGTGAAGTGCGGAACGATCTCCGGATCGAGGCGTACCTCCAGCAGCGCTTCGGCACTTCACAACCCACCGACGAACGCGCAGCGATGATTCGCGACTGGATGGCGGGACTCCGGCGGAGGGCGAATATCAACATCTTGCCGCGGTGATGTCTGGGATGCGGGATCCGGGATGCGGGATCCGGGATCCGACGGGATCCGGGTGCGGGGTCCGGGGTCCGCGGTGATTTCCGGGAGCCGGGGCGCGGGGTACGGGATCCGGGATCCGAAACCGGGTGGGAACTGTCCCGCATCCCGGCTCCGCTTTCCGCTTTCCTCATTCCGCATTCCGGATCCCGGATCCCGGATCCCGGATCCCGGATCCCGGATCCCGGATCCCGGACGTCAGAACGCCTGCCCGATGCTAAAGTGAAACGCCCGCGGCGATTCGTTGGGGCGGCGATCCAGCTTGAACCCGACGTCGAAGCGGATCGGGCCGATTGGCGATCGGTAGCGAAGCCCGAACCCCGCGCTGCCGCGCAGTTCGCCGACATCGATCTCCGACGTGCGATCGAAGACGTTCCCGCCGTCGACGAAGAGCGCCGCGCCGAGGTACTTCCACACGGCGAGACGCAGTTCGCCGTTCATCAGCACCAGCGCGTTGCCTCCGCGCGGAAAGCCGGTTGCGCTGATCGTGTTCGGCGCGCCAACCGTGTCGAGCGCGAAACCGCGGATGGTCGTATCGCCTCCAGCGAAGAAGCGCTCGCTGGCGGGCAGATCCTCGACGGTGAGGATGATGGGCTGCCCTTCCAAATCGACCGCCTGCGCCTCTCGCGGAAATCCCTTCGCGGTTCCGACGGCCACGCGGGAGGCGAAGATGACGCGGCGCTTCACCGGGAGCCGCCGGAACCAGAATCCCTGCACGTATGATTTGGCGAAGCCGACCTGGCCGCCAAGCGCTCGTGCCGCGATCGTGCCTTCGGCGCTGACGAACGTTCCGCGCTCCGGATCCAGCACATCGTCTCTCGTGTCGCGCGAGATGGCGCCGCCGAAGCCCGACAGCCGCACCTTCGGAAACACGCGGTCGATCCGCGCCTGGTCTTCCAGGCTCAGCTTCTCGTCGAACGTCCGCGTCGTGCCGAACGCGTATCGAGCGCTGGCGCGGACGCCGGGCGCAAGGCGCTTTGCGATTTCTGCGTTGATTCCCTTCCGCGCGAAGTTGAACGTGGAGCGCACCCCCTGCTCTGCTGCCGCCGTGAGCGACAGATCGGCATTGAGCCCGATGGCGCGCGGCTCGCGATAGGTGCCTGCTACACGGTAGTCGCTGAACGCGAACGGGTTGCTCTCTCCCGACTCTTCCGACGGCCGCAGGCCGAGCCGCGCGAAGAGATCCGCCGATCGGTTCTTTCCGCCGATGTTTCGCCGCCCGATGTCGACGAACCCGCGCGGCGAGAATTCGAGCCGCTCCTGTGCCTGTCCCGAGATGTCGCGGCGCAAGCGCTTCGCCGCCTCGACTCCTCCGCCGTAGCTGAACGTCGTCGCCGACGCCTCCTCGACGGTGACGAGCACGTCACTGGTTGCCGCGCCGTGCGACATCTCCTCGACACGGATGCGCCGAAACAGCCCGAGCGCGCCGAGCCGGCGCTGGCTCTCGACGAGGTCCTCGAGACCGAGGGGTTTTCCTTCCTGGATGAGCAACTCGCGTTCGATGACCCGCTGATCGGTGCGAGTGTTGCCGACAATCAACACGTGGCCCGCGATCGTCTGCTGCCCTTCGGCGATCCGGAACCTCAGGTCGGCGCGGGTTCCATCCGGCGTGGCGGTCGGAAGAACGGTCACGTTTGCCGACGCGAAGCCGCGATTCAGGTATTCGAGCAGCACCGCTTCTCGATCGGCGACCACGCGCGGCTCGTAAAACGGGGCGCCGGTCCGCGATGTCAGAACCGTGCGCAACTGGTCGGCGGGGACCTTTTCGTTCCCTTCGAACACGATGTCACTGATGAGCGTGAGCGGGCCCTCCGCGATCGTGATGATGGGCCGCACGAAGCCCTGCGCCGTGGACGCGGACGGCGCCTCGTTCACGTCCGCCGCGACCTTGGCCTGCGCGTATCCCAGCCGCTGGTACTGTCCGGCGATCGCGCTCACCGCGGCACCGAGATTGGCCTCGACGAAGATTTCGTTCGCCTGAAGCTTCAGGATCGCGGGCCGCAGCTGCTCGATCGAAACGGCACGGTTCCCGCTGATTTCGACGCCGCCTTCCGCGATGCGATATTGCTTGCCGCGATGCACCTCGAAAACAATCCGCAGCGTCCCATCCTCTTCCCGGCGCGACGGCGTCGCCTCCGCCTTCCAGTACCCCTGCTGATTCAGATACGTGCGGATTCGCTGCACGGAATCCTCGATCAGGTCCTCGTCAACCGACGCTTCCTTTGCGATCGGGACGAGCTCGGACACTTTTTCCTTCGGCAGACGGTCACCCTCGAACTCGAGCGACACCACTGGTCCCGTCCGCACCTCGATGACGAGATCGACCGTCGAACGATCGGCGCTCGGCGTCGCGCGTGACGTAGCCGTGGCTTCATAGCGCGAGCGTTTGCGCAGCGTGTGCGTGTACTTCGTCAGCTGATCCTCGATCACGTCGGGGCGGTACGCCCGTCCCGGCACTGCCTCAATCGATCGGAGGAACGCATCGCGCGACGGAGGCTGATCTCCATCAATCCGGACGTCGCCGATGGTTGCCTGCCGACCTGGCGTGATCGTGAACTCGAGGAGCGTGCGATCGGGATCATGCTTTTCGATCGCGTTGGCGACGGCCGTTGCCGACAGGTATCCGCGATCGTGGTACAGCTGCTCCAACATCCGCGAGACCTCCGCGGCGCGGCCGACCGGCGGAGTCGTGCCGAACCGGTTGGTCACGCTGTCGCGCAGCACACTTTCCGGCAGCGCAAGCCGGGGTTCACCGCGGAAATCGACGCGCTCTACGGTGTGCACGGGGACCAGGTTGTAGCGCAGCGCCACGCCGCCCGGCGCGTCGAGCGCCTCGACCTGAACGTCCTGATAACGCCCGAGGCCGAAAATGTGCGTAATGGAGGCGCGTACCTGCGCCATCGACAGCGGCTCGCCGATGTGCGTGTCGACCAGCGAGAGCACCGTCGGGTCGTCGATTGTTTGTCCTTCCCGTATCAGCTGGATGGAGACAATGCGCTGCCCGAGGCGGGACGCTGGCGCGGGCTGCGCGGCAGCGGCGGCGGCAACGGCCGTCAGCATCACGACACCGAGGGCCCGCCGCAGAGCCCGACGGTGCATCACCGCCGGTGCTGCACGCGGAAGTCGATCGAGAACGTTCGATCGCCGTTCTGCGTGAGCACCCATCCGACGCGATCGTTCTGGTCGTATTCGAGCACGAGGATTTGCGTCGCGCCGGCGGCCGTGCCGAGCGGCCGCGCGAAGGTCACGTAGGCGCGGTTGGAAAGCCGGCGTCCGAGGATCAGCCGCGCCGACGGCGTCAGCGGATCCGTTTCGGACGTGCCGATGGAGGGCGTGATCTGCAGATCGACGCCGAGCGTCTGCTCGACCGCACGATTGACCGGCGCGGAAATGGATCCGGTCAACAGCCTCGCCGTGGCCGCCTTCAGCAGATCCTCTTCGGACCGTGACGTCGCCGTCGGATTCAACATCTGCAGCTCGGCGTTGAGATCGTTGGCCGATCCCTGGCCGAAGAGCAGCAACGCGATTCCCACCGACGACAACGGCGGATCCGAATTGAGGTTGACGGCCATGCGGCTCGCCGTGCCGGTGAACCCCAGCGTGACGCGATACGCGATGCTCTGCCCCGCGCCGGCAACGCGGACCCTCGTTTCCGCCTCGATGTCGAAGTAGGGTTCGATGCGCGCGGGGTTCGCGAACCCAATCGTGCCATGCGTCACGAGATACCGGTTCCCTTCGAAGATCACGTCGCCGCGTTCGATCTGCGCGCTTCCGAACAGCAGCGGCCGATCGTAGGTGCCGCGCAGCTGCAGGTCGGCGCTCGCCACCATCCGGGCGAGATTGTTCTCGACCCTCAGCGCCGACGGCGCGTCGATCTGGACGTCGAATCGGAGCGGCCATGTGGTAGCCGGCGCGGCGCCCGCCAGCGGCGCGCCGCCTGATCCCAGGTTGAAAATGTCGGCGTTCGGCTCGAACCGCTTCGAGTAAAGGGCGTCGTGCACGGTCACGGTGCCGCGGAGCAGCGGCGACTGCGGGCTGCCGAGGAGCGCGAGATCCGCGTCGATGTTCGACACGAACCCTTCCGGATACCGGATTCGCATCCGCTGCCCGGTCGCCGTCAGGTTCAAGTCGCCGGGCGCAAACCCGTTGAGGCCGACGCGGCCGCCGAAGACCACGTCGCCGTTCGCCAGTCGCGCCCGGATGTTGTCGACGCGAATGCCAGCGGCGTCGAACGAGATCTGACCGTTGATGGCCTCGAGCGAATGCGGCAGCGACAGCTGGCGGATGCGCCCGTTCGCGATGCTGGCACTCCCCGAGAACACCGGTTTCTCGAGCGGCCCGTCCACCTTCGCGCGGAGCGTCGCGGCCCCCGAGCTTCGGATGTCCCGGTAGAAGCCCTGCAGGATGCCGAGGTTCGCATCCCCGGACGCCGCCAGCGAGATCGTCGACTCGTGGAGGTTCACGTTGCCGCTGAGATCCAGTTGCGTCCCCTCACCGAACAGCCGCAGCTGGATGACGTTGGCGATGTGTTGATCGAGCGTGAGCTCGATCGGGCGGTACGCATCGGTCGCCGGATCCCGATTGCTCACCTGATAGTCGAACAGCTTCATATCCAGCTGCTCGACGCGCGCGTCCACCACGAGATGGTCGATGTCGGCGAGCTCGCCGACAACCCGCACGGTCCCGCCCGCGACGGCTTTGGTGAACGGAGACATGCGCGGCTCGAAAAACCGCAGATACGGATCGAGCGACGTGTTCGAGAATCGCAGCGTCAACTCGGCGTCCATCTGGTCGGTCAATGCAATACGCCCGGAACCCGACATGACCAGCCGCGGCGAGGCCGCCTCGAGCTCGGTCGTGAGCAGCTCGCCGCGCAGCGACAGCCGGCCGGTGAGCTGGCCGATTCCTTCGTCGGCCGCGAAGAGATCGTCGACGCGGAGCCGCACGTCGTAGCGCGGATCGTCGAACGACCCCGCGCCCGTCGCCGAGAACTGCAGAACGCCGGACAGCGGCGCGCGCGGGAACTCGACGGTCTTCATCGATTCGACGGGGATGCGGCTCCCGTCGGCATTGAACGAGTAGTTGCCGTCCCATCCCACCCACGCGGCGCCGGTCACGACGCCGGTGCTCTTGCGGATCTGGATCGCATCGAGCCGCACGCCCGCCCCTTCGAATCGCAGCGCCGAGTTTGCGGTGTCGAACGTCTCCCCGTACGCCACGCCGTCGTCGATGACAAGGCGCCCGAAGCCAAATGGCGTCTCGTACTTGCCGTACAGGTGATACTCACCAGAGACCGTGCCGTCCACCGGATAGATGTCCAGCTCGAACGCATGGCGCAGATCGGCGAGCGGCCGTTTCGTGACGAAAATCCGCGCGTTGATCTCCTCGCCGTTGTCCTTCCGCGGGTACCCGAGCGAGAACTCTCCATCCGCGCGAATCTCCGAGTCTCCCGATGGTCCAGTCGCCCGGACGGTTCCGTCAGTGATGGACGCGTAGCCGTTCTCGATGACGACCTTCGCCGTGCCGTGTCCCCATATGGTGTCCCACGCATGCATGTTGTCGCCGGCGAACGTGCCCTCGATGCGAGGCTTCGTGAAGCTGAGGAGCATCACGCCATCGAACTGTCCGGAGCCGCCGATCTCGACCGCGCCCGTCGGCGCGCCGAACGCCGTCATGATCGCGGCGAGCACACGGTCGCTTTCCTGCCAGTCGAGGCTGGTGACGTGAAACGGGATCTGCGAGCGGTCGCCGTACGCCGTCCGCCCTTGGAACGCCACGTACGTTTTGGGGGTGGCGGCCCAACTCTCCGCGAGCGTGATCCAGCCGGGCTCGAGCGTGTACGAGATGTGGCCGGCAATTGGCAGGTAGCCGACCGGGCGATTGGGGTTGAATGGGCCTGTTTCCGGCGGCATCGCAGCTTCGGCGGCCACGGCTAGCGGATCAAGATCCCGGGTCATTGTCGGCACACCGGACGGCGGTTCGGCAAACACTTCCCCGCCGCCTCGCCGCTCGCCCCACTTGCCCAGCTCCCAATCGAAATGACTGCGGCCGGATATCGCCCCGCCGACCCGAAGTCCCTGCAGCTCGAGAAAGTCCGTCAGCTGCGGCAGGCTGACCGTTTTGTACGAGACGTCCCACGTCGCGCGCGCCGGCACGTCGCGCTCGTTCAAGGGAAACAGCCTGTAGTCGAAGCGAGCGCTCCCGCCATACAGTCCGCTCGTCGCATCGGTGACCTCGAGCCGGTCAGGGACCCACAGCACCGACCCCTTCAAGCTCGGAAACCGCCATGCGTTCACTCCGGCAAGCGGCGAATCGAACGTTCCCTTCAGCTCGCGGCCGCCGCTGAACAGATGGAACGTACCGCGAAAGTCGCCGCGCCCCGACGCCTCGAAATCGTATCGATGGAAATAGATGTTCTTCTGCGTCGCGAAATCGATTTTGGACGTGATCTGGTAGGTCTGCTCCGGCCAGTGCCCGAGGTCGATTCGCCCTGTCAGCAGCGACTGCGCGCCGTCGGAAACGAGATCGATGCGGCTGAAATCCAGGTTCGCCCCCTCGATCGTGAATCGCGAACGCATGTTGGCGTGAAACGGCTGGTACTTCTGAATGGTGATGATGCTGTCGGCGAACGAGGCGCTCCCGCGATATACGCGATCGATGATCCCGCGCGTCACCGATACGCGCAGTCCGCTCGCGGCAATTCCCCACGGCGTGCCGTGGTCCTCGAACGTGAACGTCCCGCGCGACGCCAGTACGCTCGGCACCGTCGTCGTGAATCGTTTGGGGCCGTTCGATTTCGACTCGCGCGTGAATTTTGGAAAATTGTGGCGCCCCTTCGGATACTCCGGGCTCGACGGCCAGGTCTCGATGAGCATGTCCCAGTCGGTCATCTCGACCGACTCCACAATCAGCCGCCGGTTGAAGATCGTCCACCACGGCAACACGACTTCAATCTTCTTTGCCTTCAGAAAAGGACGGTCGGTCGGTTCGAGCCCTTCGATGACCAGGTTTTCGACAACGAACACGCCAGGCGTCAGCTTCGCCGACAGCCGGCCGATGTGCATCGGACGCTGAATGTAGCGCGAGCCTTCGCGCTCGGCGAGCGCTCGGACGGAGGGCCCGAGGTCGACCGTGAAGACGGCGACGACTACTCCGGCGGCGATCGCGACAACGACGGAGACGAGCGCCAGCAGCGCGCGGCGCCACCTCGATCGGGTCGCAGGCTGCGCGGCCGGCGGCTCGGGCTCGTGCCGCTCGCGGGCGGGCGGTTCTTCCTCTGGCTGGATGTCGTGCATCAACCGTTTGTGACTATTCGATCACGACGAGCACGCGGCCGGCCTCGACCGACGCGCCGGCTTCGACCGCAACGGTCTTCACCCGGCCAGCCTTCAGCGCGCGCAGCTCGTTTTCCATTTTCATTGCTTCAACAACGACGACGGCGTCGCGCGCAGCCACTGTGTCGCCCGCGGAGACCAGCACGCGGACCACACGCCCCGGCATCGGCGCGACAACCTTCTGCTCCCCGTGCGCACGCGCGCTGGCATCAAATCCGGGCCGCGCCCGCCGTCCGTTGAGCGTGGCCCGTGCCGTACGCCCTTCCAGCCGTATGAGCATCTCGCCTGTTGCCCTCGCGGGGGCGATCTGCACGTCGCGGCTTCGCATGCCGTCGAGCAGGAGCGACAAACCCAGCGTCCCTACGCGTGCCGCATCGACTTCGTGGGCCCGCCCGTCGACCGTAATGCGGTATCGATCCGGAGCCGAGCGCTCGACCGAGACGCGGCGGTTGCGGCCGTTGATCTCGACGTCGAACATCATCCGCGCAGGGCCTCGCGGCGGCCTACGCGTTTCCACCCTGCCGCCGTTGCCGGCCCATGGAAGGCCGGCCTACTTCGAAGATATGTATCGAGCGCGACGGCGATCGATGCCACTTCCTCGTCGTCTTCGCTGAGCTCGCTGAACGATCGGCCGTTTCGTTCCGCGAGGAGCCGATCCAGGTACGTCGTGTCGTAGCGCCCCTCGACGTACTCAGGCTGCCGCATCAGCCAGAGGAAGAACGGGATGGTCGTCTCGATCCCGAGCACTTCGTATTCTCGCAGCGCGCGCGACATGCGGCGCACGGCATCCTGGCGCGCCTCCGCCCACGCGACGAGTTTCGCGATCATGGAGTCGTAGAAGACCGGCACGGTATAGCCGACGCTCACGCCACCGTCGTCGCGCACACCAGGCCCGGCGGCGGGTCGCAGGCCGCGAATCAGGCCGGGCGACGGAACGAACCCGCGATCCGGATCCTCGGCGTAGATCCGGCATTCGATCGCGTGGCCATGCGGCTCGATCGCTCGCTCGGGATCGAGCGTCAGCCGTTCGCCGCGCGCGATCCGGATCTGCCACTGCACCAGATCCGTGCTCGTGACCATCTCGGTGACGGGATGCTCGACCTGAAGCCTCGTGTTCATCTCCAGGAAGTAGAACGAGCCGCTCTGGTCGAGCAGGAACTCGATCGTTCCGGCATTCGAATAATTCACCGCGCGCGCCACCGTCGCAGCGGCGTCCGCGATGCGTCGCCGAAGCTGTGGGGTGACCGCGATCGACGGCGATTCCTCGACGACCTTCTGATGCCGTCGCTGGATGGAGCATTCGCGCTCGACGAAGGGCACCACGGTGCCGTGTTGATCGCCGAGAAGCTGAATCTCGATGTGGCGCGGACGTTCGAGGCGGCGCTCGAAGTAGACCGCGCGATCGCCGAATGCAGACCCCGCTTCCGAACGCGCGGTGCGAATCGCTTCCATGAGCGACGAACGGTCCGCGACCGCGCGCAGACCCTTCCCGCCGCCGCCCGCGACTGCCTTGACGAGCATCGGATACCCGATCCCGTCCGCGATCCGCGCGACATCGGCATCGCTGACGCGGTCGTCGACCGGACGTTCCGTTCCCGGCACGACCGGCACGCCAGCTTTGATCGCCGCTCCACGCGCGGCCGTCTTGCTGCCCATGAGCTCGATCGCCTCGGCCGACGGTCCGATGAACGTGAGTCCCGCATCCGCGCACGCGCGCGCGAACGCCGCGTTCTCCGCCAGGAACCCGTAGCCGGGATGGACTGCGTCGGCGCCGGCGCGCTTCGCCGCGTCCACGAGCGCATCGATCCGAAGGTAGCTCTTGACTGCTTCGCTCGGGCCGATATGAAAGGCCTCGTCGGCCTCGCGGACGTGCCGCGCATTCCGATCGCAGTCCGAGTACACCGCGACGGCCGCGAGTCCCATCTCCCGGCACGCGCGGATGATCCGAACGGCGATCTCGCCGCGGTTCGCGATGAGTATTTTCATCTCACATGCAGGTGGGCAGGCGCGCTACAGAGGAATGTTACCGTGCTTTTTGGGCGGGTTCCGGTCCCGTTTGGTATCGAGCGCGGCGAGCGCGCCAATCAGCTTCGCGCGCGTCTGCCTCGGCCGAATCACCTCGTCGACGTATCCGCGAGACGCGGCGACGTAAGGATTTGCAAACTTCTCCTTGAATTCCGCGACCCGCTTCGCGCGCGTCGACTCCTTGTCCTCCGCCGCATCGAGCTCCCGCTTGTAGAGGATGTTCACGGCTCCGTCGGGTCCCATGACGGCAATCTCCGCGCTCGGCCACGCGAAATTGACGTCGGTGCGGATGTGCTTGCTCGCCATCACGCAATAGGCGCCGCCGTACGCTTTGCGCGTAATCACCGTCAGCTTCGGCACGGTGGCCTCCGCAAAGGCGAACAGCAGCTTGGCGCCATGGCGAATGATGCCGCCGTACTCCTGCCGCGTGCCGGGCAGAAACCCGGGGACGTCTTCGAAGGTCACGAGCGGAATATTGAAAGCGTCGCAGAAACGCACGAACCGCGCGGCCTTCACCGACGCGTCGATGTCGAGCGTGCCGGCCAGATGCGCCGGCTGATTGGCAACGATGCCCACCGGGCGGCCGCCAAGCCGTGCAAACCCGACGATGATGTTGCGTGCGAAGTGCCTGTGGACCTCCAGAAACTCGCCATCATCGAAAACCGCTCGCACGAGATCGTGCATGTCGTACGGCTGGTTCGGCGATTCGGGCACCAACCGATCGAGCGACTCGTCCTCGCGGTCCGGCGAATCCGACGAGTCGCGGCGCGGCGGGTCGTCGACGTTGTTCGACGGGAGATACCCGAGGAGCTCGCGGATGAGCGCGAGGCACTCGCGATCGTCGGCGACGGCGAAGTGCGCAACCCCGCTCGTCGCGTTGTGCGTCATCGCGCCGCCGAGCTGTTCCTTGGTGACTTCCTCGTGGGTGACGGTCTTGATCACGTCCGGGCCGGTCACGAACATGTAGCTCGTGTTTTCGACCATGACGTTGAAGTCGGTGATCGCCGGCGAGTAGACCGCGCCGCCCGCGCACGGCCCCATGATCGCGGAGATCTGAGGCACGACGCCTGAGGCGAGCGTGTTGCGCAGGAAGATGTCGGCGTAGCCGCCGAGCGACACGACCCCTTCCTGGATCCGTGCGCCGCCCGAGTCATTCAACCCGACGACCGGCGCACCCATCTTCATCGCGAGATCCATGATCTTCACGATCTTCGCGGCGTTGGTCTCCGAGAGCGAGCCCCCGAACACGGTGAAGTCCTGCGCGAAGGCGTAGACCGTGCGGCTGTCGACGCGGCCTACGCCCGAGACGACGCCGTCGCCCGGGATGATGTGCTCGTCCATCCCGAAATCGCGGCACCGATGCGTCACCAGCTTGTCGAACTCCTCGAAGGATCCGGGATCGAACAAGAGGTCGATCCGCTCGCGCGCCGTGAGCTTTCCCGCCTCGTGCTGGCGGCGGAGACGATCCTCGCCGCCGCCGCGCTCGGCGCGGCGTTCGAGCTCCTCGAGATGCCTCAGAATGTCCACTAAACCTTCGCCGTCTGTGTTTTCTCCCAATCCTTCAGGAACTTTTCCAGCCCGATGTCGGTCAGCGGGTGCTTGAACATCGATTCGATGACGGCCGCGGGACAGGTGCAGATGTCGGCCCCCATCCGTGCCGCTTCGATGATGTGCACCTGGTTACGGACCGAGGCCACGAGGATTTCGGTCGGGAACTGGTAGTTCTCGAAGATGTCGACGATCTCGCGGATGAGTCCCATGCCGCTCGTGGCGATGTCGTCGAGCCGGCCGACGAACGGGCTCACAAAGGTCGCGCCCGCCTTGGCGGCAAGCAGCGCCTGCGTCGGCGAGAAGCAGAGCGTCACGTTGACGCGAATGCCCTCCGACGAAAGCGTCTTGCACGCGCGGATCCCGTCCCTGGTCAACGGCACCTTGACGATGATCTGCTCGTCGATGCCGGCGAGGCTGCGCCCCTCGCGCATCATGCCATCGAAGTCCTTGGAGACGACCTCGGCGCTCGTGGGCCCCTTGACGATCTGGCAGATCTTCTTGAGGTTCTCCCTGTAGTCGCCCGGTTCCTTTGCGAGGAGCGACGGGTTGGTGGTGATGCCGTCGATGATGCCGAGCGGCACCAGCGATTCGATTTCCTTGATGTTTCCCGTGTCGATGAAGAGTTTCATGTGTTGCTCCCGGCGGCCCATAAAGGCCGCTCTACTTGACAGGGTTGGTCAGCTCGCCGACCCCTTCCACTTTTATCGTGACACGATCTCCCCGCACGATGGGACCAATCCCGGCCGGAGTGCCGGTCGAGATGATGTCGCCGGGCAGGAGCGTCATGACCGACGAGATGAACGCGATGAGCTTTGGAATGCTGAAGATCAGCTCGCGCGTCGTGGAGGATTGACGCCTGAAGCCGTTCACCCAGCCTTCGACGGCGAGCGCGCCGTAGTCGAGTCCCGTGGCGATGCACGGGCCCAGCGGCGCGAAGCTATCGAACCCCTTCGCCCGCGTGTACTGAACGTCTCTACGCTGCAACTCGCGGGCGGTCACGTCGTTGACGCATGTCACGCCGAAGACGCACGCGAGCGCGTCTTCCTCGGCAACGCCCGACGCCCTCGTACCGATTACGATGCCTGCCTCCGCCTCGTGATCGACTCGCCCGACGTTCGGCGGAATCACGATCGGATCGTCTGGACCGATGACCGCGGTCGAC
Organism: Acidobacteriota bacterium; assembly: GCA_046735635.1. GTDB lineage: Bacteria > Acidobacteriota > Vicinamibacteria > Vicinamibacterales > 2-12-FULL-66-21 > JALZOC01. The sequence continues at coordinate 15,694 of JBKPTT010000081.1, read as the reverse complement.
GGCTTGATGAAGATCATCGGCTCGGCGGGGAGCGGCTTGTTCTGCTCCGCCGCATGGTCTTTGTAATTCAGTCCGACGGCGACGATCTTCGAGGGTTCGACCGGCGCGAGCACGCGATACGACGACGGAGGGATGACGCTTCCCGCTTCATGGCGGCCGAACACGTCGCCTTCCACGAGCCTCCAGGCGCCGCCGTTCTCGAGGACATGGCGCGGCGTACCATCGTAGTCGATCCGGAACAGTCGATTCATCGTGCTGTTTCTTCGACGCGCGCCGATTCTGCGCTGCGGTTGGGCGGCGCGGCCTTGTCCACCGCGACGATCGCATAGGCGTACCGCACGCCCGGCGTCACCGTTTTGTCCTCGTAGTTCGTGGCCGTTATGGGCGCCGGCGTCAGCGGCTGCAGTGTGTCACCGGGAGCCTCGCCGCGCAAGACCAGGTAACCTGCCAGATCCGGTTCGCTGTTGGCGTCCCAGCTCAGACTGACGACGCCTGTGGCGGCGACGGCCGCGAGATGCTGCGGCGCTTTCGGCGGATACGTGTCCCTGGGCGTGATACACGCCGGCTCCGACAGATCGCTCTCGGTATCGACGTTGCCGACTTTCCGGACCGCCCGGACCGCGAAGCATTCCTCGGTGCCGAATTCCACACCTTGACGTTCGTACTGCGAAGCGCTCACCGGCGCACTGTTGATCGGATCAGCACCGCCGACCTTGTACACGTTGAACGTGACCGGCGATCCCGACTCGGACGCCGTCCATGCGAGCGTAACTGCCGTCTCGGTCTGCCCCGCGAGAAGTGCGACAGGCGACGCGGGCGGATCGACGAGCGGCAACTGCAGCCGCTGCGCGGGCTGACCGGGACGTCCGCTCTTCGAAATGCCTCGAATAGCGTACACGCGCACCGGGTACGCCGGAGGCGGTTCCGGAGCGGGTGCGTCCGGGACTGTGGGCACCGGGATCGGTACCCCGGGAAGCTCGGTCATCGCCTGAGTTGCCGTACTCGACGGTGCCGCGGCGGTTGCGCTCGCCGTCCCGGTACGCGCGGGCACCGGCGAGATCGCCGCTTTCGGAGCCGGCGTGGTGAAGACGGGTTTCTGGGTCTCGGGCGTGAGCTTCTCGACGAACTTCGCCTTTTCACCGGCCGCAGGCCGAGGATCCGGCGGCGCGTTCGCGGGCGGCGTCTCGTCGTCGGCGGGCGGCGGCTTGACGCCGATTGAACCTACGCGGAATTTCGTCGAGAGCAGCTCGCGATTCGGCGGCGGTGCGGCGCCGGCCGCGACGGTAGCGGCGTAGATCTCGACACGATCGATGTCGACCGCTCCCGGTCCATTCAGGTTCGCGGTTGGGACGGTGAATTGAAGCCGCGCCTCGTCGCCGACGCGCGCCACGCTCGCTGCAGCAGGAGCATTGGGCACGAGGTGCAGCGGCGGCAGCGGCGGCCCTTTCTGACCGCACGCGACCGACACCGCGAGCACGCCGGGAAGAAGCAGCCACGGCCGCCCGTGCGCCATCAGAGAATGTACCGCGAGAGGTCGTTGTTCTCGACGATGTCGGCGAGCATGCGATCGACGTAGGCGTCGTCGACGGTGACCTCTTTGCCGGCGAGCTCCGGCGCGTCGAACGACAGCTCGTCGAGCAGCTTCTCCATGACCGTGTGCAGCCGCCGCGCGCCGATGTTCTCCGTGCGCTCGTTCACGAGCGTGGCGAAATCCGCGATCCGCCCCACGGCGCCGTCGGTAAAGTGCACGGTCAAGCCTTCGGTCGAGAGAAGCGCCACGTACTGCTTGACCAGCGCGTTCTTCGGCTCGGTCAGAATGCGGACGAAATCTTCCCGTCCGAGCGCCTCGAGCTCGACGCGAATCGGGAAGCGCCCCTGCAGCTCGGGAATCAGGTCCGCGGGCTTCGAGACGTGGAACGCGCCGGCCGCGATGAAGAGGATGTGATCCGTCTTCACCATCCCGTACTTCGTGTTGACCGTCGTGCCCTCGACGATCGGCAGGATGTCGCGCTGCACCCCTTCCCGGCTCACGTCGGGGCCATGCCCGCCTTCGCGTCCTGCGACCTTGTCGATCTCGTCGATGAAGATGATGCCCGCCTGCTGCACGCGATCGACCGCGGCGCGCGCGACGGTTTCCATGTCGACGAGCTTTTGTTCCTCTTCCTGCGTGAGCGCGTCGAGCGCTTCGGGGACCGCCAGGCGCCGCTTCTTCGTGCGCCCCTGGAACAACCCCGGCAGCATGTCCTTGACGTTGATGTCGACCTCCTCGATCGACGATCCCGCGATGATTTCGAACGACGGAAAGCTCTTTTCCCGCACGTCGATCTCGACCTGTTTGTGATCGAGTCGTCCGTCGCGCAGCTGGTCGCGGAGCTTCTCCCGGGTTCGCTGCGCCTGATCGCGAATCGACGAAGCCTGCTCGTCGTACTCGGCTGCGGGCGGAAGCGGCGGCAGCAGCAGATCGAGGATGCGCTCCTCCGCCGCGTGCCGCGCCTTCTCGCGGACCTCGGCGATGCGCTCTTCCTTGATCATGTCGACGGCGAGCTCCACCAGATCGCGGACCATCGATTCGACGTCGCGTCCCACGTAGCCCACTTCGGTGAACTTCGACGCTTCGACCTTGATGAACGGGCTCTGCGCGAGGCGCGCGAGTCGGCGCGCGATCTCCGTCTTGCCCACACCGGTCGGCCCGATCATCAGAATGTTCTTCGGGGCAATTTCGTCGGCGAGCTCCGCCGGCAGTTTCTGGCGGCGCGTGCGATTGCGCAGCGCGATTGCGACGGCACGCTTCGCCCTCGCCTGACCGACCACGTGCTTGTCCAGCTCGGAGACGATCTGCCGGGGCGTCAGCGACTCGGTCGTCGAGGCGGTTGTTTCGGGAAGATAGATTGGCATTCCAGGCGCTACAGCTCCTCGATCGTTATGACGTTGTTCGTGTAGATACAGATCGTGCCCGCGATGTCCATCGCTTGCTCGGCAATCGTGCGCGCGTCGAGCGCGGTGTGGCGCGCCAGCGCCTTGGCAGCCGCCAGCGCATACGCGCCGCCGGATCCGATTGCGATAATCCCATCGTCTGGCTCGATCAGATCGCCGGTGCCCGAGAGCAGAAACGTGGACTTCGCGTCCATGACGATGAGCATCGCCTCGAGGCGGCGGAGAAAGCGATCGGTTCGCCATTCTTTCGCCAGCTCGACGGCGGATCGTTCCAGGTTGCCGCGGTATTGTTCGAGCTTGGCCTCGAAGCGCGCGAACAGCGCGAAGGAGTCCGCCGCGGAACCCGCGAACCCGGCGAGTATCCGGTCGTTGTAAAGCTTGCGGATCTTGCGCGCGGACTGCTTCATCACGGTGTCGCCGAACGTGACCTGGCCATCGCTGGCCATCACCGTCCGGCCCCCGTGGCGCACAGCCAGCACGGTCGTCGCGTGAAGCATTTTCCGAGTCTATCAAGACTGGCGGCTGGCAACTGATGACTGGCTGCTGGCGGCCGGAAGCTGAGAGCTGAGAGCTGACGGCTGAAAGCTGTTGTGTCCACCGATGGCGACCGGCTGGCCCTGAAATGTGACAGATTCAAGGCACGCAACGCTGTAAAATGGTGAAATCTCCAGGCAGTTGGAGCTCGTCGACTGGCAGCACCGTTGCTTTCACTGTTTGCAGGCCCCGCCTCCGCCGAGCCTACGGTGGGGCAGGATCCCGGAGGGCCTTGTCATGATGCGTAATAGATTTGCGATCGGCTTCGCCGCGGCAGCATTCGCGATGAGCCTGACTCCGGCCTTCGCGCAGGACCGCTCTCGTCCCGCGGACTCGCCGTCGGTTGGCTCCGCGGTACCGCGTGACTCTGGCTCCTCTTCCGGCTCCTCCTCATCTGGTTCGAGCTCCGGGTCGACCTCGACGTCAAGCAGTGGCTCCTCGTCGGGCAATAGCTCGAGCTGGGCGGGCAGCGGCGGGTATGAAGCCCCGCGTCGCGCACCGGTGAATCCCGAAGCGTACGGGGATCAGCGGCACGGCGGCGGCAACACCACGACCGGCCGAGCGGTGCCGCGCGATAACGGAAACAGCGCCAGCGGCAGCACGAGCAGCTCGAGTTCGACCGACGGCGATCGTCAGGCGTCTAACGCCCACAGCCGTGCGATCCCGGCATACAGCCGGCCGCGTGATGGTCGGCCAGTCACAGGGGCCGCGGTGGACCGTCCGGATGGCTACTATCACGACGGCTATCCGTACTCGTACTCGACGTTCATCTACAACCCGTACTACTCGTACTTCTATGACCCGTACTACCAGAGCCGCTACTACTGGAATCCGTGGGGGTATGGATTCGGGTTCGGGTACATGGCGTACGACCCGTTCTGGTTCAGCGGCTTCGGATACCCGGGTTACTACGGCGGCGGCTACTACGACCCGTCCGGCGGCGGATATTACGGCGGCGGCGGTGGAGGGTACAGCTCGAGTCCCAGCCAGGTGTCTCACGGGACCGGGTCGCTGCGGCTGAAGGTGAAACCGGGGAATGCACAGGTATTTGTCGACGGCTATCTCGTTGGAACGGTAGACGACTTCGACGGCACGTTCCAGCGCCTGAGCGTGGAAGCGGGGTCGCACAAGATCGAGCTGCGCGCGCCAGGCTACCAGACAACGGAGTTCGAGGTCGTGGTGCCGCCGGGGGATACGCTCACCTATAAAGGCGAGATGGTGCGACAAAAGTGAAATGCTGATTTTCGATTGCTGATTGCTGATTGATCGAGAGAATTGTGAACTTCGACAATAAATCAGCATTCAGCAGTCAAACTTCAGCATTTCTTCTGCGTAGCAGCACATACACCGGCAGGCCAGCGGCAATGACCGCCAGCCCCGCCAGCGCAGTGATTCCATTGCGCATGATCTCATTGACCAGCATCACCGCACTCGCAACGACGAACGTCGCCGGCGCCCACGGATATCCCCATGCGCGGAATGGACGCGGCGCATCCGGCTCCCGCCGTCGCAACACGAACACGGCCGCTACCGCAACCGCCGAGAAGAGCACGACGGCGAATCCCGTATAGCTGACCAACTGCGACAGCGACGCGCTCGAGACGAGCACGCCGCTCCACAACGCCTGCGCCACGATCGCTACGGCAGGCGTGTGGAATCGCGGATGCACGTTCGCGGCGGCACCGAAGAAGACGCCGTCGCGTGCCATCGCATAGTAGACGCGCGGGCCCGCGAGCGTCATCGCGCTGATGCTCGCGCACAGGCTCACGATCGTGAACACCGCGATCACGTTTCCGGCCGCCACGCCGAACAGGCGCTCGCCGACGACGTCGAGGAGCCGCCCCGGCAGCGACGCAAGCTCTGACGGGGGCAGCACGTGCAGGTACAGTGCGTTCAAGCCGAGGTAAATCAGGATCACAGCGATCGTGCCGAGCGCGAGCGCAAGCGGGACGTTGCGGCCCGGATTGCGCACTTCCTCGGCCACGTAGGTCGCGGCGTTCCAGCCGGAATAGGTGAACATGATTGGAACCAGCGCGAGCAGCAGGCCCGACGGGGCGACACTCGCCGCCATCGCCGGGGCGTCGTGCCCGCGGCCGACAGCAAAGCCGAGCGCGATGATCGTCACGAGGGCACTCGCCTTCAGGCCGGCGAGAAAGTTCTGGACCACGCGCCCGGGACCGAGGCCACGAATGTGAATCAGCGAGAGGATCACGATCGTCGCGAGCGCGACGCCTGACTTCGGCGAGAGCTCCAGCGCGACGCCCGGGATTGGCAGCCTGACGATGGGTGTACTGCTCGCGGCGGCGGGGATGAATCGGCCGACATAATCAGCGACCGCAACGGAGCTCGCCGCGATCGCCCCGCTGAAACCCGCCACGAACGACGTCCAGCCGGTGAGAAACGCCGCGAGCGGGCCGAACGCTTCCCGCAGATACACGTACTCGCCGCCTGCGCGCGGCCGCAGGGCCGACAGCTCCGCGTACGCCATCGCACCCGCAAACGCGAGCGCGCCACCGAGAAACCACATCCACAGCATTGCCGCGGGCTGCGGCACCATCTGCGCAACGAGTACGGGCACGAAGAAGATGCCGCCACCGATGACGTTCGACACGACGATGGCGGCGGCGTCGAACGGACCGAGACGGCGTTCGAGCGTTGCGGAGTCGGACGACGTGAGTCGATTGGCAGGGGGAGGAACGGTCGGCGGCACGATGTCCGCTACTGGGTGATGAGCTGGCGCGCGATGGTGACGCGCTGAAGCTCGACCCACTGCGACGAGCTCTGTTTGGCGAAGATGCGGGCGTCCATGTCCTGGAACTGGCTGTTCTTCAGCATCTCGGCGCGCGTCTGCGGCGGATCCCCGGTGTACCCGACCTTCGATCTCACCGTGATCGGCGCGGTTTCCGCCCCCTCGAACGGGATGTTCTGCACGTACACGTCATCGTTGGGCTCGTTGTCCTTCTTGAACAGGAAGCTGACGTTCAGCGACACCGACGAAAGGCGGACGTCCTGCTTTTTTTTGAGCTTGAAGGTCACGCTCGGAACGAGCTTGTTCTTGCCTGCGACGATCCCGGCGTCGAACCACCCGGCGGTGACGTCGGTGACTTCGACGGCCTGCTTCAGATCGACGGGCGCTCCGCAGGCATTCAAGAGACACGCCGCGAACGCGATCGAGGCATACGCTGCGAGCCGGCGCGGCATAGCCGGATTCTAGCCTAGAACTGCCGCACCTCGACCTTCTCGCGCGCTTGCTCCCTGGTGAGCTTGCCCGAGAGGTAATCGGCCAGATCGCTGCCCTTGACGCGCAGCACGACAGTCGGGAGCTGCAGGATCTCGCCAGGCGTCAGCACGCTTTCGTTGCCGCGCGCCGCGACGGACAGCCACTCGTCCGGCTTCAGGTCGAGGTTCTTGCTGTGGTCGAGCATGGCGTCGGCGAGCGCACGTTTGACGGCGACTCGGTATCGTTCGCCCGTGTCCTCGATGTCGCGCAGGCTTTCCCGCGCGGTCGGCGCCGGCTCCACGCGGTTCGCCGCGTTGGACGGATTGTCTCCGTCAGCCGTGGCGCGCAGGCGCGTCCGTTCGAGCTGATCGACGATGAGACTGACCTGAAGGTCGAGCGCCGGAATCTCCACGTACACGAAAACGCCGTAGCCGTCGAGGACGAACCCTTTGGCGCGCGCGTCTCCGGTGAACAGCGTCGCGCTCGGCGTGCGAGCCTGCACGTCCTGCGCGACCTGCTTTGCCGCCAACTTGACAGCACCGACGAGCGTCCCTTCGAACACGCTAATCTGTTCGTGCCGGCGGAGTTGCTCGGCGCCCGTGTTCACGGGGGTCTGCGCCGCGGCAACGGCGGGCAGCACGGTCATCATCATCGCGAGCGCGATCCCTGGTTTCACGATCTCACCTCGTTACTTCACCTGCTGGTACGCCGTCGCCCGGTACATGCGCTGCATCCAATCCCGGTACTGCCTGACTTCCGCGCCGCTTGTATTCTGCAGCCGCGCCATGCCCTGATCAATCGCCGCGAGATCGATGCGGCGCTGGGCGTCGTACTCACGAGTGATGTCGTTGAGGCGCGCGGTGAGGATGCGCTGCTGCTTCGTCTCGCTCTGTGCGAGCATGTCGCGAACGCGTTGCAGCACGTCGTCGTCGCTCATCGAGGACGTGTCGCTCGATGACGACGAACGGTTCCGCGCAACGACCTGTTCTATCTGCCCAAGCCGGGCGTCGAGCCGCTTCCAGTCGGCTTCCTGCGCGTTGCTGGCGTCTTCGACGCGCGTGGCCGTCACCGCGGGTGTCCGGTTCCAGCCGGTCCGAATGACCAGGCCCTGGCCTCCTCCGACATGTACCTCGAGGTTCGCGATTGCCGCCCCAATCGCCATGACGAGAATGGCAGCGGCGGCAAGCGCCCACGATGGGGAAACGCGCCACGCGCGCGGCGGAGCGCCGCGCGGCCTCGCCGCCGGTGCGCGCACGATCTGGAAGTCGAGACCGGGCTCGGGCGGTGTCCACGCGGCAATCTGACCACGCGTCGCGCGCAGTTCCGCCAGCTCCGTCCGGCACTCGGCGCACGTCAACAGGTGCTGCCGGAACGCGCGGGCTTCCGCGGGATCGACCTCGTCGTAAAGGAATCCAATCAGCTGTTCTTTGCGATCACACATGGTGCGAATGCCTTTGTTTGTCCGGGGGCTGAAGCCCCCGGCCTACCGGTCCATCGTGCTCTCGACGCCCGCGTCACGCAGCTGCCGGCGCAGCACGGTCAATCCCTGATACAAGCGCGTTTTGACGGTGCTCAACGGGCAATCGAGCAGATCCGCGATCTCCTGAAACGTCAGGCCGTGATACTCCTTCAGAATGATGGCCGTGCGCTGCTCCTCGGGGAGCGTCGACATGGCTTTCTCCACCACGCGGCCAAGTTCGTGCCGCGCGACCAGCTCCTCGATCGATTCAGTGGGGGTCGATTCGCCGGCGAGCTCGATGATATCGACGCCCTCGGGCGCCTGCGCCACGGGCGTCCGCCGCTCGCGTCGAATCCAGTCGCGGCACAGGTTCAGGGTAATGCGGTACAGCCACGACGAGAACTTTGCCTGACCCTTGAACCCTTTCAGCGCCCGAAAGGCGCGGAGGAAGGTTTCCTGCGCGACGTCGCGCGCGTCTTCCTCGCGGCCGATGACGCGGTAGGCGAGCGCGTAGATCGGCCGCTCCCAGCGCAGGACGAGCTGGTTGAAGCTGTCGAGATCGCCCCCCATCGAGCGGGCGACCAGCTCTTCGTCTGTCGACGGCATGCCTGACGGATCCGGGCCGGCCAAGTCTGTCGCCCGCCGTTCACAGGTTTAGACGCCGCACGGCCGGGCGCAGTCGGAAGGCCATTTTACCTTTTCAGTTCAACATCTTAGAATGCGGTCATCCCGACAGGATGATCCCCGAGGCGTCTTCGCTCCACCGCAGAATCCAGGAGATGCTCCTCGGATTTTCCCGCGGGATTTCGTCCACCCTGAGCGTCGCAACCGCGCTCGATTCCTTGTCCTCGGAAGCCAACACCTTGTTCGGGACCCGCCGTGTGTCGGTCTGGATACACGACCGCCGCGCGCGCGAGCTCGTCCTCACCGCGTCGTCGGACCGGAGCTACGGTGCGTCGGGGGTCCGGATTCCGACGTCCTCCGAATCGTGGCCCGGAAGAGGGCTGCGGCTCGAGGGCCCGCAGATCCTCGCCCTGCAGGGTGCACCTTCGCGGGCGCTCGTTGGTCCGCTCCGCGGCTGGAGACGCGCACTGGGCACACTCGTCATCGAGGGGGAGCCGCGAGACCTCCGCGAAGAGGACTACCTCGAAGCGGTCGCGGACCTGGGGCGGCAGTTGTCGTTCGCGCTCGAGAACGTGCAACTGCTCGACGAAGTCCTGCGGCATCGCCGGCTGCTCGAGGACACCTTCAACTCGCTCGCCGACCTCGTCGTGGTCACCGACACGGCGCTGCGCGTGGTGCAAACCAACGATGCCTTGCTGTCGCGCGTCGATCGCGGGCCGCACGACGTGATCGATCGGCCGCTCGCTGAGATCGTGGGGCCCGAGATCGCGTCGTGGGTCGCGGAAGCTCCCTCCGCAGCGTCAGACCGCAGCGCCAGTGACGGCCGCAGCCGGCAGTTCACCGACGAGCGGCTCGGGGGCATCTTCTCGGCAACCGTGACGCCGCTCATCAACCGTGAGGGGCAGCCGGTCGGACACGTGCTCGTCGCCCGGGATATCAGCGCGCACGTACAGCTCGAGGCCGAAAGAGAGGGGCTCCGCGGGCGGCTCGCACAATCCGAGAAGCTGGCATCGCTCGGCCAGTTCGTGGCAGGCATCGCGCACGAGATGAACAATCCGCTGCAAGGCGTGCTGGGCCATCTCGAGCTGCTCATCGAAACCTCGGATGCGGCCAAGCCAATTCGCAGCACGCTTCGGCAGATCTATCAGGAAGGCGATCGCGCGGCGAAGATCGTGCGGAACCTCCTCGTGTTCACCGGCTCGCAGCGGATGGCGCGCCGGCGCGTGCGGGTCGATCGCCTCGTGTCGAGAGCGCTCGCGAGCCGCTCGGCATCGCTGCGGCGGAATCGAATCGAGGTGCGCCGCCACATTGCACCGGACGTGCCGCCGGTCTCGGGTGATCCCCTGCTGCTGCAGCAAGCGCTGCTGAACATCCTGATCAACGCGGAGCATGCGATCGCGGCGAGAAATCCCTCCGGCAGGATCGACATTTCCGCCGAGATAACGGACTCGCAGACCGTGCGGCTCGCGATCCAGGACAGCGGCCCCGGCATTCCGCCGGAGGCGCTGACGCGCATTTTCGATCCGTTCTTCACGACCAAGGAGGTCGGCCAGGGCACCGGGCTCGGACTCGCGATCACCTACGGCATCGTTCAGGAGCACGGCGGCGCAATCCACGCCGAGAACGCGCCGGACGGAGGCGCGCGTTTCGTCATCGAATTGCCGACAGTGCGCGACCAAGGGTGATAAAGTACGCTCGCCGCGAATGGACGAAAGCTTCTTGACGACCGAGGAGGTACTCGATTACCTCCAGGTCAACCTGCGCACGGTCTACCGCCTGATCAAGGCGGGCAAGATTCCGGCCGTGCGCGTGGGGCGGCAGTGGCGATTCCGGAAGCGGGACATCGACGCGTGGCTCGAAAGCCAGCGTCCTCGTGGATCCCGTCCCGCGGCTGCCGCACCGACGCGAACGCCTGCGGCTCCTTCGGGCAGACCGCGCGTCCTGGTGGTGGACGACGAGGCGAGCATCCGGGATCTGCTGTCGAAGACGCTCGCGCTCGCCGAGTACGAGGTCGATCTTGCTCCCGACGGCCGCACCGCCCTCGAGCGGCTGCGGATCATGCCGTACGATCTGCTGATTACGGACCTGAAGATGCCGGGGGTGGACGGGCTCGCGGTGATCCGCGAGGCGCGCCGCCTCAAGGCCGACATCCCCGTCATCATCATTACTGGCTTCTCAACCGAAGCGAGCGCGATCGAGGCCGTGAACCTCGGCGTCTCCGGCTACCTCACCAAGCCGTTCCGCGTTCCCCGAGTCCTGGCCGTCGCGTCCAAAGCGCTCGGCGAATAACGAGGGGGTCAGACCGGGGTCAGACGGGGGTCAGACCGGGGTCAGACCGGGGTCAGACCGGGGTCAGACCAGCGGCGCAGGCTTTACACATCTGCACAGCATTTCCAGCAAGTTGCCGACTTCTGCCGCCCGCCCGACGAATGTGCTTGCAAATGTCGTCATCGTCATATAAAGTTCTACTATTGACTCCACATGGTGGCTTTCTATATGACTTTGGTCGACAAAAACGGGCTGACCCACTTGGTGGCGTGCCTCACCACAGAAGAGGTGCTCGCCTATTTGAACGTCACGCCCCGCACGATTTACCGGTTGATTCGCACAGGTGAGCTGCCGGCGATACGTGTCGGCCGCCAGTGGCGCTTCCGCCGGTCGGACCTGGATGCGTTCGTGGAACGGCAGCGGGCAGTATCGGCGGCGGTGTCATAGGTTCCCCACCGCTGGCGGCACGCCGGCGGGTATCAGCAGGTGAAGCGCGTGCCCACTTCCGCGCGAGCGGAAGGTATCTCAACTGGAGCGGTAGTCATGAACAAGGCAGTCTGGACCGGAATCGCGGCACTCGGCGTGGTGGTAAGCATGGCGTCGCCCGCGCAGGCACAGGCGACTGCGAGCGGCTCGTTGAGCGTGACGGCGACGGTGGCGGCGAAGGCGAAGCTGACGCTGAGCGCGGCGTCGATCACGTTCCCGGACGCGGACCCCGACGTGACGCCGTCAATCACGGCCGCAGGCGTCGACGTCGACGTCAAGGCACGCTCGTCGGCAGCGGGCAGCGTGACGTTGACCGTGCTCGCAAGCGGCGACCTGGCCTCGGGCGGCAACTCGATCCCGATCGGCAACCTGACCTGGACGTCCAGCGGCAGCGGGTTCCAGAACGGCACGAGCAACAAGACGACGGCGCAGACCGTGGGCACGTGGACGGGATCGGGCAACCCGAACGGCACCCAGACCTACGCGCTCGCCAACAGCTGGTCGTACGTGACGGGCACCTACACCGTCACGCTGAATTACACTCTGACGGCTCCCTAGCCGATAGAGATGCGGGGCCATGCGCCGCGCATCTCTCCTTATCGTCGCGATCGTGGCGGGGCTCGCGGCCGGCGTTCGGCCGGCCGCGGCTCAGCAGGTCACCGACACTGCAACGCTCAACGCGACATTCGGCGGGCTCGCACGACTGACCTTTTCATCCTCCAGCGTCTCGTTTCCCGACGCCGATCCCGATACCGTCCCGAACATCCCCGCGTCGCAAGGTCCGCTGACGATCACCGCGAAAGCGCGCACCTCGCCGAATGGCGCCGTGACCTTGACGGTACAGGCGAGCGACGATCTGCGCTCCGGCGTGAACACGATTCCCGCGAGCCGCATCACGTGGACGACGACCGGATCGGGCTTCGTCAACGGGACGCTGAGCGCGGCATCGCCGCAGCTGGTCGCGACGTGGATGGATTCCGGCGTCCGAACCGGAACGCAGACGTTCTTCTTCCGCAATCTGTGGTCGTACGTGACGGGCATCTACACGCTCACCATGACGTTCACGCTGAGCGCCGCATGAACCGCGCATGGGCCTCTGCGCTCCTCGGCGTGCTGGGGTACCTCGCGCTCCCCACCGGCGCGGCCGCGCAGGTACTGGAGATGTCGCTTTCGCCTCGAGTGGTCAGCTTTCCCGCGAGCGACCCCGACGCGGTTCCGATGATCCTGTCGGGCCCGATGACCGTGAGCTATCGGATCCGTCAGAACTCGGGATCCGCGTGGTCGCTGACGGTCCTCGCGGGCGGAGATCTAATTTCCGGGCCATCCCGCGTCGATATCTCGAACGTCACGTGGACGGCGACGCCGTCTCCGCCGTTCCAGAACGGAACGCTGAGCAAGACGGTCGCGCAACGGCTCGCGTCGGGAACCGGAAACGTCGCGAACCCGTCGAGCGGGTCCGTCACGTTCCGGCTGGCGAACTCATGGACGTACAACACAGGCACCTACACGCAAACGGTCGTCTTCACGCTCAGCTCGCCGTAATCGGCGCCATCGCATTCGCCCTTCCTACCGTCGCGTTCGCACAGGTCTCGGTCGAAGTGTCGCCGCTCCGCGCGGAGCTGACGGCGGGTCCGGGCAGCACCACGACGCAGGGCATCACGGTGACCAACGCCGGCAAGGACGCGGTGCGCGTGCGGGCGCGCACGACAAACTGGGATCTCTCGAAGGACGGCGCGCCGCAGTTCGAGGGAGCGGTCGAGAACGGTCCGTTCTCCGCGACGTCATGGGTGCGCGTCGCACCGCCGGAGCAGGTCATCGAAGCGGGCAAGGAAGCCACGGTTCGCTACAACCTGTCCGTGCCGGCGGGCGTGCAGCCGGGCGGCTACCGGACCGGCATCCTGTTCGAGTTCGGTCCCGCGTCGGGCGATCCGGTCGGACGCGGGCGAGAGGTGCTGTTCAAGAGCCGCATCGCGACGCTCCTGTACGTGAACATCGGCCAGCCGCCGATGGCCGCCGAGCTCACCGACCTGCGCAACCGTACGCAGGGGCAGCAAACGCTGATCGTCGCGACGGTGAAGAACACGAGCCGCCGGTACGTCCGCACGAAAGGCACGCTGGCCCTGTCGGATACGAGCGGCAAGCCGACGCGAGAAGTCCAGATTCCCGACGTCCCGCTGCTTCCCGAGAGTGAGCGCGAAGTCGCGATGGTCGTAATCGATCCCGAGAAGAACCAGACGCTGCCTCCGGGCGACTACCGCGTCGAACTGCGGCTCGACGTTGGCCTTCCCGCGCTGCTTGTTGGGGAAACGACGCTGAAAGTCCAGCGGTAGCGCATGCGGCTCGGCGCGCGCGAGATCGCGGGGCTGACGGCCGCATCGCTCGCGTCGCTGGCGCTCTCGGCCGATGCGCAGCAGGGCTCACTCCAGATCGCGACCGCGGTTCAGACCGTGTCGGGCAATTCCCTGCGTCTCGGCGGACAGCACTCGCTCGAGCCGGATTTCGGAGTCGCGTGGCTGGAGCCCGGCACACGGTTCGGGACGTTCCACATGGAGCTCCGCGGCGCGCGTCGCGGCGACGTCATCCACACGGGGCGGCTGTTCGCGTCGCTCACCGATTTGAAATTCCGCGGCGCCACATGGACGATCGAGGCGGGCGACAGCTACTTCACGCCCGGCTTGAACGATTACCGGTTCGCAAACCTGTTCACGCCGGCGGTCACCTTCAACGGCGCGTCGATCAGCGGGCACACGAATCGCAGCGCGGTGATGATCGTCGCGGGCCAGGCAACCGCGTGGCGCAATATCTTCGGAAACGATCCGCAGGGCCTCGAGCAGACGATCGGGCTCGCTCGCGCCAGCCATCATGTGTCGGACACGCTCGAGGTGTCCGCGCGCGCTTCACGCATCCGCACGTCCTCGCTGCGCGAGTTCACCTACACCGTCGACGCGAGCGATCAGGCGGGCGGCGGCGCGAAGCTGTGGATCACACGGTCGGTTCAAGTTTCGGCCGACGCGAGCACCGTGCACTATCGTCGGCCCGGAGTACCGGCGTGGCAGCATGACGGGTCGTTCATGACCGGCGCAAGCTGGCTGCACTCGCGGGGATGGGTTCAGCTCAACGCGTCGCGTTTTTCGCCAGGCGACTTCCCGGCGCTCAACAACCCGCTTCAGGATCGCGAGGGGATCTTTGCCGCCGCCGAATACGATGTCGTGCCCCGCGTGCGACTCTCGGCGGGATGGGAAACATTCCGATCGAATCTGGATCCCGCGGCGTCCCGTGCGTCCACGACGCCGACTCCCGAGAGCTCCGGGATGCGGGGATTTGGCGGCGTTCGCATGATGGTCGGATCCAAATCGGCCGTGACGTTTCGCGCCGAAGATGGAGGGCGTGCGTCTCACGAACCGGTGTACGGCTTCGCGTCCGACAGCGACACGGGGTCGTGGGCCGCCGAGTGGCAGGCGGCAATCGGAAAAGCGAACACGTTCGTCCGTTACTCGACCCGCGAGAGCGTCGAGCACGTGAACGTCGCCGGATCCTACGATCAACACGAAGCGGCCGCGCAGATTTTCGCCAACGTGTCCCGGCGCTCGCAGATTTTCGGCACCGCACTGATCACCCGCACCGAAATGACGGCGGGAGGGGGCAGCACGTACTGGCAGGCGGGCGGGGGCACGCAGCTGCAGATTCCGCACCGCGAGCTCTGGGTCCGGGCCGAAGCAAACGCCGCGCGCAACGTCGACCTCACGAGCCGCATTTTCGTTCCGCGGCAATCGCTCGCGGTCGGACTCAACGGTCAGCTCTCGCGGTGGACGACGATCGCGTTCAACGTGAATGTCGATCGCGCGCCGTCGTTCTCGTTCTCCGACCCCTGGATCTCTCGCTCCACCCTCCGCATCGTCCGTACGATCCCGACCGGTTCCGTCTCGCTTGCGAGCAGTACACCGATTACAGCCGGATCGGCGGCACGAGGTTTCGGGACGGTGACCGGATCCGTGTTCGCGGACTGGAATGCGAACGGCGTGCTCGACGCCGGAGAGAATCTGCTCGACGGAATTCCGCTCCGATCGGGCGCGACGCGATCGACGACGGGGCACGACGGGCGTTTCACGTTCGCGAATGTGCCCGTCGGACGCGGCCAGGTTGGCCTCGATCCCGAGGCGCTCCCGATC
>JBKPTT010000080.1:0-41536 GCA_046735635.1 Acidobacteriota bacterium | reverse complement strand
TGTCGGCGGTGTGTTCGACAACTACGCCATCGTGCAAGGGGTCGATCAGGTCGTCCCTGTCGACGTGTTCGTTCCAGGGTGTCCGCCGCGCCCGGAGTCGCTCATCTACGGCATCATCCAGCTGCAGAAGAAAATCGATCGGTCCAAGGCGTTCGCGTAATGGAATCGACGGCGATCATCGACGTGCTGGCGCGCACGGTGCCGGCGGCGGGCCTCGAGAGCGTGCAGGCGGGCGACGACATGCCCACGATCTACGTCGCGCTCGAGCAGTTCGCCGACACGTGCCGGGCGCTGCGGGACACTCCCGAGCTGCAGTTCGTGTTCCTCGCCGATCTCTTTCCCGTCGACTACTACCCGCGGCAGCCCCGCTTCGAGATGGTCTACCTGCTGGCGAGCCTTGGCGTTGCGGGCTTTGGCGACGCGCCCAGGCGGCTCCGCGTCAAAATGCGCGTGCCGGCCGAGGCCGTCGTGCCGTCCGTGTCCGACATCTGGCCGGCGGCAGCCTGGTCCGAGCGTGAGGCCTACGACCTGTTCGGGATTCACTTCAGCGGCCATCCGGATTTGAGGCGGATCCTGATGCCCGACGATTGGGAAGGGTACCCGCTGCGCAAGGACTACCCGGTCCAGATCAAGGAGCCGGTGAAGACGTACGAGCCGCTGCAGGTCTCGCAGGAACAGTTCGTCGCCAACATTCAGGCGACGCGCGACCGGGCGCGGAAGGATTGATGGCGGAGCGCTCGGCCGGATCCGATGCCGCCGCCGTGCAGGCAATCTTCGACGAGACGGTTGCCGTGCACCAGCGGACGCGGGACGCCGTGCTGCCGCGCGTGATTGAGGCCGCCGCGGCGATTCGCGCCGCGCTCGCGCACGGAGGCAAGTTGCTCGTGTTCGGCAATGGCGGCAGCGCCGCCGACGCGCAGCACATCGCCGCCGAGCTGGTCGGCCGATTCATGCGCGAGCGCGCGGCGCTCGCAGCGATCGCGCTGACAACCGACACGAGCGTGCTGACAAGCGTGGCGAACGACTACGCATACGACCGTATTTTTGTCCGGCAGATCGAAGCGCTCGCGCGCTCCGAAGACGTGGCGCTCGGGATTTCGACGAGCGGTGGTTCACCCAACGTATTGAGAGGGCTGCAGGCGGCGAATCAGGCTGGCCTCCGCACGATCGCGCTGACGGGGAAGGACGGGGGCGCGATCGGACGGGCCGCCTCGATCCACATCAATGTGGCGGAAGCATCGACGGCCCGGATCCAGGAGGTCCACCGCACCGTGATTCACGCGATCTGCGAGTTGGTGGAAAGGCAGCTGTGACGACGACGACCGGGCCCGAACTCCGCAGCGAAATCATGACGGTCAACATGGGGCCGCAGCACCCGAGCACCCACGGAGTGCTGCGGCTCGTGCTCCAGCTTGCCGGCGAGACCGTCGTCGGCGCCGACACCACAATCGGCTTCCTGCACACCGGCATCGAGAAGACGGCCGAGCAGAAAAAGTGGCAGCAGGTCATCCCGCTCGTCGAGCGGATGGACTATCTGGCCGCGCAGTCGAACAGCCTCGCGTTCTGCCTCGCCGTCGAGAAGCTGCTGGGCGTCGAGGTGCCGCAACGCGTGAAAGACATCCGCGTGCTCATCGCGGAGCTCCAGCGGCTGATGAGCCATCTCGTCTGGCTGGGCACGCACGGGCTCGAGATCGGCGCCGTTTCCGTGATGATGTACTGCTTCCGCGAGCGGGAGCAGCTGTTGAACGTCAACGAGATGCTCGCCGGCTTCCGCATGTTCCCGAGCTACATCCGCATCGGAGGACTTCGCGAAGATCTGCCGTCCGGCTTCCATCAGGCAGTGAAATCCTTCCTCGACGCCTTTCCCGCCAAGCTCGACGAATACGAGGACCTGCTGACGAAAAACCAGATCTGGTTGAAGCGGACGCGCTCGGTGGGCGTGATCACCAAGGAAGATGCGGTCGCGTACGGATTGGTCGGACCGATGGCACGTGCCGCGGGCGTGCCGTACGACGTCCGGCGGACGTTTCCGTACCTCGGGTACGAAACCTACGATTTCGACGTGCCCGTCGGGACCGCAGGCGATGTCTACGACCGTTACCTCGTGCGGATGGAGGAGATGCGCCAGAGCACGCGGATCGCCCAGCAGGCGCTCTCCCGAATCACGCCGACCGGCGTCTACGACATCCAGGATTACCGGATCGTTCCGCCCCCAAAGGACAAGGTGTACACCGAGATGGAGGCGCTGATTCAGCACTTCCTCATCTACTCGCAGGGGTTCACGGTCCCCGCGGGCGAGGCCTACGTGCCGGTGGAGGGTCCGCGTGGCGAGCACGGGTTCTCGATCGTGTCCGACGGCACGAACCGGCCGTATCGCATCAAGCTGCGCGCGCCGTCGTTCTACGCTTGTCAGGCGCTTCCGAGGGCCATCATCGGCGGCATGATTGCCGACGTCATCGCGGTCATTGGATCCACCGACGTCGTCATGGGGGACGTGGATCGATGAGCTTCCATCCGCTGATGGTGTATGACCCGGCGCATTTCCAGAAGTCCGAGCGCGCGACGATGGACGAAGGCGCGGCGTTCGCGTTGACGCCGGATCGCCGCGCGAAGCTGGACGATCTTCTGACGAAGTACCCGGCCGAGCGCAAGCGTTCCGCGGTGCTCGCGGCGCTGTACCTGGTGCAGGAGCAGCAGGGCTACCTCACGGCGAGCGCGCTCCGCCACGTCGCGCCGATTCTCGACATGACGCCCGCGGAGGTGGACGACGTCGCGACCTACTACGTGATGTTCTTCCGCGAGAAGGTGGGCACCTACGTCCTGCAGGTGTGCCGGACGCTGTCGTGCGCGTTGAACGGCGCCGAGCGCGTCACCGAGGCGTTGTCGGAAAAACTGGGCATCAAGGTCGGGGAGACCGATCCGTCGGGCATGTTCACGCTGCTCGAGTTCGAGTGCCTCGGTGCCTGCGACCGCGCGCCGATCGTGATGGTGAACAACGAGCACTGGCACGAAAAGGCTACCCCGGAGAGCTGCGCGAAGCTGGTCGATGACATCAAGGCTCGGGGCGCGGAGGCGCTGTCTGGCTGCCACCTCTGGGTCGAGAAGCGATGACCTACGAACCAGTTCTCACCAGATACGTCCGCGAGCCGAACAGCTTCACGCTCGACTTCTTTCTGAAGCATCAGGGCTACGACGGCCTGAAGAAGGCGCTCGCGATGCAGCCGAACGATGTCATCGAGATGGTGAAGGCATCCGGGCTGCGCGGCCGCGGCGGCGCGGGGTTCCCGACGGGCCTGAAATGGCAGTTCGTCGACAAGAAGATCGAGCCTCGGTATATCGCATGCAACGCCGACGAGAGCGAGCCAGGCACGTTCAAGGACCACGTGCTCATGGAGCGCAACCCGCATCTGCTGTTCGAGGGGTGTCTCATCGGGTGCTGGGCCATCGGCGCGAAAGTCGCGTACATCTACATCCGGGGCGAGTTCTACCATGTGCAGAAGATCATGGAGGCTGAGCTCGCGAAGGCGTACGCGAAGGGATATGCCGGCAAGAACGTGCTCGGCAGCGGGTGGGATTGCGACATCGTCATCCACCGGGGCGCCGGCGCGTACGAGGCGGGCGAGGAGACCGCGCTCATCGAGTCCCTCGAGGGGAAGCGCGCGCAGCCGCGTATCAAGCCGCCGTTCCCCGCGGTGGCCGGGTTGTACAACAAGCCGACGGCGGTCAACAACGTCGAGACGCTCTGTAATCTGCCCGCAATCGTGATCAACGGCGCGAAGTGGTTTGCCGATCTTGGTCCCGAGAAGAACGGCGGTCCGAAGCTGTTCTGCGTCAGCGGTCATGTGAGGAAGCCGGGCGTCTACGAAGCGACCATGCGAACGACGCTGCGGGAGTTGATCTTCGACTACGCGGGCGGCGTGCGGGACGGGCATCAACTGAAGGCGGTGATCCCTGGCGGGTCGTCGGTGCCGATCCTGCTGCCGAATCAGCTCGACGTGCCGGCGAGCTTTGACGATGTGCAAAAAGCGGGGTCGATGCTGGGTTCGGCCGGGATCATCGTCATGGACGAAACGACCTGCATGGTCTGGGTCGCGCGCAACCTTCTGTATTTCTACAAGCACGAATCGTGCGGCAAGTGCACGCCGTGCCGTGAAGGGGGCGACTGGCTCTACAAGATCCTGACGCGGATCGAAAACGGCGAAGGGGAGATGCGCGACATCGATCTGCTGTTGAGCGTCGGCGGGAACATCGCCGGCAAGACGCTGTGCGCGTTCGGCGACGCGGCCGCGACCCCCGCGCTGACGACGGTCAAGAACTTCCGAGGGGAATTCGAGGCCCACATCCGCGAAGGCCGTTGCACGCTGCCGGCCGACTGGCGCTCATCGCGCGCCGCGGTGGGGGCGCACTGATGGCGCAGTACCTGCCGCCACCCGAGATCATCGCGCAGCTCGGCCTGATCTTCGTCGTCTTCAACATGCTCGTGTTGTCGGCGGCGTTCATGGTGTGGATGGAGCGGAAGGTTTGCGCGTACATTCAGGATCGCGAAGGTCCGAACCGGGTCGGCTTCGAAGGCGTGCTGCAGCCGTTCGCCGATGTCATCAAGCTGCTGTTCAAGGAGCAGTTGAAGCCGAAGGCCGCCGATACGGTGCTGTTCGCGCTCGCGCCGCTGATTTCGACGACCGCCGCGTTTGCCGCGTTCTCGGTCGTGCCGTTCGGCACCGAGACGACGCTCTTCGGACTGCTGGAACATCCGATTCCACTCGAAGTCACCGACGTCAACGTCGCGGTGCTCGTGATCTTCGCGATCACCTCGATGGGCATTTACGGGATCGTGCTGGCCGGATGGAGCTCGAACAGCAAGTACTCGCTGCTGGGTGGTCTTCGCTCGTCGGCGCAGATGATCAGCTACGAGCTCTCGTACGGGCTCGCCATGGCGGCCGTGATCATGATGGCCGGGTCGCTGTCACTGCGGGAGATCGTCACGAACCAGTCCGGCTACTGGTTCCACGTGATTCCGCGTTGGTACCTCTTTCTGCAACCGCTCGGGTTTTTCATTTACCTGTGCGCGGGAGTGGCCGAGACCAATCGCGCGCCGTTCGACTTTCCCGAGGCGGAGCAGGAGCTCGTGGCGGGGTACCACACTGAATACAGCTCGATGAGTTTCGCGATGTTCTTCCTCGCGGAATACGTGAACATGGTCACCGTCTCCGCGGTGGCGACCAGCCTCTATCTGGGCGGATGGCTCGGACCGTTCCTGCCGTCGTGGCTTGGGTGGGTGTGGTTCCTCGTCAAGGTGTTCCTGATCCTCTTTTTCTATGTCTGGATGCGCTGGACGCTGCCGCGTTATCGGTACGACCAGCTGATGGAGTTCGGCTGGAAGTGGCTGCTGCCGGCGGCGGTGTTGAATCTGTTCGCGACCGCAGCCGTTGTCCTGTGGATTGGGTAGCCCGAGGCGCTGCGAAACTGATGAAACGGGTGCGGTCGTGCAATCAGCAGCGCCTGCGGCCCGAGCGAGGCGCCAAGCCGCCGAGCATTAAGAAATGAGCTATTACGCGTTCTACGTCTTCGCGTTCATCGCGATCGTGTCATCGCTGCTCGTCGTGGGTCAGAAGAACCCGATGCACAGCGTGATGCTGCTGATCGCGTCGTTCGGCGCGCTCGCGGGGTTGTACGTGCTCCTCGACGCGCCGTTCACTGCGGTGACGCAAATCATCGTGTACGCGGGGGCGATCATGGTTCTGTTCCTCTTTGTCGTCATGCTGCTCAACGTGCCGCGCGAAGAGCCCACACCCGCGAGCGTGTCGGCGCTGCTCGGGCCGACCGGGATGCGCGTCGGGGTCGTCCTGTCGCTCCTGCTCGCGGCGGAGGTCGTCTGGGCGATGTCGCGGGTCGGCGTCGGCGTGTTCAGCCAGGGGCCCGGCACCGCGTCGGTCAGCTCGGTTGCGCTCATCGGCCGGGCGCTGTTCACGCGCCACGCGTTCGCCTTCGAGGCGACGTCGGTGTTGATTCTCGTCGCGATGGTCGGCGCGGTCGTGCTCGCGCGGAGGGAGCAGCACTGATGGTTCCGCTCAACCACTATCTGGTGCTCTCCGGTCTGCTCTTCGCAATCGGGACCGCCGGCGTGTTTCTGCGCCGGAACCTCATCACCGTGCTCCTGTCGATTGAAATCATGCTCAACGCGGTGAACCTGACGTTCGTCGCGGTGGGCCGCTACCTGAACACCGTCGACGGCCAGATCATCACGTTCTTCGTCATGACGGTTGCGGCGGCGGAAGCGGCCGTGGGACTCGCGCTCGTGATCGCGCTCTTCCGGCACCGGGAGACGCTCAATCCCGACGCCTTCACGTCGCTGAAATGGTGATGCTGCTGCTCATCCCGCTCCTTCCGTTCCTCGGCTTCGTCATCAACGCGTCGCTGGGCCGTCGCATGTCGAAGTCGCTCTCGGGGGGCGTGGCCTGCCTCGCGATGATCGCGGCGTTCGCCGTCTCCGTTGCCGCGGTGATGCGGATGCTCGGCGACTCGTCGGGTGCCGTACAGCAGGATGTGTACACGTGGATCGCCTCAGGACGGCTCAACATTCCGTTCTCGCTGCGGGTGGATCATCTCTCGGCCGTGATGATTCTGGTCGTCACCGGCATCGGATCACTGATCCATATCTACTCGACGGGGTACATGCATGACGAGACGGACGGCGAATACGCGCGGTACTTCTCGTACCTGAATCTCTTCGGCTCCTTCATGCTCGTGCTCGTGCTCGGGGCGAACTTCCCCGTGATGTTCGTCGGGTGGGAAGGCGTCGGACTCTGCTCGTACCTGCTGATCGGCTTCTGGTTCCGGAAGAAGTCCGCCGCCGACGCCGGCAAGAAGGCGTTCATCGTCAACCGCATTGGCGATTTCGGCTTCGTGCTCGGCATGCTGCTCATCTTCGCGACGTTCGGCACACTCGACTTTCAACAGGTCGCCGCCGCCGCCGATACCCGCGCGATCGAACCGGCCATGGGCGTGATGACGATTGCGACGCTGCTGCTATTCCTGGGCGCTGCCGGCAAGTCCGCGCAGATCCCGCTCTACGTCTGGCTGCCGGACGCGATGGAGGGCCCCACACCCGTGTCGGCGCTGATCCACGCCGCGACGATGGTGACCGCAGGCGTGTACATGATCGGGCGCAATGCGGTCCTGTTCTCGCATGCGCCGACGACGCTCGCCGTGGTTGCAGCCATCGGCGTGGCGACCGCATTGATGGCGGGGACGATCGGCCTCGTGCAGAACGACATCAAGCGCGTGCTCGCGTACTCGACGGTATCGCAGCTCGGATACATGTTCCTGGCGATGGGCGTCGGCGCGTACGCGGCGGGCATCTTCCACCTGTACACCCACGCGTTCTTCAAGGCACTGCTGTTCCTTGGCTCGGGCGCGGTGATCCACGCGCTCGCGGGCGAGCAGGATCTGCGCAACATGGGCGGGCTGAAGAAGTACGTGCCGGTGACCTACTGGACGTTCCTCATCGGCGCGCTCGCGATTGCCGGCGTTCCGCTCCTCTCCGGCTTCTTCAGCAAGGACGAGATTCTCTTCCGCACCTACACGTCATCGAATCCGTCCGCGAAGCTTCTGTGGACGGTTGGCGCGATTACGTCGCTGCTGACGGCGACCTACATGTTCCGCCTCGTGTTCCTCGCGTTCCACGGTGAGCGGAGGCACGACGTGCCCGTCGAGACCTCGCACGGCGCTCCGGCGGCGGACCCGCACGACCCCAGCTCGCATCCCGAGGAAGAAGAGCCCGCGGCACATCGCGCAGGCGCGCACGCCTCGACTTCCCTCGGGACAGGCGGGCATGGCGATCGCCACGGTGACGTCCACGTCCACGACGCGCCGCCGTCGATGGCGATTCCGTTGATCGTGCTCGCGATTGGATCGGTCGTCGCCGGGTATGTCGGGGTGCCGCACGCCCTCGGCGGAAGCAACCGGATCGAGTCGTTTCTCGAGCCGAGCTTCGAGGTGAGCGAGAGCGCGCGCCGCACCGAGACGCTCGCCGCGCAGGCGGCGCCCCCACGTGAGCCTGAAGGGGTCCGGGCCGTGTCGGCGCAGCGCGAGCCGCAGGGAAGTGAATCGGGGGAGCATGCCTCCTCGCCAGAGCTGACGCTGATGCTGATCTCGAGCGGGATCGCGATCGCGGGCATCGGGATCGCGATGTACTTCTGGCGCTGGAACCGACCGGCGGCTGACGACATGGCGCGGCGGCTGCACGGTGCGTACAACCTGCTCCTTCACAAGTATTACGTCGACGAGGTCTACGACTCGGCGATCGTCCAGCCGATCAAGCTGATCTCGACGGGCGGCTTGTGGAAAGGTGTCGACGCAGGGTTGATCGACGGCGCTGTAAACGGGATAGGCGAGGCGATTCGCGCCGGCAGCGGCATCCTGCGCCGCCTGCAGACCGGGTCCATGCGGACCTATGCCGCGTCGCTCTTCCTGGGCGTCGTCCTCATTCTCGGCTGGTATCTGTTCCGTTCATGATGCTGTCACTCATTGTCTTTCTTCCGCTCGCCGGCGCGCTGCTGGTTCTTCTCGCCGGCGGCCGGGGCGACCGTCCGGATCGCGAATCGACGGTGCGCGCGATCGCGCTCGGTGCCTCGATTCTGACGTTCGCGGCAGCGCTGCTTCTCTGGTGGCGCTTCGATCCGTCGAGCGCCGACTACCAATTCGTCGAAAAACATGCATGGATGCCATCGTTCGGCATCCAGTACTTCCTTGGCGTGGACGGAATCAGCCTGTTCCTCGTCGTGCTCACCGCCTTCCTCACGCCGCTCGCGCTGCTCTCGTCGTGGGAATCGGTGCACCGCAACGTGAAGATGTTCTCGTTCTTCCTGCTCGCGCTCGAAACCGCGATGCTGGGGACGTTTGTCGCGCTCGACCTGTTCCTCTTCTACATGTTCTGGGACTTCGTCCTGATTCCGATGTATTTCCTGATCGGGATCTGGGGTTATGACCGCCGCGTCTACGCGGCCGTGAAGTTCATCCTGTATACGATGGCCGGCAGCGTCCTCATGCTGCTCGCGATTATCGGACTGGCGTGGACCTACGCGTCGGTCAACGGCTCGCCCAGCTTCAGCCTGCTCGACGTGCAGACGCTGACGCTGTCGTGGACGAAGGAAAAGTGGTTCTTCCTCGCGTTCGCCGTCGCGTTCCTGATCAAGGTTCCGCTCTTCCCGTTCCACACGTGGCTGCCGGACGCGCACGTGGAGGCGCCGACCGCGGGGTCGGTCATTCTCGCAGGCGTCATGCTGAAAATGGGAACCTACGGGCTCGTCCGGTTCGCGTTCCCGCTGTTTCCGTCGGCCGCGATGTACTTCGCGCCCTGGATTGCGGTGTTCGCGGTGATCGGGATCATTTACGGCGCGCTCGTCGCGATGGTACAGCCCGACATGAAGAAGCTGGTGGCGTACTCCAGCGTCAGCCATCTCGGTTTCGTGGTCCTGGGGCTCTGCGCGATGAACATCCAGGGACTGCAGGGTTCGGTGTACCAGATGCTGAACCACGGCGTCAGTACGGGCGGCCTCTTCCTGATCGTCGGCATGCTGTCGGACCGCCGGCACACGCGCCTCATCGCCGAGTTCGGCGGACTCAAGGCGGTGATGCCGCGTCTGGTGGCCGCATTCCTGCTGGTGACGCTCTCGTCGATTGCGCTCCCCGGCATGAACGGGTTCGTGGGCGAGTTCCTGATCCTCGTCGGCGGCTTCCTCTGGAAGCCGAAGTTTGCCGCGTTCGCTGCGACAGGCGTGATTCTCTCCGCGGTCTACATGCTCTGGATGTTCCAGCGCGTCAATTACGGGGAGGTCACGAACCAGAAAAATCGGACGTTGCCCGACCTGACCGGCCGGGAGTGGGCGTTGATGATTCCGACGGTTGCGACCGCAATCCTCATGGGCGTCTTCCCGACGTTCTTCCTGCGCCCGATGGAGCCTTCGGTGAGAAAGACGGTGGAAAGGGTGACCGGCCGCAGCTTCGCGGACCGGCCGGCTGCCGCGCTTCGCGATTCGCGGTTGGCGGTTCGCCAATCTGAGAATCTCGAACTGCGAACCGCGAATGGCGAACCGCGAACCGCGGCACTGGAGGTCACGAAGTGACCGACTACGCAGCCATCATCCCGATCGTCATTGTCGCGCTGTCGGCCGTGGCGGCGATGCTCGCCGAAGCGTTCCGTCAGCCGGGCGAGCGGATGCCCATCGCCGGACTCGGCCTCATCGGTCTGGTCGGCGCGGGAATCGCTTCCGCATCGCTGTGGAACAGCGATGCGCACAGCCTCGGCGTCATCCGCTCCGACAATTTCGCGCTCTTCATCAACATCGTCCTCTGCATCATCGGCGTTCTGACGATGCTGTTTTCGAACGAGGTAGTCGAACGGGAGCACATTCCCGCGGGCGAATACTATGCGCTGACGCTCTTCTCCATCTGCGGCATGATGATGATGGCGGCTGCGACCGACCTCCTCGTCATCTTCATCGCCCTCGAAGTGCTTTCGCTGGCCGTGTACGTACTCACGGGAATCCGCCGCGACAGCGCCGCGGGTGCGGAAGCGGCGTTCAAATACTTTCTCCTCGGTGGTTTTTCGAGTGCGTTCTTTCTCTACGGCGTGGCGTTCACCTTTTTGCTTTCGGGCTCGACTCGCATCGAGGCGATCGGAACCACGCTCTCGGCGCAGTCGTCCAGCTCACCGACGACGCTGATGTTGCTGGCGCTCGGACTGCTCGCAGTGGGCTTCGCGTTCAAAGTGTCGGCCGTGCCGTTCCACATGTGGACCCCCGACGCGTACGAGGGCGCGCCGACGATCGTGACGGCGTTCATGTCAACCGGGGTGAAAGCCGCTGCCTTCGCGGCGTTCGTGCGCGTATTTCTCTCGCCGTTCGAACCGCTGCAAACGCACTGGATGCCGGTGCTGTCGTGGATCGCAGCCGCCACGATGATCGGCGGAACCGTCGTCGGCGTGGTCCAGACCAATGTCAAGCGGATGCTCGCGTACTCGAGCATTGCCCACGCGGGATATTTACTGCTCGGGATCGTCGCGGGGAACAGCGCGGGCAAGGCCGCAATTCTGTTCTATCTGCTCGCCTACGCGGTCTCGAACATCGGCGCGCTCGCGATCGTCGCGCTGCTCGCGTCGCCCGGGAGCGAGCATGACGAGCTGCGCGATTTCGGCGGCCTCTGGCGCTCGCGTCCGGGGCTTGCCGGGCTGATGACGATCTTCCTGCTCTCGCTCGGCGGCATCCCGCCGACCGCCGGGTTCATCGGAAAGTGGTACATCTTCGGCGCAGCGCTGCAGGAAGGACATTACTGGCTCGCCATCATCGGCGTGCTCACGAGCGTCATCTCCGTCTTCTTCTATCTGCGGATCGTCGTCATGATGTATATGACGGAGGGCACCGAGCTCGTCCGTCCGCGGCTCCCCGTAACCGCGGTTGCGGGCCTCGCGCTCGTCACGATCGCGGTGCTGTACCTGGGTATCCTGCCCACCCGCGTGCTGAACCTGGCGCTCGATTCCATCTCCACGATCTTCTGAGCGGCCGGCTCGAAGAGTCTTCCCTTTCGGCGACAAACGCGGGCCGGCAAGCGGGCGATCCCGTTGAAAGCGGTCCTGCACGGTAAGCGTTCCTCAACACACGTCGTATAGAATCCGTGGCGGGAGAGTTGTCTTTATTTGACGTTTCGCACGGGGTAACTGAATGAAGCGCTCGCTTCTGTTCGCAGCAGCGGCCATCGCCGCCGCCGTCGCTGCGCTATCGGGCCAGGACAGCGGCTTGGATGCGAACACGCTCAAGGGGCTCGAGCTTCGGAGCCTCGGTCCGGCGCTCGCGACCGGCCGCGTGCAGGACGTCGAGATCGACCCGAAGAACCCGAGCGTCTGGTACGTTGCCACGGCGTTCGGCGGATTGTGGAAGACTGCCAACCGCGGCATAACCTTCACACCGGTCTTCGATGATCAGGGCTCCTTTACTCTCTGTTGCGTGGTCGTCGATCCTCGCGACTCCAACATCGTGTGGGTCGGATCCGGAGAAAACGCCAGCCAGCGCAGCGCGCATTTCGGCGATGGCGTCTACAAATCCACCGACGCGGGCAAAACGTGGAAGAACGTCGGCCTGCGGTCTTCCGAACACATCGGCAAGATTCTCATCGATCCGCGCAACTCGAACGTCGTGTACGTTGCGTCGCAGGGTCCGCTGTGGTCGGCGGGCGGCGAGCGCGGACTTTACAAGACGACTGACGGCGGCCAGACGTGGAACGCGGCGCTGACCGTTTCGCCAGACACCGGCATCAGCGACATCGTGTTCGACGTGAAGAGTCCCGACACGATCTACGCCTCTGCCTACCAACGCCGGCGCGCGGTGGGACAGATGATCGGCGGCGGTCCCGAAGGAGGCATCTTCAAGTCGACCAACGCGGGCAAAACGTGGTCGAAGCTCACCAACGGTCTGCCGAAAGACGATGTCGGCCGGATTGCGCTGGCAGTCGATCCGCACAACGCGAAGCGCGTGTACGCGCTCGTCAGCGCGAAAATGCCCCGCGGACGAGGATTCGGTCCGGTCACGCCGGACGCGCCGGTCACCGGGCCGACGGTCGATGAACAGGGGTTCTATCGTTCGGATGACGCAGGCGCGACGTGGGCGCGGATAGGGAAGATGATCCCGACGGGGCGGGGCGGGCGGGGACAGGGTGCGCAGGGTGCACAAGGGGCTCAAGGCCCTCAAGGTGCTCAGGCTGCATCCGATTGGTATAGGGGCGGCGGCGCGGCCTACTACCAGGAGTTGTTCGTTGACCCGTACCGGCCCGACACGATCTACTCGGTCAACACGAACCTCGAGCGCAGCACCGACGGCGGAAAAACATGGAAGGCTACTGGGTGGGAAGAAACCGGGATGCACGTGGACCACCACGTCGTCGAGTTCGACCCGAGCGACAAGAATCACATCCTGATCGGAAACGACGGTGGGTTGTACGAAACGTACGACGAAGGGCAGACGTTCCGGTTCTTCGCCAACATTCCGGTCACGCAGTACTACCGCGTGTCAGTCGACAACGCGAAGCCGTTCTACCACGTGTGCGGCGGAGCGCAGGACAACTGGTCGCACTGCGGGCCCTCGAGGACGATGAACCGTTGGGGGATCCGAACGAGCGACTGGTACGTCGTGGGGGGCGGTGACGGGTTCCAGACGCGCAACGATCCCGAAGACCCGAACACCGTGTACGCCACATCGCAGGACGGCAACGTAACCCGTCTCGACCTTCGCACCGGCGAGTCGCGCAGTATCCGGCCGCGTCTCGCGGGCGCGCAGGCGAGCGCGGATGAAGGCGGTGGGGCTCCGGGTGGTGGCACGCCACAAGGTGCACCGGGGGCACAAGGTGTATCGGGGGCACAGGGTGTATCGGGTGCACAGGGGGCACAGAGTGCTCAGGCTCCGCAAGGTGCGCCGGGTGCGCAGGGTTCGCCGGGTGCGCAGGGTTCGCCGGGTGCACAGGGTTCGTCGGGTGCGCAGGGTGGTCAAGGTGCGCAGGGTGCTGGACGTGGTGGCCGCGGCGGGCAGGGGGGATTTGGGGGCGGCCGGGGCGCCGCCAACGCGGATCGCGCCAACTGGGATGCGCCGTATATCATCAGCCCGCACTCAGCGCGGCGGTTGTACTGGGCGAGCAACTACGTGTACCGATCCGACGATCGCGGCGACAGCTGGGTTCGGATCAGTCCCGACCTCACGCGCCAGCTGAAATGGGACGAGGTGCCGATCATGGGCAAGGTGTGGCCGCTCGACTCGGTCGCGTACCACGAATCCACCACCGCGCTCAGCAACGTCGTATCGCTCGACGAGTCGCCGCTCATGGAAGGGCTGCTCTACGCCGGGACCGACGACGGGCTGCTTCAAGTTACCGAGGACGGCGGAAAGAACTGGCGCCGCATCGAAGAGTTCCCGGAGGTGCCGAAATGGACCTACGTCTCGGACATATTCGCTTCGCCGCGTGACGCGAATACCGTGTTCGTCGCGCTGAACAACTGGCAGCGCGGCGACTACAAGCCGTACATCGTGAAGAGCGCCGACAAGGGTCGGACGTGGACCAACATCACCGGCAACCTTCCCGATCGCCACGATGTCTGGTCGGTCGTCCAGGACCACGTCAACGGCAACCTGCTCTTCGCCGGCACCGAGTTCGGGTTGTTCACGAGCGTGGATGGCGGGACGACGTGGGTGCAGCTGAAGGGAGGGCTGCCGACGATCCAGGTTCGCGACATGGCCGTGCAGAAGCGGGAGAACGATTTGGTGCTCGGCACGTTCGGCCGCGGCTTCTACGTCCTCGACGACTACAGCCCGCTGCGCGAAATCACGCCCCAGACACTTGCGGAAGACGCGCACCTGTTCCCGCTCCGCGACGCGTATCTGTTCAATCTCGTGGGACTCGCGCCGGCGGGCACGGCGGGCATCGGCACGATGGGCGGAAACTGGACGACCCCGAACCCACCGTTCGGTGCGGTGCTCACCTACAACGTCAAGCAGGCGCTGCCCGACGAGGCGAAGCTCGTGATCACGATCAGCGACGACAACGGGCGCCAGATCCGCAGGATGGATGTCGATAAGACGGTCGGCCTGAAACGGGTTGCGTGGAATCTCCGCGGCGAACCCACAGCAAACCAGACCCAGACCGGACGCGGAGGATTCGGCGGCCGCGGCGGCGTGCCGCTCGGCCCGCTCGTGGCGCCAGGACGCTATCGTGCGACGCTGGGCAAGCTGGTTGGCGATACGGTGGCGCCGCTCGGACAGCCGCAATCGTTCTCGGTGGTGCAATTGCAGCAGTAGGGCTCGAGGCGCGGCGCTTACATACCTCATGACCACCCAGTCGAGATAACGCCGTGAAGGAGGCGCTGAGGCAGATCGCGCGCTCACCGTGGCAGACCGCTGTCATCCTCGTCAGCCTGGCTCTCGGCACGGGCGCGAACGCGGCGATTTACAGCGCGGTCGATGCGCTGTTGTTCCGGCCGCCTGCGGGTGTGTTGCAGCCGTCAAGCCTGGTCGACATCTACACGAGTGAGATGAACGGCGGCACGTTCGGGAATTCCTCGTACCCGGACTTTCTCGCGATTCAGGCCGCCGCCTCTCTCGATAGTGCCGCGGCGGTCTCTGACCTCGATGAATCGGCCATCCACATTGGCGATCGCGTGGCGAACGCGCGGGTCGCTGCCGTGACCGCGAGCTTCTGGAACACGCTTCGCGCCGAGCCAGCGAACGGCGCTTTCGAACCGGGCGTGGTCATCAGCACCAAGCTTTGGCGCGAGCTCGGATCGGATGCGGGGGTCGTCGGGCACGCGATTGCGGTCGGAGCGCGCGAATTCCGCGTCTCGGCGGTTGCACCGGATCGTTTCCGTGGACTCCACCTCGATCGAGTTTTCGATGTGTGGGTGCCGCTGGATGCGAAGGCGGAGACGCGGCGCGGGGATCGGCGGCTCAGCATTGTCGGCCGGCTTCGAGACGGTGCGAGCACGGCGACGCTGGAACGGGAACTGTCCGCCACTGCGACGCGCCTGTCGCGCGACTATCCCGAGACAAACCAAGGAACGCTCCGGAACCCCGACGAGAGTCGCCGCATCACCGCAGCGCCGTATGCACGGCTGGATTCGGCGGTCCGCTCGCGTGCGGCGCTCTTCGGGACGGCGCTGTTTGGCGCTGCGGTACTGCTGCTGGTCAGCGCGTGCGTCAATGCCGGATCGCTGATGCTGTCTCGGGGGATGGCGCGCCGCGTGGAGCTGACGATCAAGATCGCGCTCGGGGCCGACCGCGCGCGCCTCGTGCGGGAAGTCGTCCTCGAGGGACTGCTGGTTGCGCTCGCTGGCAGTCTCGCAGGCCTGCTTGCCGCGGCGTGGACGGCCGGCGCGATCCCGGCACTCTTCGCGCCCGAGCATGCGGCGCTGCTCGATGTGCACGTCGAGCTGCCCGTCATCGCCACGACCATGCTCCTCGGGCTGCTCGCGGGCGCGACATTCGCGTTTGCGCCTGCGCTGATCTCGACGCGCAACCTGGTGGCGTCGGCGCTGCGCGCGGATGCAGGGGGGCTCGGCCACCGTCACGGCGGCGTGCGCTTGCGCATGATCCTCGTCGGCACTCAGCTGGCGACGTCGACGCTGTTCCTCATCGCGGCGACGTTGCTCGTCCGCTTCGCCGACGCGTCGCTGGCAGCGGCGCGATCGTGGGCAGCCGGCGAACTGGTGCTCGCGTCCATCGAGAGCTACGACCCGGGTTACCGCGATCACACGCTCGACCGGCTTCGCGCGCTGCGCTCCGTGACGCGCGTCGGATGGGTTGCGACGCCGCCGCTTGGCCGGGCACCGCGACGCGAGTTCACGATCGCACACGGCCCCAACACCGAGCTCATCGACGTGGACGTCAACTTCGCGTCGCCCGGTTACTTTTCTGCGATGTACATCCACGAAATCGACGGGCGGCTGCTGCAGGACGCTGACGAGCGGCGGACGCACGACGTAGCGGTCGTCAATGCGGCGCTCGCGCAGCACTATTTCGCGGGACGGGCCGTCGGACGCATGCTGGTGGATGCGCGCGGGAACGAGATCGAGATCGTCGGCATCGTGAACCCGCGCAGCTTTCGCGCCTTCGAAGGGGTCCAGCGTCCGACGGTTTACCTTCCAATGTCGCGCGCTACCTCGCGCGGGTTTTACGCCGTGCTGCGCGCCGATGCAGGCGCGGCGAACGTAGAGCGGGAGGCAGCCGCTGCCCTTGACGCGGCCGGCGGTGCGACGAAGGTGGAGGTATTCCCGTTCGACGTCTTTCTCGAGCGCGCGCTCGCACCCGATCGCCTGGTCGGTGTGCTCATCGCCGTGTGTGGATCACTCGTCCTCGTGCTTGCCCTGGTGGGCGTGTACGGCGTCATGATCGACGCCGCGCGCCGGCGCCGCCGGGAGTTCGGCCTCCGTGCGGCACTCGGTGCGAGTCACACACAGATTCTGGCGGCGCTCGTGGGCTCGAGTCTCGCGCCCGCGGCCGCAGGCGTAGGCCTCGGAATCGCCGCAGCGTTCGTGCTGGCGCGCGTCGCCGCATCGTTCGTTTTCGGTTTGCCCGCGATCGAGCCGCTGCTGGTCGTGGCGATCGTTGGGCTCATGGTTCTCGTCGTGCTTCTGTCGGTGGCTGCTCCCGCGCGGAGCGCGCTGCGCGTCAGCCCGCTGGTTGCGCTTCGCGATCAATGATCGTCATGAAACGCTCGTCTTCTTCTGTGGAGAGAATTCTTCGATGCTCAGACGACTCATTCGCCTGTCTCTGCCCCTCGTCATGGTGCCGCTCTTTGTCACCACTGTCCTGCCGCAAGGCGGTCAAGAACCGCAGCCGCCGCGCCCAATGCTCAACGCATCCAGCGATCCCCTGTTGAAGGCGTTTCGCTTCCGCTCGATCGGCCCGGCGAGCATGGGCGGCCGCATCGACGACATCGCGGTGTCGGAGAGCGACCCGAGCGTCATCTACGTGGGCTATGCGGTCGGCGGGGTATTCAAATCCGACAACAACGGCACCACGTTCAGGCCCGTGTTCGAGAAATACGGCACGGCGTCGATCGGCGACATCGCGATTCACCCGACGAATCCCGACATCGTCTACGTGGGGACGGGCGAGGCGAACAACCGCCAGACGTCCACGTTCGGCGACGGGATTTACAAGACGACCGACGGCGGAAAGACGTTCACCAACATCGGCCTGAAAGACACGCAGACGATCGCGCGGATTGTTATCGATCCGAAGCACCCCGACACCGTGTACGTGGCTTCGCCGGGACACCTCTTCGGGCCGAACGCCGAGCGCGGCATCTTCAAGACGACCGACGGCGGAAAGAGCTGGAACAAGATCAAGTTCGTCGACGACGATACCGGCTTCACCGACATCGCGATCGATCCCGTCAACACGAGCATCCTGTACGCGGCGAGCTATCAGCGGCGGCGCAGCGGCTGCTGCTTCAACGGTGGTGGCCCGGGTAGCGCGGTCTGGAAGACGATCGACGCCGGCAAGACGTGGACGAAACTGACCGGCGCCGGGTTGCCGCCCGGAACGTACGGCCGCATCGCGCTGGACGTTTCGCGATCCAACCCGAACGTCGTCTACGTGCAGGTCGAAGCGGGAGAGGTCGGCGCGCCGGCGCCCGCGCGCGGCGCCGACCCGAATGCCGCAACAGAGGCGACGCCGCCCGGCGCGGCGGCGGTCCCTCCTCCTGGCGGACGCGCAGCGGCGCCTGGCACCCGAGGCGGAGCGCCAACTCCTGCCACTCCAGCCGCTGCTGCGGGCGGCGGCGGAAGGGGCGGCTACAACTGGTGCAACAACGCAGGGCCTGGCGCGGGCTTTGGCCGCGGCGGCGCTCAGGGGGCCACGCCGCCACCGCTCGACGCCGCGCGCGGCGGCGTGTTCCGCTCCGAAGATAAGGGACATTCGTGGACGCTCGTCAGCAACTGCGACGCGCGCCCGATGTATTTCAGCCAGCTCCGGGTCGATCCGAGCAACGACAAGGTCATGTACGTCGCCGGATTGCCGGTCGCGAAGTCACTTGACGGCGGCAAGACGTTCGCAACGCTCGACGAAGCTGGCGGCCACGGCGACCCGGGGCACGTCGATCAGCACGCCATCTGGGTCGATCCGAAGAATCCGAAGCATCTGATGATCGGCAACGACGGCGGCCTGGACATCAGCTGGGATCAGGGAAAGACGTGGGACTACGTCAATACGATGGCGACCGCGCTTGCCTATTGGGTCGCTGCGGACATGCGGCACCCCTACTACGTCTACACCGGCCTGCAGGACAACGGTAGCTGGGGAGGTCCGAGCGCGACGCGCAGCGCCAATGGAATCCTGAACTCGGACTGGTTCGGGATCGGCGGAGGCGACGGTTTTCAGACCGCGGTGGATCCCAGCGACTTCAACATCGTCTATACCGAATCGCAGGACGGGAACACGAATCGCTATGACTTGCGCACCGGCCGGCTGACGAGCATCCGGCCCCGCGCGCCTGGCGAGCGCGGTCGCGGCGGCTTCGGTGGGCGTGGACAGGCTGCGCCGGGTGCACCGGGTGCAGCGCGTGCGCCGGGGGCACCGGGGGCACAAGGTGCGCCTGGCGCACAAGGTGCGCCTGGCGCACCAACTGCGCCCGGTGTGCAAGGTGCGCAGGGTGGACGCGGTGGCCAGCCGTCTACTGAGCCAGAAAGCGTGACGCCGCAGCAGCAGGCGGCTGGTGCGTTCGGTGGTCGCGGCGGGCCGCCGAACGTGCTCAACGCGGAAACCGGCGACACTTACCGCTTCAACTGGAACACGCCCATCATGCTGTCGCCGCACAATCCGAGCATCGTGTGGCTCGGGGGCAACAGGCTCTTCAAGTCGTACAACCGCGGCGACACGTGGGTCGCCAGCGCGGATCTCACGAAGAACGTCGATCGCAACACCGTCGCGCTCATGGGTGTGCCGGGCGACCGCACGCAGCTGTCGAAGAACGACGGCGTCGTCTCCTACAGCACGATCATCTCGCTCTCGGAATCACCGGTGATGCCCGGCGTTGTCTGGGCAGGCACCGACGACGGGAACGTGCAGGTGAGCCGGGATTCCGGAGCGACCTTCACCGAGGTCGGGAAAGCGATGCCGGGCCTCCCGGCCAACCACCAGTACTGGATTTCGCGGATCGATGCGTCTCATTTCGACGCGGGCACCGCGTACGTGTCGGTTGACGGCCACCGCAGTGACGATCTGAAGCCGTATCTGTTCGTGACGCACGACTACGGCAAATCGTGGCAGAGCATCGCCGGCAACCTTCCGGCGTGGGGCAACATCCAGGTCGTCCGTGAGGACCCGAAGAACAAGGATCTGCTTTACGTGGGAACCGAGTTCGGGCTGTACATCTCGCTCGACGGCGGCAAGCAGTGGCAGCGATTCATGAACAACCTGCCGACCGCCCGGGTCGACGATATCCTGGTGCATCCGCGGGACAACGACTTGATCGTTGCGACGCACGCGCGCAGTCTGTGGATCCTGGACGACATTTCGCCGCTTCAGCAGATGGCATCGGCAGGATCGCAGGAGGTGGTGCTCTTCGACATCCGGCCCGCCATCGCATACCTCCAGGATCGGCAGCGGGGTCAGCAGACAGGCGGACAGAAAGCGTTCGCGGGTGAGAACCCGGAGCGGGGCACTGCGATCAGCTACTACCTGAAGTCGCCCGCCTCAGGCGACGTGAAGATCACGATTGCGGATGCGACCGGGCGCGTTATCCGAACCATGGACGGTACAAAGGACCAGGGCATCAATCGCGTGAACTGGACGTTGACGCCGCAACCGCCGCAAGGTGGACGAGGCGTTGGGTTCGGAGGCGGCTTTGGAGGTGGACGCGGCGGACTCGCAATCGTCGATCCCGGCACCTACATCGTGACGCTCTCGGTCAACGGAAAGACGACAACCAAGCCGCTGACCGTGCTCCAGGATGTCTGGTTGAACGAGCGCTGAGTCTTCCGACTCTTCGGTCTGAACCCGCCGGGATTCGATCTGCAGGATTTCCGGCGGCGCGCCTTCCTTCGAGTCTGCCTGCGGGCTGAATTCCCGCCGACCCATCCAAGAGTGTCGGTTCGTGCTCGAAATCCATCCCTTTTCACGCTTGACGCGGGTTTGACGCGGCGGTATTTTCTGAGCCGCAAGAGGTCCGCGATCGCTCGAGGAGGCGGTCGCCCCCCGGACTCCTTGTCTCGCGCGCTCCCGCGGCTCCGGTCGCGGGCTTTTTTTGTAAGTCTTTGCAAGTTGTTCGTTCAAGGAGCATGTGATGATGCACAGGCTGATGCGTGTGATCGCGCCGCTCGTGTGTTTCGTGACGATCACGTCTGCGACCATCGCCTACGGGCAGGTTACGACGTCATTGTCGGGCACGGTCACCGATACATCCGGCGCTGTTCTCCCCGGCGCGGATGTCGTTGCGAAGGCCGACGAAACGGGCACTACCTTCACCGCCGTGACGAACGAGCGCGGCCTCTTCACCATCCCGGCAATGCCGATCGGACGCTACACCGTGACGGTGTCGCTTCAGGGATTCAAGACCGTGGCGCTCTCCGACATTCGACTCAGTACGGCGACTGCCGAGCAGGTCAACATCAAGCTCGAGATCGGCGCGCTGGCCGAAACCGTGACCGTCAAGAGCGGCACGGAGGTCGTGCAGACGCAGACCAACACGCTCGGCTCCACGCTCACCACCGAGCAGATCACCAGGTTGCCGCTCGTTACGCGAGACACGCTGTGGGGCGCCGTTCCGTTCCTTCCCGGCGTCGATACGACGACCGGCCCGCGCGCATCGACCATCAACGGTCTGCCTTCCGGGGCGATCAACATCTCGATTGACGGCGTCAACACGCAGGACAACAACAACCGATCGGCGACCGGCACAGGCGGCGGCTGCGGGTTCTTCTCGCTGATCAGCCCGCGTCTGGACGCGGTCGAAGAGGTCACGATTGCGACCGGCGCGCAGGGTGCTGATTCAGCCGGCCAGGGGGCGGTCCAGATCAAGTACACGACCCGTTCTGGCACCAATCGCTACACGGGCAGCGCCTACTTCTACGATCGCGACCCGCGGTTCAATTCGAATTACTGGTTCAACAATCGCGACCGGGCCCCCGATCCGGCGACCGGAAAGGCGCCGAAAGACCAGGTCGAGGTGTATCAGCCCGGCTTCCGCCTCGGTGGTCCGATTCAGATCCCGGGGCTGTACGACGGACACGACAAGGCGTTCTTCTTCTTCAACTACGAGCAGTTCCGTCAGCCCGGCCAGGTATCGCGCACGCGCCGGATCGTCACGCCGGCCGCACAGCAGGGCCTGTTCACCTATGGCGGTAATACGGTGAATGTGTTAAACCTCGCAGCCGCCAACGGCCAAACCTCGACGATTGATCCGACCGTCGCCAAGCTCCTTTCCGACATCTACTCCTCGACGTCGGCCGGCACGCTGAAGGCGCGGTCCGATCCGAATGTGCTCGATTTCAACTACACCGCTAACGCAAAGCAGCTGCGTCAATATCCGACGTGGCGACTCGATTACAACCTCACGAGCAATAATCGTCTTTCGTACTCGAGTTACTTCCAGAAGTACGAGAGCTATCCCGACACGCTGAACAACGCCGAGCCGCGATTCCCCGGATTCCCGGTCGCTGGCGGCCAGAACTCTGATCGCTGGAACTGGAACATCCAGGAGCGGTCCACGATTGGGAAGAACCTGGTCAACCAGTTCGTGACCGGCTACACGGCGTCGCACGTCTACTTCTTCACGGAAATCGTTCCGTCCAGTTTCTCGGGCGTCCCGGTCGGCGATCAGCAGGGCTTCAGCCTGAACATCGGCGCGTTCGCGACGACCAACAACAACGACATCACGACGCCGACTGCCAGCACCGCGCCCCAGCAGCGAATCAACCCGACAATCGATGTGAACGACACGCTGACCTGGTTGAAGGGATCGCACAACATCAGCATGGGAGGCTCGTTCACCCACATCGGCCTGTGGGGCTATAACCAGACGGTCGTGCCGACGGTCAACTTCGGTATTGCGACCGGCGATCCGGCCGATGCGATGTTCAACACGACGAACTTCCCCGGTGCGACGAGCACCAACCTGGCCGACGCACGGGCGCTCTATTCCGTTCTCACAGGTCGGATTAACTCGATCAACTCGAACGCACGCCTGGACGAGAACACCAACAAGTACGTGTCGCTCGCGCCCGGCGTTCAGCGCGGACAGTTACACGAGGTCGGCGCCTTCATTCAAGATCAGTGGCGCGCCCGCGAGAACCT
The DNA here is from genome assembly GCA_046735635.1 of Acidobacteriota bacterium. Lineage (GTDB taxonomy): Bacteria > Acidobacteriota > Vicinamibacteria > Vicinamibacterales > 2-12-FULL-66-21 > JALZOC01. The sequence goes on along the minus strand of JBKPTT010000080.1, from coordinate 18,710 downwards.
GACCATCAACGCGGGGCTGCGGTACGAGTATCAGTTCCCGTTCGTGCCGAGGAACAACAGCTACGCGACCGCGACGATTCCAGATATCTGGGGCGTCTCTGGCGTCGGCAACCTCTTCCAGCCAGGCGTGCTGACGGGAAAGGTCCCGCAATATCAGAATCTGACGAAGAACACGAACGCATACAAGGCTGACGTAAACAACCTTGCGCCGACCCTCGGCCTGACGTACCGGCCGACTGCCGAGAAGGGGCTGTTTCGCTCGATTCTCGGCAGCGATGGAGACACCGTGCTTCGCGCCGCCTACACGCTCGCATACAGCCGCGGCGGCATGGGGGATTTCACCGCCGTATATGGGGCAAACCCCGGTATCACGATTACGACGAATCGGACGGCTGCGAACGGAACCCTCGTGCTCGACACGCAGGGATTGCCGCTGCTGCTTCGGCAAACGGGTCGTCTGGGGCCACCGCCATTTCAGGAGTCGCCGGTGTATCCCAATTCGGGAATCATCACCGACCAGATCAACACGTTCGAGCCGAATCTCAACGTGCCGTACGCGCAGTCCTATACGGCCGGCTGGCAGCGTGCGCTCAATCGAAGCACCGCGCTCGAGATCCGCTACGTGGGGACGCGGTTCCTCCAGAGCTTCGTTGACTACAACTTCAACGAGATCAACATCAAAGAGAACGGATTCGCCGACGAGTTCAGAAAGGCGCAGGCGAATCTGCAGGCGAACATCAAAGCCGGAGCGGGATCGGGGTGCATCGGCGGAGTCACTACCGCAGGCTGCCAGAACAACTTCGCCTACACCGGCGCGCCCGGGACCTCACCTCTCCCCATTTTTGTGGGTGCGTACAATAAAGTCTCGAAGGCGAATTCGAGCAATCCGGCGCTCTATACCGGGTCGAACTGGACGAACACCACCCACCTGGGATTGTTATCCCTATACAATCCGAAGCCTGGTGGCGCGATCGATGGCGGCACTGGTACGACGGCGGGCTTCGCCTCGCTGAACACTACTTTCGGACTCATCGGGAATTCGACGTTCCGGGACAACTTGATTGCTGCCGGCTACCCCGCGAACCTGTTCATCGCCAACCCGGACAAGATCGGCGGCGCGTTCATTCGCGGCAACGGCGGCGGCACGCGTTACGACTCGTTGCAGATCGAGGTGCGACGCCGCCTGTCGAAGGGCCTCCTTGTCGAAGGCAACTACGTCCTCGGCAAGCAGCAGAACCAGACGCGCTACTCGTTCCGTGTTCCGCGCGACTGGACGCTGGACGATGGCCCGCGGCATGCGGTCAAGTTCAACTGGCTGTACGAGCTGCCGTTCGGACGCGGGCGCGCGTTTGGCAACAACGTCAACGCTTTCGTCGACAAAGTCATCGGCGGATGGGAGTTCGACGGCGGCGGCCGCGTGCAGAGCGGTCTGATCCTGAGCTTCGGCAACGTCCGCCTGGTCGGCATGACCGACAAGGATCTGCAGAAGGTCTACAAGATCGAGGAGCGCATCGACCCGGCGAGCGGGAAGCAGCTGCTCTTCATCCTGCCGCAGGACATCATCGACAACACGATCAAGGCGTTCAGCACGAGCGCCACCTCGTCGACCGGCTACGGCTCGCTCGGTCCGCCGAGCGGCCGCTACTTCGCGCCGGCAAACGGAACGGATTGTCTGGAGGTCGTGAATGGCGACTGCGCGCCGCGCGATCACTACGTGACGGGGCCGAAGGTCGTGACCTTCGACCTGAGCGCGGTGAAGCGCATCACGCTGGTGGGCCACACGAACTTCGAGTTCCGGGCCGAGATGCTGAACGCGTTCAACAACATCAACTTCACGCCGGTCGCCCAGACGGGCAACAGCGCGACGATCGACCAGATCACCGCGGCGCAGCGTGACGTGAACAACACGCAGAACCCCGGCGGACGGCTCGTGCAGTTCGTCTTCAGGGTCACTTTCTAATCGCGGTTCGCGGTTCGCGGTTCGCGATTCGGCCGGCGGTGGCTTCGGTCGCCGCCGGCGTTGCCACTGACCTCACGGGAATCTCTCATCCCTCATCGAGAATCCCCGATCCGCCGATCTTCCAATCTTCGAATCGGCACCCGATTGGGCGTTCGCTGATTGAAAGATTCATTGATGAGGCGATTCGAAGATTGGGGATTTGTCCGATCAGGGATGAAGGATTCAGATCTCGTCCACCCTCACCTGTCTTATATAGAATCCTGAATCGAGCCGCCGCTGAGGCACTGACGCGTCCGGCACCCTCAGCGCCATGCGATACGTCCCGGCAGCCGGCGGCTTCCAGCGATATTCCCAGACCGACCAGATCCGATGTGTCGTCGGCGCGGGGCATGGAGAGAAAGTCGTCCAGGGCGCATCGGCGCCGAATCGAATAGCGAGTCGATCGACAGGCTTTCGGCCTCCCCAGACGATGCCCACGACGCGGTATTCGAGGCCTGTCGTGCCGCGGCGCTTTTCTACGCGAATCGGCATGGCGGTTGCCTCGATTTCCGGCGGCTCGTAGTCCCGGGCGAGCTCCGGCACGCCTTTCTGGTGCGTGCGCGCGGCGAATTCCTTCATCTGACCGGTCGCTGGCTCGTCGCGCGACGTCAGCCTGATCTGGTTGACCCACTTGATCCACGTGCAGCCGTACCAGCCGGGCACGACGAGGCGAACCGGTGCGCCGTGGTCGGCGGGCAGCGCCTCGCCGTTCATACGCACTGCGAGAAAGGCCCCGAGCTGTTGGACGGACGAGAGCGGCAATATCCAGCTCGCGCCGGGAACCGAGCTCGACGAAGGTACCGTTGGATCGAGACCGCTGACGAGCACGCCCCAAGGCGCCTCTGGCCGCCGCCCGTCGCGAACGACGTCGGCGAGCGGGACGCCGTCGTACTCGGACACGCTCATCAGCCCGAAGTTCGCTGCGTTGTTGTTGCCCGAGCACTCGAGCAGATGCGAGCCCATGGAGCGCGACAGGCGGGCAAGGTCGGCAACCGAGACCCGCCGTGAATCACCTGCCTCTCCGCTGATCGCGATCGTCCAATCCGCGGCGCCGGGCGCTTCCGTCCGGACGAACGCGAGCCGATTCGAGGTGATGAGTCGATCCGGCTCGAGCGCCGAAAGATCGGTCACCAGACGCGCGTCGAGGCCTCTGCCCATCTTGACGCCAAACGGCTGTTCGGCGCCGTCATCGCGGGAAAGCGGCAGCGTGCCGAGAAGAGCGCCCCATTGAGTGTCTGGGCAGTGCTGCTCGAAGGTGTCATGAAGGATGGCGTGCGGATCGAGAAGCGTGGCGGCGTAAGCGGCTCCGAGCGTTCCTATCGCTTCGCGCCGTGAAACAACACTTCTCCCTTTGTCTCTTCGCCCCGTTCGATCTTGACGGCGGCTGTCGTAAATTGACGTCATGAGCCGCAATCGTCAGAACCTCGACGTCTGAAGCGGTGTATCCGAGCGCGCCCAGCTCGCGCGACGTTCCTGTTCGATGGCTGTCGCAGGCTTCCGCTGCCCTTTGAGGGCGAGCTCCAGCCCGGTGAGCGCCCAGCCGTTGTGCGGGTGCCGTGCGAGATCGTCCCGGTACACGCGCTCGGCATCTGCGAACCGCTTGGCGTCGAGCAGGGCTGCGCCCAGCCAGTGCCGCGCGGCAAACGGGAGCGGCTCGGGATCGTCGATGACGATCGCGTCGTTCAGCGACACGGCGCGCTCCAGCGCCGCGATGGCGGTCGGCATATCGCCTGCGGATCGGGCGATTTCCCCTTCGAGGATCGCGGCGATCGTTCCCAGCAGCGTCATCGCCGGATGGAATTTGAACGTCTCGGACGACTGCGCCGCGCGCGCGAGGCGCGTCAGGCATTTATCGGCGCTCGTCCGATCGCCGGCGCGCAGCGCCGCATATCCGCGGGCAAAATCCCACATGCCTCCGGGGATCGACGCGGCTGGCCGCTCGCCCATCGTTGTGATCTCGTTGAACCGCCCGAAACGTACGAGCGCCAAAGCGAGATACATCGGATCGCCCGTCAGTTTCGCGATGCCTCGGGCCGCGGAAATCGCCGGAGCTGATTGCCCGTCGTACGACGCGGCGTAAACGAGCATCTGCAGATCGTGCGCGGGGTAGGTGACGATCGCGTCCCCTTTCACGCCCTTCTGGTCCGTCTGCCACGCGTGAAGGCTCGCGGCGACCGCGTCGCCCCAGCGACCGACGCGCGTCCAGGTGTGCGCGGGCATGTGATTCAGATGGCTCGCGCCGGGGACGGCATTGCCGAGAAACTCGACGCACGCCAGCGCCCGCTGAGGTTCTGTTGTGAGCTCGGTCGTGTGCACGTAGAGATGGCAGGCGCCCGGGTGCTTGATGTCGCGCTTCAGCGCGCCTTCCAGTACGGCGACGACCGTGGCGACGTCGGGGCTCCGGATATCGAGCGGTCCAGGGCGCGGCAGCATCAGAAAGAGCGACTCCGCATACAGCGTCGCCACGTCGGCATCCTCAGGGTACGTGTCCGCCACGCGCGCCATCGCGCGCGCGTAGGCTCTATCCAGATCGCTATTGCCGGACGGCTCGAACCGTTCGGCGAAGCGAGCGCCCATGGCATCGATGAGTGCCTTCTCGACCGGACTCGCCCGATCCTGAATGGCCCGCGCCTTCTGAATGGCCGCATAGGCCCGCGCATCGTGCTCCGCTGTCCGGCCCTCGCTGAGGAAAGGACTCCACGCCCACGCTTCGCCCCAGAAGCAAATGGCGCAGGCCGGATCCCGCCTCTCGGCCTCGCGGAACGACCGCCCGGCTTCCGCGTGTGCGTAGGCGTACATCAACCGGAAGCCCTGATTGAAATATTCTTCCGCGTCGGCGTGCGTCGAGGAAATCGGCCGGGAGTAGGACCCGAGCGTCGTGTAGAGCCGAATCGGCTCGTCGAAATCGTGAGGAAGCGAGCCTTCGACGTGCTGCGCCCAGATCGGTACGTCGCACATCGCGACCGCCAGCATCACCGCAATCAAGCCGCTGAACGCGCCCACGGCTCGTGCCGCGACGCTCACGAAGGTGCGAAGCCCACGAAGATTAATTATCGTCGCGTCGTTCGCGAGCGTCGTGTCCATCGTGTATGCCTGCCGTGATCGCTGCGACAATCGCCGGCTCATCGTCCGGACTGACGGTGCGCAAATCGATGACGACGCGATCATCCAGGATGCGGGGGATGATCGGCGTCGAGTGGCGACGGAGACGCGTTTCCAGTTGTTCCGCAGTGAAGATCGGATGTGAGATCGCCACCAGGCGAGTTGGAATCGCGGATCCGGGAGCGCTGCCGCCGCCGATGGTCGATTCGCCGCCGATCACCTCTGCGGACACGCCGGCGAGCTGTGACGCGAGCGCGCGCGCGCGGCGGTCGATCTCCGCAAGTGGCATCGCGATCATCGCGCGCACCGGTACCGTAGAGTGCGCGCGCCCCGCGGCGTATTCCTCCAGCGTCGCTTCGAGCGCCGCGTAGGTCAGCTTGTCTACACGCAGCGCGCGCATCAGCGGGTGTGTGCGAATGCTCGCGACGAGCCGTTCCGATCCAGCGATGATGCCGGCCTGCGGGCCTCCGAGCAACTTGTCGCCGCTGAACATCACGAGGTCGGCGCCCGCGGCGATCGTCCGCGCGACATCTGGTTCGCCACCAAGGGCGGGCGCGTCGCCGGCGGGATCGTGAAGGAAGCCGCTTCCCAAATCTTCGGCGACGGGGATTCTGAACCGCCGCCCGACGTCGACGAGCGCCGGGAGAGCCGGCCGTTCGGTGAACCCCTCGATGCGGAAGTTCGAGCGGTGCACGCGCAGGATGAGAGCGGTTCGATCCGAAATGGCCGCGGCGTAGTCCGCCGCGCGCGTGCGATTGGTGGTTCCCACTTCTCGCAGGACCGCCCCGGATTGCGCGAGCACATCCGGCACCCGGAACCCCCCGCCGATCTCGACGAGCTCTCCGCGCGAGATGATCACTTCGCGCCCGGCGGCGGTCGCGGCGAGCGCCAGCAGCGTCGCCGCCGCGTTGTTGTTCACCACCACGGCTGCTTCCGCACCCGTCAATCGACAGAGCAAGCGCTCGGCGTGGACATCGCGTCTGCCTCGGTGCCCTCCGTCGAGGTCGTACTCGAGATTCGTGTAGCCGCCACCGAGCTCCGCCGCGCGTTCAGCCGCCCGCCGAGCCAGAGGCGCGCGTCCGAGGTTCGTGTGGATGATCACGCCGGTGGCGTTGATCACACGTCGCAGCGAAGGGACCTCGGTGGTGGCCAGCCGATGGATTGCCGCGCGTTCGATCGCGTCGGCCACGTCGCCATTTCCCTCGAACGTGCCCGAGATCCGCAATGCCGCTGCTTCGGCGCGCAGCGCATCGACGATGGCCCGCCGACCGTAGTGCGATTCCAACGCGAGAATCGCCGGCCGCTGCCGTAACTGTTCGATGGACGGTATGGCGCGCACCCTATGCACCGTATGCACCCTGATGAGATTCACGATATCATCTCGTTTTCCTTGAGAACGAACCCATTCGACCCGTCCGACAACGCGCCGCCGCAGGTGCCCGTGCCGGACTACCGCCCCGTCGAGCGTTTCTGGCCGTATGTGAACCTGCCCGAGCAGCCGACCGATGAGGAGCTTGCGGCGCTCGATCCGGAGCTTGCCGAGGCGCTGTTCGGCACGCCTCGACGACCGTTCTCCGTCTCGCTCGAGTTCTCAGGCTTCGAGGGCCCCGACTACTCGCGTGCTCTGGAGATGGCGCGTGGCGCATCCGAGTACCGCGAGATCGGTGCCGGCGCCGCCCTGCGGCATCGTGCCCGTTTCTACCCTGAGGATGCGGTGAAACTTCGCGATCTGTTCGAGGTCGTCGGGCGCTACGACGCGACCGAAGTGCTTATCGACGACCGCCCCGTCCCATACGCACGCGAGCTCTGGTTGCCCCTGTTATGGTTTCTGATTCGATGATTTCCGTACGCGCCGCATGCCAGAACCGTCAGAAATCCAGCGCGATCTGCTGACGCTCGAGTCGGAGCTGAAGAAGCTGGAAGCCGAGTACAACATGTTTTTCTCGGGCCGCGCACCGCGTCCGCCATGGGAAACACGATCGCGCGTCGAGGCGTTGGTCAAGAGGTGGGACCGCGGTCACATCGAGTCGTCGGCCGACCGGTTTCGATTCCACACGCTGCAGTCCCGGTTCCAGGCATTCGTGGATCTCTGGGATCGCGGTCAGCGCGCGCGCGAAGAGGGACGGCCCGGTCCCTTTTTTCAGCCGCCGCCCAAGACGGAGCCCAAGAAGCCCGAACCCGCCGACAGCAAAGTCCTCTACGTCACGGCCTTCAAGGATCCGATGCGAGAGATGGACAAGCTTCACTCGCTCTACGACACGCTGATGGATGCGCGGCGTCAGGCTGGCGACGACGTCGTGCCGTTTCACCGGTTCGCGGCGCTGGTCAAAGATCAGGTCGGAAAGCTGCGCGACAGCGGGAGCCCTGAAGTGGCGTTCCGGGTTGCGGTGAAGGACGGGAAAGTGAACTTTACGGTGCGGGGTTTGAAGGGAAGCGGAAGTTAACGACCGGTGACCGGGAGCGCCGGAGCGCTCCCGGCCGCCGTTCGGGGGATTTAATTGCCTTTGGTGACGTTGCCGGCCTGCGGTCCCTTCGGACCATCAACGATCTCGAACTCGACTGCCTGGCCCTCTTCCAGCGTCCGGAATCCGTTGCCCTGGACTGCCGAGAAGTGGACGAAAACGTCGCTGCCACCTTCGCGTTCGATGAATCCGTAGCCCTTAGCGTTGTTGAACCACTTGACCTTGCCTGTGATACGCATCGTACTTTTCCTGCCTTGCTATGGCGCGGCTTCGGGACGCCGCCGTGATACCTGGCCGGGAGGCCCAAGAACTTCTCCCGGACATAAAAAAAGACCGCGAGTCCGCGGCCTCGGCTTACGACGCTGACCCCTCAGCGTCGGCGGTATAGTAGCGACCCTGGCTGCATCTGTCAAGAAAATCAAGAGATATGCGCGCAATCCTGAGTGTGTCGGACAAAACTGGTCTAGTTGAGCTCGCCCGAGGGCTGGCCGATTTGGGCGTCGAGCTGGTGTCGACCGGAGGGACCGCGAAGGCCATTTCCGCCGCCGGGATCCCTGTGGTCAACGTGTCGGACGTGACGGGTTTCCCGGAAATGATGGATGGTCGGGTCAAGACACTCCACCCCGCGATGTTCGCGGCCATCTTGGCTCGTCGGAATCGGTCTGACGACCTAGAATCCATTCGCGCGCAAGGCATCGAGCCTGTCGACATCGTTGTGGTCAATCTCTATCCGTTCGGCAAGGCTGCGGACAATCCGGACACTCCTTTTGATGCGCTCGTCGAGGAAATCGACATCGGCGGACCCAGTCTGATCCGCGCCGCGGCGAAGAACTTCCGCGACGTGCTGGTGGTGGTCCACCCGGAGGACTATTCGAAGGTGTTGGAGGAGCTGCGCCGGACCGGCGGGCCATCGATCGAGTTCCGGTTTGATCTGATGAAAAGAGCGTTCATGCACACGGGGCAGTACGACGGCATGATTGCGGTGACCATGGCGCATGTGGACGTTGCCGGAGGTGCGATGACTCGCCGGGCCGTGAAGCGCCCGACGCAGGCCGCTCACGGCGGGCCGCGTCCGCTGCGATACGGCGAAAACCCGCACCAGACTGCGTCGTGGATTCAGTTTCCGCCGGAAGCCGGCCGGAACTGGGAGGTTCATCAGGGGAAGGAGCTCTCTTACACGAACCTTCTCGATCTCGACGCCGCCCTGCGCATCGCGCTCGAGTTCACTGAGCCGGCCGGCGTCGTCATCAAGCACACCAACCCGTGCGGTGTCGCGATCGCGGCGACGCTGGATGCAGCCTACGTCCGCGCTCGCGAAGCCGATTCGGTCTCGGCGTTTGGAGGGATTGTAGGACTGAACCGCGCGCTGGATGCGGCGACCGCCAAGGCGCTCACGTCGACGTTCATCGAGGCGGTCATCGCGCCGTCAATCGACGAGGACGCCCGATCGATTCTGGCCGGCAGGCCGAACCTGCGCGTCGTCACGACCGATTTTGCGAAGGCGTTCGATCCCATCATGGGTCGTGGCCCGCAGGAATCGCGGTCTTTTCTCGGTGGCGTGCTCATCCAGGATCCCGATCGGGTCATCGAAGCGCATGCTCCATGGCCTCCGCCTTCGCGGCACGTGTCAGATGCGGCTTCAACGGCACAAGATCCTGTCCCTGATATCCGCGTCGTTACGAAGCGCCAACCGACGGTTGAAGAATGGAAGGGCCTGCGGTTCGCCTGGCGCGTCTGCGCGCACGTCAAGTCGAACACAATTGTGTTCACCGGTGCGGACCGGACGCTCGCGATCGGCGCCGGCCAGATGAGCCGGGTCGACGCGGTGAAGGTCGCCGTCATGAAGGCGGGGGGTCCCCTGGCCGGGAGTGTGGTCGCGTCAGATGCGTTTTTCCCTTTCCGCGACGGGCTCGACGCGATTGCGGCGGCAGGCGCCACCGCTGTCGTTCAGCCCGGCGGTTCGGTGCGGGATGCAGAGGTGATTGAGGCGGCCGACGAACATGGGTTGGCGATGGTGTTTACCGGACGGCGCCATTTCAGGCATTAGGCAATCACGGTTCGCGCTTCGCGGTTCGCGATTCGCGGATTGAGGGGATCGGTGATTGACCGTTTCCGGTTGGGGCCGCGGTTAGGATTAGAGGGATTCGCGATTAGTGATTAGCGATTCGAGGCGGCGTCTGGCGCTGTTCGTGTTGCTCGCAGCAGCCGTATTGCCGTACTTCATCGACCTGGGCGGGTCGTCGATCTGGGACGCGAACGAGGCGTTCTACGTCGAAACCCCGCGCGAGATGATCCAGCGCTCGGATTTCATCAGCCCGACCTTCAACTATCAGCCGCGCTTCAACAAACCGGTCCTCAGCTACTGGATCGTTGCCGCCTTTTACAAGGTGTTCGGCGTCTCGGTGGGCGTGCAACGTCTCCCGATCGCGCTTGGCGCCGTGACGATTGTCCTCGCCGCGCTCCTGCTCGCGCGTGCTGCCGGCCACCTCGAATCCGGGTTGTGGGCGGCGGCCGGTCTCGCCGTCGCTCCGCGTCTCGTCATGTTCGGCCGGCGCATTTTCATCGACATCTACATTTCGATGTTCATGTCGCTGACGCTCCTCTTCTTCGCGCTGGCTGAACGCTATCCGGGGCGCCGCCGACTGTTTCTGCTGCTGATGTACGCCAGCATCGGCCTGGGCGTTCTCACCAAAGGGCCGGTCGCGGCCGCGCTGCCGGCGCTCGTGTTCGGCTTCTATCTTGCCGTTCACCGCGAATGGAGGCGCATCCCCCGCATGATGCTTCCGCTCGGGCTCGTCGTCATCGCGGCGATTGTGGTGCCTTGGTACGCCGCTCTCTATCATCGGTACGGCTGGACCTACATCACATCGTTCATCGTGGGCGAGAATATCGCGCGGTACACCGAGGGTGTCGGCGTCGAGCAGCGTCGGGGATTGTCGTTCTACCTGCCAGTTGTGTTCAGCGACTCGTTCCCATGGTCGCTGTGCCTGTTCGGAGCCGCTGGTTTATGGCTAGCGGACTACCGCCGACATAGGCTGCCCCATGGGGCGGCGGATCCCGGTTTCCGCATCCGAACGTTGCTCTGGCTGTGGATTCTGGTGATCGTGCTCTTCTTCACCTTCTCCGCCGCAAAGCAGGACCTCTACATCTTTCCCATCGTGCCGGCAGTGGCGGCGCTTGCGGGTGTCTTCATCTCACGACGCGTTGCCGACGGCTCACCGGCGAGGCCGCTGGCGCTCCGGGTGACGGCGGCGATGATCGGCTTGCTCCTTGCGATTGCCGGCGCAGGAACGTTCTACATCTTCGAAACGGTGGGAAAGGTGTACGCGCTGCACGGTGCCGCATTCGTCGGCGCAGTCGCGGCGCTCGGCGGAACCGTGGCGCTCGTGCTCGCGATCGCGAACCGGCCGCGGTCCGCGCTGGCTGTCGTGCTTGTTTCGATGGTCACGCTCAACTGGGCGTTCGTCATTCGAGTGCTTCCCAGTTTCGAGCGTTACAAGCCTGTTCCGCCAATCAGCGCCACGATTCGTGAGCGGCTGACGGAAGGCGACGTGGTCGCGCATTACAACGTGGCGCTCCCGAGCATGGTGTATTACCTCGGAAGGCACATCGAGATACTGTTCGATCGCGGGCGGTTCCTCGAGTTGATGCGCGGCCAGCGCCGCGTGTTCGCGGTACTGTCGGAATCGGATTACGACGAGATCGCGCGGGAGCTGCGCGGCACGTGCGTCCTCGATCGCCGGCCCACCGTGAACATCAAGCTCAAAGCCGTCCTCGCACGCGATCCGCTGCCGGAGGTCCTCCTCATCACCAACCGCTGCGCTGAGCCGCCGGGCCTTCGCTGATCACCAATCCGCCTGCGATGCTCATCAGCGTCCTACGCTGACAAGAGCAGACGAGCCGCGCTGACTCACGGCAGCGGAGAGGCGCCGGGCGTGCGCTCGGCGGCATAGGGGAGCGTCACGAGCACGAGGAAGAGCATCAGCACTTCCGAGTCGCCGAAGTTGTATTCGAACATGCCGGCCGCGAGCATGGCGACCGTACAGGCGAGAGCAGCATTGACAATCGACGGCACGCGTGTGGTGTGCCGCGCCTTCACGAAATCACGCAGAAGCGTGAAGATGAACCAGAGCCACAGGAGGAGCGCGGGGATTCCGCGCTCGGCGGCGATCTGGAGCGGGACGTTGTGCAGATGGGAGTTCAGCTGCTGCACCGCCTGCGGATCCCGATAGGACGGGTAGACCCGCACGACCATGTCGGGACCGACGCCGGTCAGAGGATTGTCCTTGATGATGCGTAGACCGGAGTGCAGCATGGCGACCCTGTCGCGGTTCGACAGCACAGTAGCTTCGGTCGCTGCGCTGTCGTGTCGGTGTGTTGTCACCCGGAACGACGAATAGAAGCGGTCGGTGAGCTGCGCCGGACCAACCGCGAAGAACAATGCCGCGGCGACCGGCACGATCGCAACGAGGCGGAAATCGCGCATCAGGAACAGCAGGCCGATCCCTGCGCACGCCCCGATCCACACGTTGCGCGTCAGCGTCGCGGCAAGCGCGGCGACCAGCGCCGGCATGACGAGTGCGGTCCACAGCCGGTCATCTTTGCGGAACAGCAGCCGGGCGGTGGCGGTGCACGCGATCAGCATCAGCTGCCCCGAGTACGTCATGTACATGCCAAGCGAGCCGCGCGGCCGCTGGCCGAGATGATCGAACTGCAGGATTCCGAACTGCACCAGGCCGATCACCGCACTGATCGCTCCCGCCGTGATGATGACGTCTATCGCGGTAAGCGCACGCTGTCCTGAAAGCAGCCGGTAGCAAATGGGAATGATGGCGAAAAGGAGCAGCTGCTTGCAGTCGATGAAGCTGGTCCCGGGATCGACCGAAAACAACGCCGCGACCAGCGTGGCTCCAGCGTAGGCCGCAAGGGGCCAGAACATCCATGGCGCCTCGAAGCCCTCGTGGCTGCGAAGCGTCACCCCGAGCCACAACAGCCCGGCAATTGTCAGGAGGAGCTCGGAGGCAAAAATCGAGAACGGCAAGAGCGCCACAAACGCGAGGATCGCGTAATAGGCAGCGCGCTCGAGACGGGCGCCTGGAGTCCCTGCGACAATCAGGCGCGCGTTTTCATCGCGCGCTCCGCCGCCAAAAGGACCTCTTCGGGCTTCAACGTAGTTAGACATCGAAAATCGCCTGGCTCGCAGACCCGCTGGTCGCACGGGCGGCACGGCAGCCCCGTAATCTCGACCGACTCGGTCGGAATGCGCGGGTCACGCCATGGCGCAGAACGCACCGATTCGGTTGGTCCATATATTCCCACTATCGGCGTCGCCGTGGTTGCTGCAATGTGCAGCGGCCCCGTATCACCGCCGACGAACAGCCGGCTTCGTTCGATCAGCGCCCGCAGCTCGGCCAGGTCGAACTCGCCGAAATCGACGATGCGATCGGCGGCCGGCCCGAGGACCTGACGGGCTGTGGCTGCGATTCGCGACGCGGCGTCGCGGTCGGACGGACCCGAGCTCAGAATGATCCGCCGCATCGGCGATGCCGACGCGAGTCGTGTAACCAGCGCCGAGAACGATTCCTCCGGCCACCGTCGGAACGGATTACCCGCGCTCACGTGCGCGACGACCAGTTCATGGTCCGGCATCACACCCGCGGCTCCGAGCCGCTGGGCGATCCGGGCCTGCGCCGCCGGGTCGGCCGCCATCTCTACCGAGTCGCGCGCGGGGTCGGGACTGCCGGCCGGCCACCGATCGATCGCCTCGAGCAGGTCCCACTGGTTCACGACCGAATGCCGCTTCCGCAGCTCCCGTGGACGAGGAACCACTTTCGTGTACATCCACGTGCGCCCGGCGATTTCATACCCGATTCGCTGCGGCGCTCCCGTCGCAAGCGCGAGCCACGCGCTCCTCGGTCCCCCGTGGAGATCCAGCACGACGTCGTACCGCGCGCGACGTAACCGCCGCGCCATTTGCAGGTCGGTTGCCACTCGCGCCAGCCCGCGCCGTCTCGGCGCGACGATGACCTCGTCGAGGTGCGGGTTTCCGTTCACCACCGGCGCGGCTTCCGGCTCGACGAGATAGGCGACCCGCGAACCAGGATAGACACGCTTCAGTGCCCGCGGCATCGGCGTCGTGAACACCACGTCGCCGATCAATCGCAGCCGGATAAGGAGAATGTTCACGGTCGCGATTCGCGATTCGCGGGTCGCGCTTCGAATCGCGGCTGGCGGCCGACCCGCGAACCGCGAGCCGCGATTACTGCTCGATAGTCGCCTCGTCCAGCAACATCACCGGAATGTCGTCCTTGATCGGATACACGCGCTTGCACTGGCCGCACTTCAGAGCCGTGCCGTCCTTTACGAGCTCGACCTTCGTCTTGCAGTTCGGGCACGCGAGGATCTCGAGCAGTTCCGGGTCGATCGCCATACCATTCCCTTCGCCAGTGCTGATTGCTGATTGCTGATTGCTGATTTCAATGATGAATGGTGAATGATGAATCCAACTGTGCGAAGCCCTGATAATCTTAAGCTCAGGCGTTCGGGTGGCAAAGTCTGTCAACATTAAGCTTCATCATTAATCATTCATCGTTAATCATTGATTATAGTCGCGTCATGAAGTCCATCCTCCCGGCGTTCGTCCTCGTTTTCACGGCCGCGACGGGTGCCGCCTCTGCGCAGTCGCCGTCCGCGTCCGGCGCGACCAGCGCCGATGCGCCGGCGACGTATTACTTCATGCTCGGCCGCCACCTCGAGGACGCGGACAAGGTCGAGGAGGCGATCGCTGCCCACAAGAAAGCGATCGAGCTGGAGCCGCGTACCGCGGAGCTTCGCGCGGAGCTGGCAGCGCTTTACGCTCGCCAGGACCGCGCGCGCGAGGCGATGGAGACCGCCGAAGCGGCGTTGGCAATTGATCCCGCCAACCGCGAAGCGAACAGGGTGGTCGGATCCATCTACGCCGCGTTGAGCGAGCAACGCCGGCCGTTTCGCTCTGGTGACGACCCGGCGCAGTACGCGACGAAAGCCATCGCTGCGCTCGAGAAGAGCCGCCGTGAGGCGGGCGTGGACCTCAATCTCGAATTGATGTTGGGCCGGTTGTACCTCAACGCCCGCGACTACGACAAGGCAATCATCAGCCTCCGGCGCGTCCTCGAAGATCAGCCCGGGTACGGCGAAGGGGCGATGCTGCTCTCGGCCGCTCTGGAAGGGGTGGGTAGGGTCGCCGACGCGACGACCGCGATGGAGAATGCGCTCGAATACAATCCGACGTTTCTGCGAGGGCAGATCCGGGTTGCCGAATTGTACGAGCGTCAGCGTCGCTATCAGGAAGCCGCCGACGCGTACGCACGCGCCAGCGCCGCGAATCCTCGCCTGGACCTCTCCCCGCGGCAGGGGGCGGCGCTCATCAACGCGGGAAAAGCTGCGGAGGCCCGGGCGCTGCTCGAGACTGCTGCAAAGAAAAGGACCCCCGCAGATGCGAGCGTGCTGTACATGCTGGCGCAGTCCGAGCGGCAGCTGAAAGACTTCGACGCGGCGACCGCAGTCAGCCAGCAGCTCAAGTCCGCATATCCCGAGGATCCGCGCGGCCCGTACCTCGAGGCGCAGCTCTTACAGGACAGAGGGCGGACCCCCGAGGCAATCAAGGCATTCGAGGCCTTGATCAAGACTGCCCCGCAGAATTCGGGCTTCGTCTACGAGTACGCCGGCCTGCTCGAGAAGGCGGGGCGTCTTCCCGACGCCGAGCGGGTTCTCCGCGATCATCTCTCGAAGGATCCGCTCGATGGCAACGCGCTGAACTCGCTTGGTTATCTCCTCGCGGATCACGGCCAGAAACTCGACGAAGCCGTCGACCTCGTACAACGGGCGCTGAAGGTCGAGCCGGGAAATCCTTCGTACCTCGACAGCCTGGGGTGGGCGTACTACCAGCAGGGGAAGATCGATCTTGCGGACGCGCCACTGACGCAGGCGGCGCAGCAGCTCCCATCCAGCTCCACCGTGCAGGACCACCTCGGCGATCTGCGTTTCAAGCAGCAGCGGTTCGCGGATGCATTAGCCGCATGGGAGCGCTCGCTCGCGGGGGACGGCGACTCGATCGACCGTATCCGGGTGGAGAAGAAGGTGCGTGACGCGCGTGCTCGCGTCAAGCGGTAGGCGCCGGGGTCCGGCGACCCCAGCCCTTCTGCTCTTGATGCTTCTGGCGGCGTGCGGCCGCGCTCCCAACGTTTCGCTGCCCTCGGGGGCGGGAGCCCCGTTCGCCGATTTCTCGTCGGCCTACTCACAATCCACCGAGCAGTGTCACGATCTCAGCAGCCTCACCGCGGTGTTGTCGATGAGCGGTCGCGCCGGCCGCCAGAAGCTTCGCGGGCGCGTCGATGTCGGCGTCGAAGATCCGGATCGCGTTGTTCTCGAGGGCATCGCGCCGTGGGGAAAGCCATTTTTCATCCTGTCGGCGGCCGGCAATCAATCAACGCTCGTTCTGCCGCGTGACGGACGCTATCTTCGCGATGCGCCGCCGACGGCAATCATCGAGGCGCTGACCGGGATCAGGATCGAACCGAGGGAATTGCAGTCGGCGATTGCCGGCTGCGCGTTTTACGTTGGATCGGCGAGCGACGGCCGCGCGTACGGCAACGGGTGGGCGTCGGTGGACGCGGGTGCCGCGACGGTGTGGCTGCGCATGGTCGACGGAAGGTGGCGCGAGGTTGCCGCACGAAAAGGGGCGCTCACGATCTATTACGACGAGTTTGCTGCCGGCCGCGCCGACCGGTTGCGGCTGGTGATGAAGACCCCGGAAGGCGGCGACGCCGACATCGCGCTGCGTGTATCGCAGCTGGAAGTGAACAAGCCGCTCGATCCGTCGGCGTTCAAGCTCGAGATTCCTGCCGGCGCTCAACTGATGACGATCGAGGAACTCCGCCGCTCCGGCCCGCTCGGCGAGCGATGACCGCCATGAAAGTGATCGCGCGGGCGCCTGCGAAAGTGAATCTCGATCTGCGCGTTCTGGGGATTCGCGCCGATGGATTTCACGAGCTGCGGACCGTCTTCCAGACGATCGAGCTGCACGACACGCTCACGTTCGCCGAGCGGCCCGGGCCATTTACCTTGAAGTGCCAGGCGCCCGGCGTGCCGATCGACGACAGCAACCTCGTCTGGCGCGCCGCGTCAGCGTTGTGGGCGGCCCTCGGCCGCGACGGTGCGCCGCGCGACACCGTAGTCACGATCGACAAAGCGATCCCATTGGAGGCTGGGCTCGGCGGCGGGAGTGCCGACGCGGCCGCTGCGCTCGTTGCGTTGACACGACTGTGGGGGAAAACGCCCGTCACGCTGCTGCGCGAGATCGCGGCTGGTATCGGCGCCGACGTCGCGTTCTTTCTGTCGGGCGGCACTGCGCTCGGCCTCGGGCGGGGGGAAGAAATCTATCCGCTCGTCGACCTCCCGCCCCACTGGGTCGTCGTGGCGCGCCCGCCTTTCGGCGTATCGACGAGCGAAGCCTACTCGTGGTACGACGAGGATCGAACGGCCGGGCTGAAGGAGCCGCGCGAAATTCAGGTGCTGCCTGTGCCATGGCCCACACGCGCGGCGCAGATGATCAATGATCTGGAGCCGCCGGTCGTCCGCCGGCATCCGGAGATCGGCGCATTGAAGACCGCGTTGCGCGACGCCGGTGCCGTGGCGTCTGCGATGTCGGGCAGCGGATCGGCGGTTTTCGGCCTGTTTCGAAGCCGCGCCGCGGCGGCGAAATGTCTTCGCCCGCTGTCGCGTGGCGGCACCCGAGCCGTGCTGACCCGGACGTTGACGCGGGGCCAATACGAACGCCGGTCGAGGCCCGTTGCCAAGAGAGCGTGAATCCGGCTAAACTTATCGTTTTGCGGACATCTGTGCGGGCCGCGCCTTCGGGCTTCGTGTGAGCGAGGCCGCCACAGGGGTGTTGATGGGGCGTGGCCAAGCGGTAAGGCGCGGGACTTTGGATCCCGTATTCGGAGGTTCGAATCCTCCCGCCCCAACCACAGTGCCCGCCGCCTCGGCCGGCCGGGGCGAGAGAAAACATTCGCTGACGCATCTTCAGGACGTCCCGATGAATGGTGGCCAGCTGAAACTGTTTTCTGGCAGCGCACACCCGGCCCTTGCCCAGGAGATTGCCGAGTTCCTGGACGTTTCGATCGGCCACGCGCGGCTGCAGCGGTTTCCGGATACCGAGTGCTCGTTCCAGATCGACGAGAACATCCGGGGCACGGATGTGTTCGTCGTGCAGCCCACGTGCGCGGACGTGGACCGCAGCATCATGGAACTCTGCGTGATGATCGACGCGTTCCGCCGGTCGTCGGCCTCGCGCATCACGGCGGTGATTCCGTACTACGGCTACGCGCGCCAGGATCGCAAGGACAAGCCGCGCGTGCCGATCTCGGCGAAGCTCGTGGCCAACCTGTTGAGCGCGGCAGGGGCGAATCGCGTGCTGACGATGGATCTGCACAAAGCGCAGATCCAGGGGTTCTTTGATATTCCGGTCGATCACCTGTTCGCCGCGCCGGTGATCATCGATTACTGCTCGAAGCTCGCGCTGCCGAACCTGACGATTGTCTCGCCGGACGCGGGGGGCGCGGAGCGGGCGCGCGCGTATGCGAAACGGCTCGACGCCGACCTGGCGATCATCGACAAACGCCGGAGCGACGACGGCACGGCCGAGGTGATGAACGTCGTCGGTGATGTCAGCGGACAGACCTGCATCATTCAGGATGACATCATCGATACGGCAGGCACGATCGTGAAGGCGGCGCACGCGCTGAAGCAGAACGGCGCGGCGCGCGTGCTCGCGTGCGCGGTCCACGGCGTGCTGTCCGGACCGGCGATCGAGCGTCTCGAAGCGGCGCCAATCGATCAGGTGATCATCACCAACACGATCCCGCTCAACGGTGAGCGCGCGCGGTGCGGGAAGATCAAGGTGCTGTCGGTGGCCAGGCTCCTCGGCCAGGCGATTCGCAGCATTCACGAGGAGACGTCGGTCTCGTCGTTGTTCGTGTAACAGCTGTCAGCTATCAGCCATCAGCTGTCAGCTCGCTCATAGCTGATGGCTGAGAACTAGCTGATAGCTGAACGCTGATAGCTGAAAGCTGATATGGAAGCCACTCTCAAAGCAGAAAAGCGTGAAG
>JBKPTT010000079.1:0-15373 GCA_046735635.1 Acidobacteriota bacterium | reverse complement strand
GTTCAGCAGCGCGGTCACGAACTCGGCGAACGCATCCGCCATCGGTTTCAATGCGGGCGCAGACGTGACGTGGCATTTGAATCGCGCGATAGGGTTTGGCGGCCTCGTGCGATATACGCGCGCCAACCTGGACCTCGACGTGCGCGAGGGACATGTGCGGTCGATGAAGGCGGGAGGGATACAGGGGGCGGCGGGCGTACGCTTCGCCTTCTGAAATGCTGATTGTCGATTGCTGAATGCTGATTTATTGACGATTGATGATTGATGATTTGGGATTGAGGATTGATGAAAGAGCCATCAACAATCCAGCATTCGGCAGGTAAATCAGCAATCAGCAATCGACAATCAGCATTTCGCGATCGCGTCCTTGCGTCAGTCCGCCGTATTCCGGCCGGCCGGGTCGCGACCTACGGCGATGTCGCAGCAGCGGCGGGGAAGCCCCGGGCGGCGCGTGCTGTGGGCAACATCATGCGGGACTGCCGGCGTCACGACGTTCCCTGTCACCGCGTGATCGCCGCTGGCGGCAAAATTGGCGGATATGGCGGCAATCTCGAGCTGAAGCGAGCCCTCCTCAGAGCCGAGGGGATCGCCGTGAGCGGCTCGACCATACGGGAATTCGGCGCGAAACGCTTCAAATACCGGCGAACCTGACCCGCGCTTTTTACGTTACATTCCTAGGATCCGGACTGGGCAGCCGTGATTTCACGGGCCTGCCCTGAGCGAGCACGGGTTACACGCGAGCCGAAGGGCAACGTCTCCCATTGACGCCTACGTCTAAGTTGATAGTGAGCCCGGCAGTCTCCCCCGCGCGTGCGGAGGACATGGCGCTCGTCGACCGCTGCCGTCGCGGCGACCTCGGCGCGTTCGAGGAGCTGTACCGGGCGCACGCGGGTAAGCTGTTCAGCCTGGCGTGCCGCATGGTGGGCAATCCCGCCGACGCGGAAGACCTGCTGCAAGAGATTTTTTTCTCTGCGCACCGCAAGCTGGAGGGCTTCCGTGGTGAATCGGCGCTTGGAACGTGGCTCTACAGGCTGGCAACGAACCACTGCCTGGACTACCTCCGAAGCCGCGCCGCGCGGACGAATCAGGCGACCGATACGCTCGACGACGAAGCGGGCAACTACGAGCCGGGCGGGCGGACGCTGGCGGAACAGACGGTGACCAAGATGGACCTTGAACGCGCACTCGCGAGGCTCCCCGACGGGTGTCGGGCCGCCTTCGTGCTGCACGACGTCCAGGGCCTCGAGCACCGCGAGGTGGGAGAGGCGCTCGGGATCGCCGAGGGAACCTCGAAATCGCAGGTGCACAAAGCGCGGCTCCGTTTGCGCGCGCTGCTACGGCCATGACTTGCACTCAATATCGCGAGTGGATTGACGACCTGGTCGACGGCACGATCGTTCCGATTCGGCGCGCCGAACTGGAACGCCATCTTGCCGAGTGCGAGGCGTGCCGCACGCTTGCCGCCGACTTGCAGATCATCCACGACACGGCCGCGTCTCTCGAGCCGCTCGAGCCGCCCGCGGGCGTGTGGCTCCAGATCGCGGGCCGTCTTCGACAGCAGGGACGCGTAGCGCCTCCGCCCGAGGTCCGAACGGTGCGCACCACGCGGCATGCGGCGCTTCTCGCCATCGCAGCGGCGCTCGTGCTGCTCGTCGGCGGATCGATCGTGATGCTGTGGACCGAGTATCGGCAACCGGCGTCGCCGTCCTCGACGTCGATCGCGTCGCCGCCCACGGCCACCCCTCCGGCATCCCCGAGCAACGCGCAGACGAGCGTCGACGTCGAAAGCGTGGAGGCGGAGTTCAGGTTGGCCGAGCAGCATTACCAGAATGCAATCGCGAAGCTCGAACAGGCGGCACGGCTCGACCAGGCTGCGTCCGGCGGCTCCCAATCGGTGCTCGATCCGCAGACCGCCGCGATGCTCCAGAAAAACCTGCAGGTGATTGATCAGGCGATCGCCGAGAGCCGTTCGGCGCTCAAGGCGGAGCCGCTCAGCGCGCCGGCGCGCGACAGCCTGTTCGACGCGCTGCGCCGCAAGGTCGCGCTGCTGCAGGACACGATCGCGCTGATGAACGAGATGCGGAAAGGAAACGCGGCGGGCGCCGCACAGATTGTCGACGGAGCGAACAAATCGTAGCCACGGCAGAAGAGAGACAGACACCCAGATGCGAAAGATAGATGTCATCGTCCTGGCGATCGTTCTGAGCGGGGCCGCGCCGGCGTCGGCGCAGCCTTCACGCGAGCGGCTGCACGCATCCGTGCGCGACGCTGTCGAGAGCGTCCGGAGCGTCCATTACCAGCAAGGGCGCGAGGAGCAGACCGATCGTCAGACGCGGACGCTGAAGCTCGGAGCCACCGGCGAGCTCTCTCTTTCCAACATCGCGGGCGACGTGACCGTCACGAAGGGAAACGGCGCCGACACGACGATCGACATCGTCAAGACGGCGCGCGCGCGCACTGCTGACGACGCCAAGGCGATGCTCGGCGCCGTCAACATCGCGATCACCGAACGCAACGGACGCGCGGAGGTCAAGGCCGAATTCCCGCAGAGCGAACAGGGTGGGTATGGCTGGGGGCGGCGCGGGACGAACGTGTCGGTCTCCTACACGGTCAGCACGCCCGCCGGGACGCGTCTGACGATCAGCTCGATCTCCGGCAACGTGCGCGTGTCGGATGTCAAGGGCGACCTGACGGTCAACACGATCAGCGGCGGCGTGCGTCTGGCGAATGCCGGGCGGATCGCGTCGGCGAAGTCGGTCTCGGGCTCCGTCGAGATTCTCGACACGCAGATCGACGGCGCAGTCGAGGCCCAGAGCGTCAGCGGCGGCGTGGTGCTGCGCAAGGTGACCGCCCGGCGCGTCAACGTCGGCAGCGTCAGCGGCGCCGTGCAGATCGAGGACGTGCAGTGCGATCGGGTCGAGGCTCACTCGATCAGCGGCGACGTGCAGTATGGAGGTGCGCTCGCGAAAGGCGGCCGCTACGAGTTCACGTCGCACTCCGGGAACGTCCGGGTCGACGTCGCGGGCAATACCGGGTTCGAGCTCGAGGCCAACTCCTTCAGCGGCTCGGTTCGGTCGGATCTGCCGCTCACCAGTTCGTCGACCGGCGACGGCGGCCCCATGCGCCGGCGCGCCTTGCGGGGGGTTTACGGCGACGGCAGCGCCGTCCTCAGCGTCACGACTTTCTCCGGAAGCGTCGTCGTTTCCAAGCGCTGAAGCCCAGAGGGGGTCGGACCCTGGTCTGACCCTGGTCGGACCCTGGTCTGACCCTGGTCTGACCCCGGTCTCCCCCGGTTGTTCGGTTTTATGACACGCGCCTCCGTCGCTTTCTGCCTTTTTGTCTTCTACCCTTTGCCTTTTCCCTCCGATACGGTGGCACTCCGCTTGCTCGGCAACGACACGAGCACTCTTGCGCCGTCCAGGCCTATAATCACGGCGTAGCGTGTTGGATTTGTGAGGAGAGTCGTTATGAGACATCAGTGGGTTCTGGTGGGAGTCCTGGCGGGCGCGCTGACGGCGGCTCCTGCGCTCGCGCAGCACAAGACGCCGAACCAGCAACCGAACACCGATCAGACGCCGACGGCACCGAATGGTGAGCTGGTGCTCGGAACCGTGCACCTGGCCAAGGCGCAGACGGCCGACGGCAAGCCGCTCCCAGCCGGCACCTATCAGGTGCGGCTGACGGCCCAGGAATCGAAGCCGGACGCCAAGGGACAGAGCGAGAACCTCGAGCGCTGGGTCGAGTTCCTCCAGAAGGGGACCGTCAAAGGTCGAGAGGTCGTCACGATCGTCCCGCAGGCCGAGGTGAAGAACGTCGTCAAGGATGCGCCGCCGCCTGCCGGAGGCGCGCCGAAGGTGCAGACGCTGAAGGGGAACGAGTACGTGCGGGTGTGGTTCAACAAAGGGGGCAACCACTACCTGATCTATTTCCCGACCGGCGGCTCGGCGCAGCCGTAGTTGGAAAGGTAAGGGGTAGGGCGGGGTCTTGAGACCCCGCCCTAGTAAATCGCCATCAGGTCGAACTGCTCGTGATGCAGGTGTGAGTCGGGCCTGATCGTGACCGTCTTGCCCAGCGTGTGCTGCATGTCGCGCAGGACCGCACTCTCCTCTTCTTTCAACGCACGCGCGATGTCCGGATTGACGCGCAGAATGACGCCCTGCCCCTCGATCTCGCTGCCGATCTTCTTCATCTCCATCAGGATCTCGTAGCAGATCGTCGACGCCGACTTGATCGTTCCCGAACCCGAGCAGTACGGGCACGGATCGGTCAACTGCCGCTCGATGCTCTGCTTCACACGCTTGCGCGTGACGATCACGAGGCCGAAGTCCGACACTTGCAGCGCCTTCGACGGCGAGCGGTCCTTGCGAAGCTCTTTCTCGACTTCCTGGAAGACCTTCTGCCGGTTCTTCTTTTCCTCCATGTCGATGAGGTCGAGCACGATGATGCCGCCCAGATCGCGAAGACGGATCTGGCGCACGATCTCCTTCACGGCCTCGAGGTTGGTCTTCACGATCGTGTCCTCGAGGCGCCCGGTGCGCTTCCCCACGTAGCGTCCAGTGTTCACGTCGATCGCGACGAGCGCCTCGGTCTGATTGATCACGAGATAGCCGCCCGACTTGAGCCAGACCTTGCTCCGCAGCGCCTTGTCGATCTCGGTCTGGACGCCGTATTCCTCGAAGATCGGAAACTCCTTCGTGTACAGTTTCACGCGCGACAGCAGGGCGGGCATGATGCGCTCGACCAGAGCGACGACGCGCCGGTGCTCCTGGTCGTTGTCGATGCGGATAGCGCTGTAGTCGTCGGTCAGCAGGTCGCGCAGCAGCTTGGTGACGAGGCTCTGCTCCTGGAAGAGAACGGCCGGCGGGCGGCGCGTTTCCATCTTCTGGCGTATTTCCGTCCACACCTGATGGAAGTAGGACAGGTCGCTGACGATGTCCTCCTTCGAGCGGCCGGATGCCGCGGTGCGGATGATCACGCCCCCGATGAACCCGTGCTCTTCGCGGAACTCGCGGACGATGCCGCGCAGCCGGGCGCGCTCTTCGCGCGAGTCGATCTTGCGGGACACTCCCACGTGGTCCACCGTGGGCATGAAGACCAGGAAACGGCCCGGCATCGTGACGTGCGAGGTCAGGCGCGCGCCTTTGGTGCCGAGCGGCTCCTTGACGACCTGGACGAGGACTTCCTGTCCTTCCTTTAACAGGTCTTCGATTTTGGGCTGCGGCCGTTCTTCTCGAGCATGTCCGGGCCTGGCGTCTGCGGTGCGGGGCACGGCGCGCCGTTCGGGCATTCTGGCCGCGATCGTCTCCGCGCCGACCTCCGCCGGCACCGGCTCTGGATTGTCGTCCAACACCGGCGCATCGTCCTCCTCGTCGCCCGATTCGAGCCGCTCGAACTCCTCGACGGTGTTGACGACCTCCGACACGTAGAGGAACGCGTCGCGCTCGAGGCCGATGTCAACAAAGGAGGACTGCATGCCGGGAAGGACCTTCGACACCCGGCCTTTGTAGATGTTGCCGACAACACCGCGCTGACGCTCGCGCTCGATGAAGATTTCGACGACCTGATCGTCCTCGAGGATCGCGACACGCGTGTCGTGATCGCCCGCGGAGATGATCATCTCCTTGTTCATGTACCAGACTCCACAAATCTGCCGAACGCGGCGTTCCGTAGACACACGCAGGCACGGCAGTCGCGGCGATGATCCGCCACGCCAACCAGCACGCGAGCACTGCCAGAAGAAACGTCATGTTCGAATCCAAGAACCGGCGAACCCCGAATCGCGAATCGCGAACCGCGATTGCGAACCTAATTCGTAAACCTGCGCATGCGGACGTTCAGAATCAATCCGAACGCCGCGAGCGTTGCGATCATCGACGAGCCTCCATAGCTCATCAGTGGAAGCGTCAGCCCCTTGACCGGGGCCAGACCCGCCGACATCGCGATGTTGTAAATCACCTGGAAGGCAAAGCCGGAAATGATGCCTCCGACCAGATACGCGCCGATGCGATCCTTGGCGAGCCGGGCTGCCTCGACGGATCGCAGGATGACGAACAAGTACAGGCCCAACGCGACGAGCACACCGATGAAGCCCTGCTCCTCCGCGAGGACCGAGAAGATGAAATCGTTGTCGGCGACGGGCAGGAACTTGTATTGTCCCTGCGTCCCCTTTCGGAAGCCCTTGCCTGTCAGACCGCCCGAGCCGACGGTCACGCGCGCCTGGATCTGCTGATACCCGTGGTTGCGCGGATCCTTTTCAGGGTCGATAAATGTCTCGATACGTGATTTCTGATAGTCCTTGAGGGCGACCTTCCACGCGACCGCCGCCAGCGGCAGCGTCGCGATTGCGACGATGGCGATGAGCCGGAGCCGAAGGCCCGCGAAGTAGGCGATCCCGAAGGCCACGGGCACGAGCGTGACCGCCGTGCCAAGGTCCGGCTGCTTGGCGATGAGCACGAATGGAACGATGAAGAACAGCCCCGCGACGAACAGATCGCTGTTGTTCTTCGCGCCGCGCCGGTTCTCGCCGAAGTACATCGCGAGGATGAGCGCGAGCCCGAGCCGCCCGAACTCGGACGGCTGGAGGTTGAAGCTGCCGAGCGAGATCCATCGCGTCGATCCACCGGCGTTCTTCCCGCCGATGAGCACGTAGAGGAGGAGCAGCACGAGCCCCACGAACAGCGCGAGCGAATGCTCGGCCAGGAAGCGATAGTCGAGCGTCAGGCAGATCAGCATTGCGATCACGCCGATGCCGACCGCGTAGAGCTGCACCCAGAAGCGCGCGCCGGCGTGCCCGCTGCCGTCGGCCAGCGTCACATACGTCGTGCTGTAGATCATCGACACGCCGAGCGCGGCAAGGAGCAGCACGGCGCCGAGCAGGAGCCAGTCGATGTGGAAGTACAGCCGGCGTTCGAACATGGGTTTACTGCCCCTCGGGCGCGGCGGCCCCGCGCGCGAACGGATCGCGCAGGTCGAGATGCATGTCTTCGCGCGTCGGCTTCGGAGGCAGCGGCTGCCCTTCCTTCTTCGCGAAGTACGTGAGGAGGATGTACTTTGCGACGCTCGCGGCGTTCGCGCTGTGGATCCCGTGCTCCAGGAACACCACGCCCGCAATCTCGGGGTTGTCGCGCGGAGCGAAGAAGGTGAACCAGCCGTGGTCGCGCAGGTTCTTGGTCGTTCGCGCGGCGGCGCGGCCCTGGTTCGAGATGACTTGTGCCGTGCCCGTCTTGCCGCACACATCCTTGCCGGGAATGGCCGCCCGGCGTGCCGTTCCGTGATCGCCGTTGACGACCAGCCACATGCCATCGCGAATCGCCTGGAGCTTCTCGGAGCTTACCTCCACTTGCGATTGAGCCGCTGGCGGCGGCACCGGTTTCAGCTCGTTGCCGTCGTCCATGGCCTTGATCAGATGCGGCGTCACGCGAGTGCCGCCGTTTGCCAGCGTTGCTGCATAGACGGCGAGCGAGATCGGCGTGACTGAAACCTGGCCCTGTCCGATGGCGACCGAAATCGTTTCGCCCGCGTACCACTTCTTCTCTTTGGTGTATTGCGCCTTCCAGGCGGTCGAGGGAACGAGCCCCTGCACCTCGTTCGGCAGGTCGATGCCCGACTTGACGCCGAGTCCGAACAGCGTCGCCCACTTGTTGATGCGATCGACCCCCAGCATGTTGCCGACCGTGTAGAAGTACACGTCGCATGACTGCTCGATCGCGTGGCGCAGATCGATCGTGCCGTGTCCGCCCTTTTCCCAGCACTTGAAGAAGCGTCCGTAGAAGGTCGCGCCGCCGCCGCAATGTACGGTGAAGTTCGGCGAGATGACGCCTTCCTCGAGACCGGCAAGGCCGACGATCATCTTGAATGTGGATCCGGGCGAGTACTTTCCCTGCAGTGCGCGATTGGTCAGCGGGTGCAAGTCGTCGGTATTCAGCTCTGCCCAGGTTGCGCGATCGATTCCGCCGGCAAACGCATTCGGGTCGTATGCCGGGCGGCTGGTGAACGCGAGCACCTCGCCGTTGCGCGGATCGAGCACGACGGCCGCGCCGTTGAATCCGGTGGCCTCGAACCCGTCCTCCGCCGCCTGCTGCACGTCAGCGTCGATCGTCAACTGGAGACGGCGTCCTTCCTTGGGAGGGTCCTCTCCGACCGGCACACCGATCTCGCGCCCCACGCTGTTGACGACCACTGTTTTGTTGCCGTCCTCCCCCATCAGCAGCTTGTTGTAGGCGAGCTCGACACCCGCCTGGCCGACCATCGTTCCGGGCTCGACCCCCGCGTACTCGGGCTTCTGCAGCTGCAATTCCGTAATCTCGGATACGTATCCGAACAGGTGCGCGGCCATCTCGCTGGCCGGGTAATGGCGGGACGGCACGTGCTGCACGATGATGCCGGGCAGCTCCCATTGGCGCGCGTGGACGGCGACGACCTGCTCGAATGTGGCGTTCTCGATCAGCACGATCGGCCGGTAGCTCGGCTCCCGGCGCCGGCGGATGATCGTATCCCGGAGCTGCGCCTCGTCCGCCTTGGTCGCGAACGCGAGGACCCGCAGCGTCTCGTCGAGATTGCGTGTCTGCTCCCGGACGAGCGCAATGCTGTAGCTGTCGCGGTTCTCGACGAGCACGCGCCCGTTGCGATCCAGCAACACGCCGCGCGGCGCCGGCAGCGGCAGCTTGCGCAGGTGGTTTTCTTCCGCCATTTCGCGGAATTTCTCGTGCTGCGCTATCTGGAAGACCCAGAAGCTGATCGCGAGCGCGGCAAACGCCGCCGTCACGATGTATTGCATGACCGACAGCCGCAGCGTGAGGCTGCGCCGATCGTCGGGCAGAATGGGGGTCGTACTCATGGTCAATACCTTCGCCGGCTCGATGCCGCGCGATAACTGCGCCGCCGCTGAACCACCTCGGGTCCGTGCTCCACGACAAAGAACGCGATGATGCCGACGAGGCCGTTGACCAGCGCCTGGGTCAGCACCACCGAGTACTGGATGTGAACGCCTCTCGACTCCACCAGCGCGTACAGCGTCTGGAAGCAAAGCTCGTGCGCGAACGAGGCCGCCACGAACATCACCAGGCGGGGAATCGTCGTGGACACGATGAACTGCGCGCCCAGGACGCCCACGAGGAAGCCGACCAGCGTTTTCGACAGTCCGCCTATTCCAACGATACCTCCGGCGATGGCATCCTGCGCCAGTCCGCCCGCCGTGCCGGCCAGCATGCCGGTCACGGGCCCGAAAGCCAGCGCGACGTAAACGACCGCCACGAGCACCAGGTTGACCGCCGTCGCGCCCTTCATCCACATCCCGGCGATCGTCGCCTGCAGCACCAGCGCGAGGACGAGCGCGGCCATGACCGCGGCGATCTTCATCGCGGCGGCCCGGCAGGGGTCACCGCGGCGGCGGGCGCCGGTGTCGCGGCAGGCTCGTCAGGCGTCGCGGGCCCGGGCGGAACGAGCACGACGAGCACTTCCTCCAGGCTCGAGAAGTCGACTGCAGGCCTGACCGTGATGTTCCGGTACAAGCCCGAGCCGCGCTCCGAGGTTTCGACGCGGCCGATGACGAAGCCCTTCGGATAGATGCCGTCGACGCCAGAGGCGACGACCACGTCCCCCGCCTGCACGTCCGCAAGGTTCGACACCATGTCCATCACGAACGGCCGATCCTTGTCGGCGCCGACAATCATTCCGCCCGCATGCGTGCGTTCGGTGAACGCCCCCGCGGCCGCGTTGCGGTCGATGAGGAGCTGCACCCGCGCGGCATGTGCCGCAGGCGCTCCGATAATCCGCCCGACGATGCCTCCCGGAGCGATTACCGCCATGTCCCTCTGGACGCCGTCCTCGGCCCCGAGTCCGATCGTGATCGTCAGCATGCCGGGATTCGGGTTCCCCGCAATGACCTCGGCCGCCCTGGTCGGCACGTTCGACGCGGTGCGCAGATCCAGCAGCTGCTGCAACCGTTGCGTTCGCGCAGCGAGCGCGCGCTGCTGCTGCAGCTGCACCTCGAGGTCAGCCACCTGCCGCTTCAGCGTCTCGTTCTCGGCGCGCGCACCCCGGAGCCAGATGTAATTGCCCCAGACGTGGCGGATCGCGTTGACGGTGGACGCCGTGGCGCCCTGCACGCGCGCGAACGCGCCGAAGGTGACGGACTGAAACACCGGCACGCCCGACTTCGACTGCACCTGCAGCGAGATCAGGAGGAGGTGCCCGGTCGACATCGCGAGCAGCAGCACTCCCGTACGGCGGCGGACGTCTAGCATTCGCGATTCGCGATTCGCGGTTCGCGCTTCGGCAGTTCTTGCGGCGCGTCGGGTTTTCGAACCGCGAACCGCGAGCCGCGAACCGCGGCACAGGCACTAGTCAATGGATATCTTCCGCAACAAGTTGAAATCCGACAGCATCTTCCCCGCGCCGAGGACGACCGACGAGAGCGGATCCTCCGCCATCGCGAGCGGGAGGCCCGTTTCCTCGCGCAGCCGCTTGTCGAGATTCTTCAGCAGCGACCCGCCGCCGGTCAGCACGATGCCGCGGTCGACGATGTCGGCCGATAGTTCGGGCGGCGTCCGCTCCAGCGCAACGCGCACCGCGTCGACAATGACGTTCACCGTTTCGGCAAGCGCCTCGCGGATCTCTTCGTCGGTAATCGTGATCGTCTTCGGCACTCCTTCGATCAAGTGCCGCCCCTTGATCTCCATCGTCATCCGTTCGTCGAGTTGGTACGCCGAGCCGATTTCCATCTTGATCGCCTCGGCCGTGCGCTCGCCGATGAGCAGGTTGTACGTCTTCTTGATGTACTGGATGATCGCTTCGTCCATCTCGTTCCCCGCCACGCGCACCGCCTTGCTGTAGACGATACCCGCGAGCGAGATGACGGCGATGTCGGTCGTGCCGCCGCCGATGTCCACGATCATGTTGCCCGACGGCTCGGTGATCGGCATGCCGGCGCCAATCGCCGCCGCCATGGCTTCCTCGACGAGGTGCACCTCGCTCGCCTTTGCGCGGTACGCGCTGTCTTTCACCGCACGCTTCTCGACCTGCGTGATCTCCGAGGGCACGCCAATCACGATCCGCGGGCGCACCCACACGTTGCGGTTGTGCGCCTTCTTGATGAAATACGTCAGCATCTTCTCGGTGACTTCGAAATCGGCAATGACGCCGTCCTTCATCGGCTTGATCGCGACGATGTTGCCCGGGGTCCGTCCGAGCATGTCCTTCGCATCTTTTCCGACAGCTTCGATCCGGCCATTCACCTTGTTGATGGCCACGATCGACGGCTCGTTGACGACGATGCCCTTCCCGCGCGCATAGACGCACGTATTGGCCGTCCCGAGATCGATCGCCAGATCGCTCGAGAATAGAGAGAATAAAGAACGAAGACTCAACTACTGCTCCTTCGCCGACGATTGCCGATTGCCGATTGCCGAATTCCGAGTTTTCGATTGCCGAATGCCGAATGAGATCGGGCGAATGCCGAATGTGATTGCCGAATGTCGAATGTGATTGCCGAATGTCGAATGTGATTGCGGAATGTCGAATGGATTGCCGAATGTCGAATGGATTGCCGAATGTCGAATCGATTGCCGAGTGTCGAATCGATTGCCGAGTGTCGAATCGATTGCCGAGTGTCGAATCGATTGTCGAATGTCGAATCGATTGCCGAATGTCGAATGGATTGCCGAATGCCGAATGCCGATTTCATTGGCGTTGCCGAATCGGTTGCGGAAAATGTGCGTCCGACGTTCAATGGCATTCGACATTCATTCGGCATTCGACATTCATTCGGCATTCGACATTCGCCATTCCATTCGGCATTCGCCATTCCATTCGACATTCGCCAATCCATTCGACATTCGCCAATCGACAGTCCCAAATTCGGCATTCGGAATTCGCCCCTCGCCAATCGATCAGGCGCCAGCAACGTAAATTCCGTTTTTCCCGTGTTCCTTGACGTAGTACATGGCCTGATCCGCCGCCTGGATGAGCGCATCGGCGGATGCCGCCACGTCGGGCAACGTCGCGACGCCGACCGAGACGGTGAGGTGGATGTCCAGCCCGTCACCGTGCAGGAACTTGAACGCCGCGATCCGGTCGCGGACACGCTCGCCGACCGCCACCGCCCCTTCGCTGCCGGTGTCGGGCAGAATCAACGCGAACTCGTCGCCGCCGAACCGCGCCACCATGTCGGTTTCGCGCGCGCTCGCCCGGATCACACCGGCGGCCTCGACCAGCGCACGGCTGCCTGACAGATGCCCGTGCCGGTCGTTGATCGACTTGAACCCGTCCAGGTCCACGAAGAGCAGCGACAACGGGCGACCGCTGCGCGACGCCCGCTTCGTCTCGCGCCGGAGGACCTGCGACAGGAACCGCGAGTTGTACAGCTGCGTCAGGTCGTCGGTGACCGACAGCGCTTCGGCACGCTGGACGCGCAGCGCATTCTCGAGCGCAATCGCGCCCGGCTCGATGCCGGCCAGCAACGCCGTAATCGTGGCGGCCGCAAAGCGTGGCATGCTTGCCGCCGGAGCGCCGTCGACGGCGACCAGCGCGCCAATCGTCCGGCCTCGGCACGCCAGAGGAAAGCCGACGGCCGCGGACGCCGAATCGTCCGCAATCCGGCGATCGCGGCTGAGATTGGCCGAGCTGTAGACCTCCCCGTTCCGCATCACCCAGGCACCGACGGCCTGCGCGGCCGATTCGAGCGGCGCCGTGAGCGCGTCGGCCGCCATCGAACGCGTCCGTCCGTCGCCATCTACCGCCACCAGGAGCCACCCGTCCGCCGGAATCCACGCAGAGACCCGCGCCATCAGCGCCTCGGCGACACGTTCCGGCTCGAGGCTCGCATTGACGGCGCGAATCATGTCCGCTAGTACATCGGCACGCGAGAGCTTCCGCTTGAGCGTCGCCTGGAGGGGCCGTAGTCGTCCCGCAAGGTCCCGGCCCGTTGCGGTCTTGCCTTTGCGGCTCGATCGACGACGAGCGCCAGGCTGCCGACCTATCCGGGTCAATCGGGTCTGCGTCCTGTTGGAATGGCGAATCCCTCTGATTTCCTTCTATCCATCAGAAATATAACACAGTTATGGCTACCTGGAGGGCACCGAGGCGGCGGAGATCACGGAGAAAACTGCTTCGCTGGCACGGAGGAGCGGACTATCCTCCGCCTGGCTCCGCTGACTTCCGGACGTGCGATAATTGTCGTTTCTCGACGCGAAGACAGAGGCCCCCGAACCATGACAATGCTCGACCGCATGCGCAGACACAAGGGCTGGCTCAAGTGGAGCCTCGCCATCGTGATTCTGGCGTTCATCGTCCTGTACATCCCCAGCTTCCTGAAGTCCGACGCGGCGGCCAACTCGGATGTCGTGGCCTCGGTGGAAGGCCGGGATATTACAGTCGGACGCTTTCGGGCGGCCTATCAGCGGCAGATGCAGGCCTACCGGGCGCAGTTTGGGGGGAACGTCGACGAGAAGATGCTCAAACAGCTCGGCATCGACCAGCGCATCGTCCAGCAGATGATCGAGGAGGAGACGGCGCTCGCGGAAGCCTCCAAGCTCGGAATCACGGCCACCGACGAGGAGGTGCGCACGCGGATTGCATCGATGCCGGGACTGCAGGAGAACGGGCAATTCATCGGCGAGCAGCGCTACCGCCAGTTGCTGCAGCTGCAGACGCCGCCGCTCACGGTATCCGACTTTGAGGATCAGATCCGCCGCGCAATAACGATCGAAAAGCTCAGATCGGCGTTGACGAACTGGATCACCGTCAGCGACAAGGAGGTCGAGGACGAGTTCCGGCGCCGCAACGAGAAAGTGAAGCTCGCAATCGTCGCATTCGCGGCCGACAAGTTCCGGGAAGGGCTCGACGCGACCGACGCCGAGCTGACGGCGTACTACGACGCGCACAAGAACGACCTCAAGGTGCCTGAAAAGCGGAAGGTCAAGTACGCGCTCGTCGATACCCAAGCCCTTCGCAACACCATCACGGTCTCCGCCGACGACGTGAAGCGGTACTACGAGGACAACGAACAGCAGTACTCGACGCCCGAACAGGTACGCGCGAGCCATATCCTCTTCAAGACAGACGGCAAGAACGACGACGCGGTAAAGAAGCAGGCCGAGGAGGTCCTCGCAAAGGCGAAATCGGGCGCCGATTTCGCGAAGCTCGCAACCGAGTATTCGCAGGATGACGCGAGCAAGGTCAAAGGCGGCGACCTCGACTTCTTTCCGAAGGGACAGATGGTGCCGGAGTTCGACAAAGCGGTGTTCTCGATGAAGGTCGGCGAGATCAGCGATCTCGTAAAGTCGCAGTTCGGCTATCACATCATCAAGCTCGTAGATAAGAAGCCCGCGGCGAAGAAGACGCTCGACGAAGTGCGCGCCCAGATCGAGGACCAGCTGAAATGGGAGCGCGCGCAGGCCGAGGCACAGCGCGTGGCCGACGATGTCGCCGGGAAGCTGAAGAAGCCGGCGGACTTCGACGGCTACGCGAAGGGCCGCGGCTTGACGGTCGGCGAGTCGGCGATGTTCAGCCGCGACGAGCCGATCGCGGGCCTCGGAATGGCGCCCGCGGTCGCCGAGCGCGCGTTCGATCTGAAAGAGGGTGAGGTCAGCGAACCGATTCGGACGCAGCAGGGTTTTGCGTTCATCACGGTCACCGGCAAGCAGGACTCGTACATACCGAAGCTCGACGAGGTCAAGGCGAAGGTTCGGGAGGAAGTGATCAAGAAGAAGGCGGCCGACGTTGCCCGCGAGAAGGCCGCGTCAATCGGCGCCCAGATGAAGAGCGGGGACTTCAATGCGGCAGCAAAGGCTGCGGGCCTCGACGTGAAAACCACCGACTTCATCAGCCGCGGCGGTACGCTGCCTGGGATTGGCACGAGCCCCGCCGTCGACGCAGTCGCGTTCACGCTGCAGCCCAATCAGGTCAGCGACCCGATCGCCACCGACAACGGAACCGTCATCGTGAAAGTGCTCGAGCGCCAGGATCCCGCCCCCGCGGATCTTGCGTCGGGCAAGAGCTCGATCAAGAGCGACATGCTGAACGAGAGGCGTCAGCGGTTCTATTCGGCGTACATGACCAAGGCGCGCGATCGCATGAAGGTGAACGTCAACCGCGAACTGCTCGCGCAGCTGGTCGCCTAGCGAATTGCCATAATTGCCACAATTGCCAAAATCGCCGTAATTGAATTTTGAAATTTAATTATGGCAATTATGGCAATTCCGGCGATTGTGGCAATTCAGCGAAGAAACACATTCGGCATGATGGTGAGCGGCTCCCCTTGGCGGAACACGCGGAGCGGAGCCGTGAGCGTCTGCAGCGGGCGCGCGTCCTTGAGGCCAAGGAGCATTCCCAGCCCCGTCATGCGCTCGGACGTGCCGAACGGATCCTTCACGAG
>JBKPTT010000078.1:0-32141 GCA_046735635.1 Acidobacteriota bacterium | reverse complement strand
GACGACTTCGCCGGCTTCTTCGGCCATCGAGAGCGGCATCCCGCCTCCGCCGCAGCCCGCGTCGAGCACGCGGCCGCCGATTGTGATGCCCGCGCGCTCGAGGAAGGCGATCACTTTCGCGCTGCGGTAGTACTCGAACAGGGCGTAGTCGTATTCGGAGCGAAACCGGAGATCGGCGTGCGCCTTGATGGCGCGCTCGTCAATGCTTCGCACGCCCGCTCAGTGCCGTTTCCTCCCGGCCGCCGAACTTGTCGATGAGCGCCGCCCGATCGTGTCCGGTGGCGGTTTCCGCCACGTCGAAGGTCATGATGATGCGGTGGTCGGGGTATGCGTTGATGACGTCCAGGATCACCGGGTCGTGCGCCTGTGATTCGTACCCGAGGGAGGGCGCTACGTAGGTCAAAATATATCGCACATCGTCCCGCCCCTTCCGGTCGTCATAATTGCCGAAGCCTCTGCCGACGAAGATCGGGCGGATGCGATTCTCGAGCGAGAGGCCGTTGGCGAGCTTTCCGTGAACCAGCGTGCCGGCCGGCAGCCGGTGGCCGAGCTCGACCGACGCGGCGTAATTCTTGTACGTGCGCCCCCACGCCCACTGGCCGTACTGTACGAGCTGACCTCCCGCGAGAAGGATTCCCAGCCCGAGACTCGCGGCAGGGCTCCACCCGCCTTGCGCCAACGCACGCGGGATCCGCGGCCATGTCAGGTATACGAGCGCGGTCAGCACGACGGCGAGCGCCGCCCCGAGCCTCACGTTCGGACTGATTTCCCGGAGAAAGGCGACGCGTACGCCGGATGCTGCCACGAAGTACGCGGCGTATGCGACGAGAGGAGCCGCGAGGAGCGCGCGTCTCAGCTGCAGCATTTCGATGGACCGGTCGAGCACCTCACGCCGTCCCAAAGCCATCGACGCGAGCGCCACCAGGGGCGGAATGAACAACACGAACCGTCGCTCGTTTCCTGCATCGTGGACCACGAGCTCGAGCGCGCCGAGCCCGATCCACAACAGCAGCAGCCGTTCGGCGCTCGTCAGGGTGCGCCAACGCGGTATGAGGCCGAGGGCGCTGGTGATGCCGAGTGCCGTCGCGAACCACATGTAGGTGAAAACGTCCTGCAGCGGAAACCACGTCACCCTGTCGAGGAGCGCCTTGAGGGTGTAACTTGGCTTCCGTGTCACCGACATCTGCCAGTTGTAGAAGCGGTAGTCGGCCCAGTGAGGAAGGACGAACACGCTGAGCACGAGCACACCGGCGGCGGCCATGCCCGCGAGCGTCCACATCGCCGCACGCCGTCCGGGCGCGTTGCGATCGATCCGTAGCTGAAGGACCGCGTCCAGGGCAATGGCGCCCACAAAGAAAGCTGCGGATGCCTTGGTGAAAAATGCCGCAACGGCACAAACGCCGGCAGCGCCCCCCCACGACGGCCGCTCGGCCGCACGCGCGTAGAAGTACCATGCAGCGACCATGAAAGCCACCATCGGTCCTTCCATCAGCGCTGCTCTGTTCCACATCACATAGATGTAGTTCGTTGCGATCAGCATGCCCGCAATGAGCCCGGCTTGTCGTCCGGCGATCCGAGCCACACCGAGCGCGAGGAGCCAGACCGACAGGAGCCCGCAGACTTCCGGAACCAGACGAGCCTGACGTACACCCACGCCAAATGCCTTGAACGAGGCGTACTCGAGCGCCGTGAAGACCGGCGCGATGTACACGGGGTTCCAGTTGTCGAGAGACCAGGCGCCGAAGAGCGCCTTGTTACGTGCGTTGTGCACCCATGCGCCTTCGTCGTGCCACACGATTCCGACCGTCGGCCTCCACGGAGGATCCGCGGCGGGGAAGAGGCCGCGCACCAGAGCGCCGGTTACGAGCACCAGTAGGAGCGCGATGATGAACTGGCGCGTCGAGAGGTCGCCGCGCGGCTCGCTCATGGCGCGTCGGTGCGCCTCATCCACACGTCGTATCCTTCCGGGCCGCTCACCTCGGTATAGGAGCCGCGCAGCCAGTTCGCCAGCGACGGGGTCGCCATGAAGTAATGCGCAGAATCGTCCACGTCCGGGTACCAGTCGCGCTGCTGCAGCGCCACAATTGCCGGGGGCGCCGCACGAAGATCCTCGAGCAGTCCACTGGCGCCGTAGCCAGTCTTGCCCTCGTTGAACCCGACGATGACCGGACGGCTCCAGAAGAACCGCGACGCGCTGTGTCGATCGGCGTTCACATATGCCCCCGACGAAAAGCCGAAGACATAGACAGGTTCGGGCGGCGCCGAGTGCGAACGCAGAAACGCGGCGAGCTCCTCGACGGCCAGCGCGGAATACTTGCGCGTCGTCCGATCGCCGTATCGCCCGAGATGCTCTTCGCGTGTCATGCGTCCGAGGGCATACCGCGTGTCCTTCCACGTATTGTCGACGAGCTTCGGAAAGTCGTCGACGCGCCACACCGCGACGAGAACCGCCGCGGCTGCCGCGACGGAAAGTACGCGGTTCCTCGTGAACACCAGCGCGCCCGCCCACGCCGCGGCGAGCGCGAGCGCGGGAGCCGCCTGGATGAAGTATTGCGGCAGATCGCGGCTGCCATTGATTGCGATGGTGAGGCAGGCCGCGGCGACCCAGACGACAGGAAACAGCCGCTGCCGCTCGCGGGCGGCAGCAATGAGGAGGAGGAGACATCCGGCGCCGCCCAGGAGCCACAGCGCATCGACTCGCGCATGACGAATCGGAAAGCTGAAGAGGTAGATCGCCGCGTGCCACGGCCCCTGGTATGTCTCACCAGAGTAGTGGACGTTGTACAGGATCGTCGCGTCGAACAGATCGCCGAGCGCATGGCCCGCCGCGAACCACACCGCGAACAGCGCGACAGGGGCAGCGAACCCGGCTGCCACCAACGCGCACGTGCGAACGGTCAGCATCCGCCAGAGCCATAACGCAAACACCGCGGCGAGGACATAGGCGGCGGCGTTGTACTTGAACGTGAACGCAAGCCCGAACAGCGCGCCCGAGAGCAAAGGCCTCCAGGAATCGGTTTGTGTGCGGCCACCGGCCAGCAGCAGAAAGGCACCCGTGACCGCCGCCGCGATGAACGTCTCGCACTGCGCACGTACGGCAACGCCGCCCAGCCGCGCGAACGCCGGATTCGACAGCAGAAGGAAAAGAACGGCCGCCCAGGATCCCGACAGCGGACCGGCAACGGCGCCGCCAAGCTGCCACAGCAGCGCCGCGACGACGCCGGCGATCGCCAGGTCTGCAGCCGGCACTGCCGCGTCGCGCGGCAGCAGCGCGCGCATGAACGCGTAGGTCACGTGAATGGCTGGCGGCTTCTGATCCCACGCGTCTCGATACGGCAACTCGCCGGCGAGAATCCGCTCCCCTACGTACGCGTAGAGGCCTTCGTCCGCGCCCATGGGCTGCACGAGCGAAGGCAGGCGCACGACGAGCAGGACGCACGCGAGCGCCAGCAACACGCGGTTTACCATGTGAGATCGCCGAGCCCTTGAATTATAGTGCGTGCGGGTTTCATCCTTGACCGCTCTCTCTCCAGCACGCGTCGCGGTCGTCGTGCCGACCTACAACGAGCGCGACCGTCTCACCGATCTCGTCTCCACCATCTTCGCCGCGTACGACAGTGAAGCCATCGACGGTGAGATTGTCATCGTCGACGACAACTCGCCCGACGGTACCGGCGCGCTCGCCGACGAGCTGGCGCGGCGCTATCGCATCACCGTGGTGCATCGGTCGGGGAAACTGGGACTCGGCACCGCAGTGATCGACGGTTTCGGCGCGACAGCCGCGCCGATTGTGGGCGTCATCGATGCGGATCTCAGCCATCCGCCGGCATTGCTGCCTCGCATGCTGGCCGTCATGCAATCGCAGTCCGCGGATTTTGTCGTCGCCAGCCGCTACATCCCGGGCGGCGGAACGCGGAACTGGGGATTCGCGCGGTTGTGGATGTCGCGCGCCGCATGCATGATGGCGCGGTCCCTCACCCCGGTGCGCGATGCGACGTCGGGATTCTTCCTGGTCCGCCGCGCGCTTGCGCGCGAAGTGCAGATTTCCGCGGGCGGGTTCAAGATTTGCCTGGAGCTGCTCGTGCGCGGCCGTCCGTCCGTCGTCGTCGAAGTGCCCTACGTGTTCGTCGGCCGCACCGCCGGGGAGAGCAAGATGAGTCTCAAGGAAGCGATCGGCTACGTGGATCAGCTGCGCGAACTCCGGGCGTTCGTGCGCACCCATCCAAAGCCCG
Organism: Acidobacteriota bacterium; assembly: GCA_046735635.1. Lineage (GTDB taxonomy): Bacteria > Acidobacteriota > Vicinamibacteria > Vicinamibacterales > 2-12-FULL-66-21 > JALZOC01. Next base: position 27,909 of record JBKPTT010000078.1, on the reverse strand, counting down.
AACAGAGCTACCGTCGATTCACCCCAGTGGAGCTGGAGCGCGCGTCAGCCCTCGACCGCCGCTGACTGGGACGTACGAGGCCCCGCTTTCGCGTCGACGACAGGTGCGCCAAACAGCGTGCGCGACAGCACGTTCCAGACGATGTTCTGCTTGGAGAGGGCGATGCGTGCGACGTCGGTGACGTGCCGGGCGATGTACCCCGGGCGAAGGAAGAATCGCCGCTTCGCACGGTTGATCGCGTCCATCACCAGCTGCTCATCCAGCCCGTTCCCCTGCAGCAGATAATACGAGTATTCCATCTTCGCCCAGTCGGCCGCACCCTCCGCGGTGAGAAGCGATTCGCGGACGCATTTGTCGAAGAGCGCGGTGCCAGGATACGGGACGGCGGGGTAGAAGTTCGCGAAGTCGGGATCCAGTTCGATTGCGTAATCGATTGTCTGGTCCATCGACTTCGGCGTCTCGCCGGGGTAGCCGAAGATGAAGAACGCGAAGGATCGGATCCCCGCCTCCCGCATGTTCTTGAACGCGGCCTGAATCTTCTGCCGTTCCAGCCGCTTCACCATGTCCTTGCGGACCTCGTCGGACTCCGACTCGATGCCGAGTGCAAGCATCCAGCAGCCGGAACGCTTCAGCCGGTGGACGAACGCGGGGTCCGTCAGGTTGTCGGCCCGCGCGTTGCCGAACCACTGAATCGGCAGCTTGCGCCCGATCAGCTCCTCGCAGAATGCGCTGAACGTCTTTACGTTGAGCGTGACCGTGTCGCCCCAGAGATAGAAGAAATCGACTCCCAGCTCGCGATGCGTCCGCTCGATCTCGTCGACCATCGCTTTCGCGCTGCGCTCCCGAAACTTGTGGCCCTGATGAATCGGAGCGACGCAGAAATCGCAGGTATACGGACAGCCGCGGCTCGTTTCGACGATCACGTACCGCTTGTTGACGAGGGGCAAGGCATATCGATCGAGCGCGAGCAGGTCCCACGCCGGATACGGCATCGTCGCGAATCGGGTGAAGGAGCCGTGCGATCGATGCGGGCGGATCGTGCCTGCCTGGTCGCGCCAGATGACGCTCGGCACGTCTACGACGCGGTCGAGAGCCGGCAGTTGCGCGAGCTGCACGATGGCGTCCTCGGGTTCGCCGACGAACATGCCGTCCACCTGCGGTGCGCGCTGCATCGACTCGATTGGCGCGGTCGACGCATGCGGTCCAAAGCAGAAGAGCGATGCGTGGTATCGCTGCTTCAGACGCGCCATTGCTGCGACGTCGGCGTCGAGCGTTGGAGTCGTGGTTGGAAACAGCACGAGCGTCGGCTCGAAATGCTCGCGATCGAGACGCGCGATCACGTCGTCGATTTCGATCCGTTCGGCGGTGGCGTCGATCAGCCGGACATGCACGCCTGCCTCCCGCAGCAGCGATGCGGTGAGCGCGAGCGTGTACGGCGGTTTGGTGGTGCCGAGCACTTCCTCGCGTTCCTGGCAGCGTCCCTGCCGCGTGAACGCGATGCCGTTGATGAGCGGCGGATTGATGAGTAGCGTGTTGCGCCCGAGCATTGGTCTCCTGACTCACCGGACCACTGTCAGCGGAATCGCCCGGCGCGCCGGGCGCAGCACGCCTGCGCCAAACGGCTCGGCGACGGGCATCGGCGACAGTTCAACCTTGCAACACCGGCGGCACACGGGAAAGATTCCATTCTCCACGAGCCGCTTGCGCATCCCCACGTACTTTTCTCCGTTCCAGATCTCCTCGAGCGAAGATGTGGACAGATCACCCACTTCGACCCGGATGAAGGGGCAGAAGTACACCTTCCCCGAAAACGACACGCGCGCGTGCAGGAAAGGGTACAGACAACGACCTTCGAGCTTCGCGCCGGGCGTGTAGTAGTTGTCGATCAGCTGCGGAAGCACTTTGGGCCGAAAATCGAAGAGCACGTTTTTTCGGCGGCATTTCTCCTGGAGCGCAGAGACTTTCTGGCGCACGACGTCAACGTCGAGGCCGGGATCGGCCGTCACGAACGTTGCGATTGCCGACGCGTCCGGGGCGCCAATGAGCCGTACGGTCTCTGCGACCTCTTCAGGTGTGCTGAACATCAGGTGATTGAGCCCGATAGCGTCCACGCCGAGCTCCTCGGCGACTTCCACCATCTGATCGAGCGCATCGAGGCTCTCGTGCGCGACCGTCGTGTTGATGCTGACGCGCAACGGCGCGTTCTTGCGACGTGCCGCATCCTGCAGCCGCCGCAGCCCCGCGCACGTGCGCTCGAACGTACCTTTCAGTCCGCGCGCGACGTCGTGCAGCTCGCCGGGACCATCAATCGACACGCTGATGTGTTTCAGGAATCCCGCCGCCGCAAGATCCGCAAGCGCCTCCGCCCGTTCCTCGTTGATGATCGTCCCGTTGGTCGTCAGGTACCCGCACGCATACCCCTTCTCTCGAAAGAGGTCGAGGACGGACATGATGTCCTTCCTCATGAAGATCTCGCCCCCGGTAAGACTGACCTGCAGCCCGGGATTGTCGGGGAATGCCCTTCGGAGCGCGTCGAGCGACATCTCCTCGCGCCACTCGCCTTCGATATTCAGCAGGTCGCCGACGTAACAGAACTCGCAGTGCAGGTTGCACCGCATGGTCGCCTCGTAGACCGCGCCCATCGGCAGCCGGTCCGCGCGGCCGCTCTTCTCGTCGATGAACCTCTGGATTCGGCGTTCGTATCGGTGCCGGCGGTACCGTGCCCAGGCGTGCCGGGCCAGCGGCAGCGCACGCGCACGTGTTGCGATTGATTCGCGTAACTTCGCCAGAGCCATCGAGTTAGGTGTCGGCCGAGGTCAGGGGAAAGGACCATTCATTGTAGCCGGTGCGGGCGGTGAACGCTACGGGGTGCGGTCGAGTTGGATGTCCCATATGTCGATTCCTGGACCAGGCCGCTCGAGGGCCCACTCGATCCGGGCAGCCGTGTTGTGCAGGTACGGGGCAACCCTTGCGCGTTCCGCCGGCGGCGCTTCTGCGCGATAAGGGGTGAACGAGGCGATGCGCCGTCCTTCCCGCGCGAGTGCGGATTCCAGAGCCGCGAGACCCGGATTCGGCATGTTCCCCTGCTTCAGCACGACGTATTGGACGCCGAGGGCCCGAATGGGCGCAAGGCTCGCCGCGCTGTCGAACACCTTGGCGGCACTGTAGATTTTGTCGGGGTCTTCTCCCCCCTCGCCCAGATAGATGAGCCGGTATGACGGTGATGCGACCGGCGCCGCGAGCATCAGCTGAAACTTGATCGAGGCCTTCTGTTCCGACCCGAGGTTCGCGCGGAGAGCCTCGACGAGCGATTCGCGCGACCGGCGGACGGGCGCGCTGTAAGGCTGCACGAGGATGGTCGAGCCCGATGGAATGTGCTGCTCGATGTACTCGCGTGCGATCGTGCGGGTGTCGCGCTGGCGGAAGAACCGGTCGGTCCGCACGCTCATCGTCAATCCGGGCAGCATCGCGGCGAGCGTCAGCACCGCTGCTGCTGCCGGCGCCCGTCGACCGAACCGTTCCGAGACCATCGTGACCGTAAAGGCCGCCGCGAGCGCAAACAGCGGGATGACGACGTTCAGATACCGGCTCATCGGCACGGTGTTCGAGACGAACACGAGAAACGTCGCCGTGAACGTGCCAAGAATCAGCCCACGGCGCCAGTCAACCAGGACCGCCCAAATGAACCCCACCGCGCCGAGCAGACAAACGGGCCAGCCCGTCGCGTCGCGAAAGAGAATCTCGGCGTAACGCGCGAACGACGTAAAGGCGCCGGTCGACTGCACCGCCCGGTCGATGTCGATCTCGCGGACGGCGACGATATCGCGAAGCGCAGTGTGCGGCTCCGCGAAGAAAAACGGTGTGCCGATGATGAACCCGGCAATTGTGGCGACCGCAGCAATGCCCAAAGAGATCGCCGCATCGGTCCACCGGGTCGTGCGCATTCCTTCCACCGCCGCCGCGGCGGCAATCGGCAGGACGATGAAGGCGGCGTAATAGTGCGTCGATATCGTGAGGCCGGCAAACAGGCCGGCGATCGCCCATGACGCACGCCGTTGTGCCGCAAGCGGCTCGGTCACGATCCGCGCGACGGCGACATGCGTCAAGACGACCAAGAGTGTGACGGGCACGTCCAGCTTCACGTAGTGCGCGTCCCGGACGGCGACGGGCGCGACTGCAAGGAATGCGGCGGCCGCGAGTCCCGTCGTCGCGTTGTAGAGTCTTTTCCCGAACACGTAAAGCGCCGGAACAGTCGCCACACCGACGCAAGTCGTCAGAAGCCGGCCCGCGACGAACAGCCGCGACGGATCGGTGAAGAACTCGCGCTGGAAATCGTCGACCGAGTGATACAAGCCCGCGACACGGCCGAGGACGAAGAACACGACCTCCCATGCAAAGAGCGCGTAGAAGTACAGCGACGGATACAGGAAATTGTGCGGGTTGAAATCGCCTTTCGCGAACGCGAGCGCGCGGTTCAGGATCGGCATCTCGTCGGGATTGTAGGTGGCCGGCAGACCGAAGGTAATGGCGAGCAACCGCAGACCGAGTGCCACTGCACAAATGAGGAGCAACAGGAGAGTTGTGACCCTCCTCCTGCCGCTCATGTCTCGGGCCCCTCAGGCACGTCGACCGAAACGATCTCACCGGCGAGCTCGGTCGCGTCGAGCGGACCCGCCGCCACGGGAGCCCGTCCCCCCACGCGCAGCGCGCTGAGGTAGCGCATCTCTTCGGCGTTGAAGAATCGTGTGATGCCGAGGAGGCCGCCCATCACCAGGATTACGGTGAAGCCACGGAGGAAGAGACCGGCAAGCGGCGGCATCGCGGGCAGGACGCGCGCGGCGGCGAACGCGATGATTGCCGTTGCCATGACGCGAGCGATGCGTCCGTACTCGTACTGGACGGGATAAAACCGCTGTGACAAGCGATAGGCGATGCCGGCCTGCAGCGCGTACGCGGCCGCATTGGCCCATGCGGCGCCGACGATGCCGTAGCGCGGAATCCAGAGAAAATTGAGTGCGATGTTGACCGCCGCGCCGATGGCTGTGCTCACCGGGTAGTACTCGGTATGGCTGGTGATATTCAGGCCAATCGACGTGAGCAGATAGATGCCGTAGAAGAACACGCCGACGGCGGTCCACGTGACCACGCCGGCCGCTGCCACATATTGCCCATGCGTGACGAGGTCGAGGAGATCGACCGCGATGGTCGACAGCCCGGCCGTCATCAGCGCGAGCAGGGCGACGCCGTAGGTCGTGACGGCGGCGAACACCCGGCGCGCATCCGCCTCCCGTGACGTCGCGTAATAGAACGGTGCCCACGCGTATTCGAAGGCGCCGAGCGCGATCTTCTGGATCAGGCCGAAGCTCACGCCCATCGAGTACACGCCGATGGCGTCGGTTGGGAGATACCGCGCCATCACGAACCGGTCGCCAACCGACATCACCTGCAGCGCGAACCCGTGCGGAACCCGCGGGAGCCCGAACGCCAAGGATCTCCGGAGGATCGCGTACGAGAAGGTGGTCCTGATGAGCGGTGCGAACCACCGCACCATCACGACCATCAAAGCTGCCGTCACCACGATGTCGGCAACGACCACACCCATCACACCCATTCCCAAGCCGATGACCAGCACGATCCGCAAGAGCAGCGTCGAAACCGAGCGCGCCAGCGTCAGCACGCTGAACTCGCCCGCGCGGTCCTGCATCCGCAGCACGTGAAAGGGGATGAACGTGAACCCGATCGCGAACGTGTTCAGCAGCACGAGCTGCAACGCGACGGTGTAGCCGGGAGTCTGCAGCACGCGCGCGGAGATGACCGGCGCGGCGACAAGCGAGGCCGCGAGCAACGCGCCGTTCAGCGCGAGGAGGAAGAAGAACAACGTGCTGGCAAGCCGCTGCCGGGCGCGCTCGTCTTCACAGTCGTACCAGAAACGCATGAACGCGCCGTCGATTCCCCACCGGAAGAACAGCTTCACAGGCGCTTCGACGCTGGCAAGCAGCGCGAGGACTCCGTAATCGGCTTTCGTCAGGTAGTTGACGTACACCGGCAGCAGCAGGAAGTTGATCGCCTGCACCGCCACGTCGCCCGCGCCGTAAATGGCGAGACTTTTCGTGAGTTGACGTATCTTCTGGCGCACCGCTCAGGGCTGCTTGCGCAGCGTCAGCAGGTTGAGGAAGCACCAGCCGGGCACCGGGAGGAGCCGCGACAGCCAGCGGTGCAGCGGCTGCAGCGCGCGCGGGCGGCGGCGGATCCACCGCGTCAGGACCGGCACGGTTGGGAAGATCCCGCGCCGTGCAACGAGGACGAAGCCGGCTCGGCGCGCGAGCTCGATGTAGTCGTCAGCGGGACGATCTCCCGGGTGCTTCAGCTCCGACGCGGTTCGAATGAGCCTGCCGGTCAGCGCGAAGTGGACGCGCGACTGGAGATGGGCGAGGTTGGGAATCGACACGAACAGCTCGCCGCCAGGCGTGAGGACGCGAAACAGTTCGGAGAGCGCCCGCGGCTGCTCCTCGAACGTGAGGTGTTCGAGCACGTCGAGACAGAGCGCGCGATCGAACGTCGCCTCGCCGTACGGCAGCGAGGTCAGCGAGCCGGTGCGGACGCGTGACGAGGAGTAGTTCGGATCGATCCCTTCGATTTGCAGCCGGTCGGCGTACTCGTCGACGAGCACGCCTTCACCGCAACCCGCGTCGAGCACACGTGCGGTCCGCGGCACGTTGTCGAGCCAATCGCGGACAGCGGCCAGTTTCGCCAGGTACGTCGGGTAGTAGTCCCAGTCCGGATCGGGAGCCCGATGGTAGTCCCCGCGCGCGGCGTACTCTCCGCGGCGGGTCACCGGTGGGCTGAGGCTCATGCTGCCGCTGATTCTAACGCGCTCGGGCGGGCCCCTTATTGGTTCTGGCCGCCCGGGCCTCCGCCCGGACCGCCGGGTCGGACGACGCCCGGCTGTACGACGGGCGCGCCGTACGGGTTGGGTTGCGTCGTCGGCGGAGCCGGAAGCATGCCGGGGCGCGGCGCCGTGACGGGCGCCTGCTGACCGGGAATGGTCGGCTGGCCGGGCAGCGGTTGCGGCTGGCCCTGCACTCCCATGCCTGGTGGCAGCACCTGCTGCGGCGCATCATCGTCGTCGGTCGTGGGCATCGGCTGCGGCGGTGGTGGCGTGGTTCGAACCCCGAACGCCGGCGGAGGAGTGCTTGGCGTCGAGCCAACCGGCCCGCGGCTGACGGGCAGAATCATTACTTTGGCGAACATGGACGCGCCCGGAGCGCTCGCGGCGTCGCGGGGCGCGGCAATATAGCCGCTTGCGGAGCGGAGGAGCAGATCGAGCACCTCGCTTTCCGGGCGATCGACGAGCTGCACCGTGACCGGCGGTCCCGTGACCTTGTCGCCATTCACGATCGTGGTCTGGCCCACGCGGGCCCACTCGTCGAGGATCTGCCGCAGAGGGATCTCCTCGGCGATGAGGGTCGCGCGACCATTGGCGACCGTCAGAGATAGCTTGCTCTGCCCGGCAGCAGGCGTTGCAGCTCCGGCGAGAGCCGCCAGCAGGATTACGCCGCGGGTGAATTTCATGGCTTGAGTATACCCCCCGTTGAGACGGTGGTGGCGATGGTGCAGTTGGAATTTCGTCACGCCAGTTTCGTGATCCACAGAGGCGAATCCTTTCGCGGCAAATCGCACGCGCGACAGATATCGGGACCGCCGCTCTCCAGATGTTGGCGGCGGACGTCTCGGTACGGCTGGGCGTTCCAGATTTCCGCGATGGAGTGCGTATTCAGGTCGCCCAGAATCGTTTTTCCGTCGAAATCTGCGCAGCACAGCGAGACGCGGCCATCCCACAGCACGGTGAACGTCAGCCACGGCCGGTAGCACGGATAATTGACGTCCGATTCGGTGTTAAGGGTACCGGCCCAGTTGTGAAGGTCGGTTACGTGGATTTTGTCGGCGACCGTGCTCCAGTGCTCGATGAACGCCTGCTCGTCGGCTGAATTGTTCTGGCGGACGAAGGAGAGAATCAATTTCGGCCGCCGCCGTCCCGTTTCCCGCCGCAGGCGGACGATCCGCTCGATGTTGGCGATGACCTTGTCGTACTTGAGGCCGACTCGCGTCGCCTCGAAAACTTCTTTACCCGCTGCGTCTACGCTGATGTTGATCGCGTCGAGTCCGGCTTCGAGCATGCCGTGTGCGACCGGTTCGGTGATCAGCGATCCATTGCTGATCATGCCGACTTCCTTGATCCCTTTTTGTTTGGCGTACCGTACTTTCTCCACCAGCTTGCGGTCGATGAAGGCTTCGCCGTAGTTGTGCATCCGCACGTGCGTGATTCCGAGCTCGGCGCACTCGTCGACGATTTTTCGAAAGAGCTCCATCGACATGATGCCCTGCCGCCGGTGCATCTCGTCGCGTGGACAGAAGACGCATTTCGCGTTGCAGATGTTGGTGCTCTCGATCTGCACGATCTCGGGCATCCGCGGCGCCCGATCGCGTCCCGTCGCGAGCAGCAGCCTGCGGACAGGCTTCGCCTGCGCGTGGAGCACGTGCTCCGCGGTCCGACGCACGCGCGTCTTCAGGTTCAACCGGGACATGGAGAGCTAGAGCTGGCGAAAGTGTTCAATCACGCGCGCGAGCGTCTCGTCGAGCTCGACGGTCGGCTCGAATCCAATGAGGGCCCGTATGCGCGAGAGGTCGGGAACGCGCCGCGGCATGTCCTCGAAACCAGCCTCGTACGCCTTCTCGTACGGGACCTTGACGATCTCCGAGCTGCTCCCGGTCATCGTCTTGACCTTCCGGGCGAGCTCGCCGATCGTGATTTCTTTGCCGTTGCCGATGTTGAAGACCTGGCCGACTGCGCGGGGCTCGTTGATCAAGGCTACCATAGCCCTGACCACATCTCCCACGTAGGTGAAGCTCCGCGACTGTGTGCCGTCGCCGAAAACCGTGATCGGCTGACCTGCGAGCGCCTGCCGAACGAAGTTCGGAATCACCATGCCGTATTGTCCCGTCTGGCGCGGCCCGACAGTATTGAAGAGCCTCACGATGATCACCGGAAGCTTGCGTTCCTTCCAGTACGCAAGTGCGAGGAATTCGTCGATCAATTTGCTGCAGGCGTAGGCCCATCGGTGCTTTGCCGTCGCACCGAGCACGAGATCGGCGTCCTCCCGGAAGGGCACATCGACGCTTTTCCCGTAGACCTCCGAAGTGGAGGCGATCAGAACGAGCTTCTTTTTCTTGCTCGCGTGTTTGAGCACGACTTCGGTCCCGTGCACGTTGGTTTCGATCGTGTGGACCGGCTGCTCGACGATCAGCTTCACGCCGACGGCCGCCGCCAGGTGCACCACGATGTCGCAGCGATCGATGAGCTCGGCGAGTACCGGCTCGTTCGCCACGGTGTCGATCGTGTAATGGAAGCCTGGATGATTCTTGAGGTGGACGACGTTTTCGATGGAACCGGTGGACAGATTGTCGAGGATGAAGACTTCGTCGCCGCGCTCGAGCAGCGCGTCGGACAGGTGGCTTCCGACGAAGCCGGCCCCGCCCGTGATCAGAACGCGCATTCTCGTCCTTTCGTCATACGGCCCCGCGCCCTGCCGATCCCACCATGCCGATAATGGCCTCCGCCGTCCGACGTGCCGCATCCCCCGTCGCCGCGATCCCGCAGCGGCGCAAGTACACACTTCGCTCGCGCTCGAGCTGCTGACGGAATCCTTCATCATACAGGATTCGCCGCAGCGAGACGTTGATCTCCTGGGCGTTGCGCGCGCCCGCCATGATTCCGGCGTCGACGAACGGCGAAAGATTATTGGGCAGTCCGATGACGAGCGTCGGGATTCCCAATACCGCCGCATCGAGCGCGACGGTCGAATTGACCGTCACGACAACGCGGCTCGCGCAAAGGAGCGGCGCCAAGGGCGCGCTCGCGGGCAGGATCCGCACGTGTGGACGTCCCGCCGCGAGCGCTTCGTACGGGCCAGGCGTTTCGGCCGGGTGAGTCTTGATCGCCAGTTGCGCGTCGGGCATTTCTCCCACGGCGTGGATCAAATCTCCTAAAACGTGCCGCGCCTGACGGTACTTCGCCACCAGGAGCACCAGCACGCCCGCGCCCGCGCGCGCTTCCGAGACCTTTTCGGGCGGGAGCGCGCCTGCCGTCTCGAGGAGCGCGTCAAGCCGCGGGCTGCCGGTGACTTTCAGCGCTGCGGCCGGATAATGCCCGCGCTGTTCGAGGTGCACCCGTGCGTAATCGTCGAAGAGGAGCGTGAGCGTCGGACGCGGAAAACCCGTGTCCGCGGCGTTCGCCGGGTCAGGTTCCATCTCGTCGGGCTCGTGCAGATAGTTCAGCCACGATCGGTAGATGAACCCGTGCTGCAGACCCGCGGTGGGTATCCCGCGGCGGCGCGACTCGAGCATCAGCGCCCGGCCCCATCCTCCGGCCTCGGCATAGGTGAGCGCCACCGCCGGCTTCAGGACGTCGAGTGCCGAGGCCGCTTCATCCATCGCGCGTGCCGACCACGGCCACTGCAGGAGCGCAATGCCGGCCAACTGTTCACGAACGACATCCCAGCAGTCGTAACCCGAAACGACAGCGTGCTGGCGCAGCTCCGCGCTGTTCCAGAGTTGCCGGCGGAATACGTGACGATTCCGCCATACGTCATTGGATGGTTGCAGCGCACGGCGCGGCGCGAGCGCCTCAATCGGCACGACGGCGCCTTCAGCGGATCGACTGACGCTGTGCCACCATCGCCGGGCCCCGAAGTTTTCGACAGGTCCGACGCCGATGTGGCGAATCAGCGATCGGTCGCGGCGTTCGAGCTCCTGCAGTACTGGACCGATGTACGCCTCGGCGCCGCCCTCGTCCTGTCCCTGGCGCCAGAACGCCCGATGGACGAACGCGGCAATCGTTTGCCCTCCGGGCTCGCGGGCCTGCCCTGTGTTGGCGCGCATGCGCGATCCGAGTGCGGCGAACCTCAGTCCCGCGGCCCGCAAATCGAGCCGGAGAAGGCGCGATCTGTGCGGCGGGTAAGCGCGTCCCCCGCGGATGCGCAGTCGATAAGTTGCACCGGTGTGCCGCGCGAGGTCGCGCACGATGTGGCTGCATCCGCTCACGTCGATCTGAAGCGGACGTTCCTGTTCGACGATGCGCTCGAGCGCCGCGATCGCGCGGAACAGATTGAGAACGATCTGTTCCTTGTGGAGATACAGCTCGGTGAACCACCAGAGCGAGTCACCACGGAACGTGAATCGGCGCCGCATCGGGAGGCCGGCGACACGCAGCGTCCGCAGCCGCTTGATCCACGTGTACTCGCCCGCGCTCGCGCGCTCCTCCGCTGTCGCGTCGATGTAATCGCCCAGGCGTAAGCGGCGCGTGCCCGTTCCACTCTCGACGAGCACGATGTCGTCGTCGATCATGCGAGCGGAGCGTGTGCCGCGGCGAGCACCGACCGGGCTGCCGCGAGGACCGTGTCGGCAGCGATGAACGCAAGGCAATCCGGCGTATGTCCCGTGCAACGCTCCGGGGGAAGGCGAATTCGGTTGCAGGGAGCGCACGGCAGATCCACGCGCACGATTCGGTCGTGCGGACCGCGTGGACGATAGCGCGCGGGATCGGATGGTCCAAAGATCGCAACGATGGGTGTGCCGACCGCCGAGGCCAGGTGCATCGGACCCGTGTCGCCCGTGACGAACAGGTCGAGGCGGTCGAGGACGGCCGCGAGCGTCAGCAGATCGGCGTTCCCTGCGATGTCGATTGTTCGCTCCGGCGGAAGTGTTCGCTTGACGATGTCGACCATCGGGCGATCGCCGGGTGCGCCCGTCAACACGATCGTGGCGTCGACCTCGGCGACCAACCGTCGTGCGACGTCGGCGAAACGCTCGGGCGCCCATTGCTTGATCGCTCTCCCGCCGCTCACATGCATGCCGATGAGCGGCCGCCGTGTCGAGGACAAAAGGTGCGCGGCCTTGCCCCGCGCCGCTGGCGGCAGCACGAATGCCGGTGACACGCCCTCACCGTCACGAGCTCCGAGCACGTTGGACACGAGGCGGCGGGCGTTGTCGGTCGTATGCGCACCAACGTCATACTCGAGCGCAACGTCGAGCAGCGGTCCCCCGCCTCCATTTCGAAAGCCTGCCGTCCACCTGGCGCCAGATGCCGCAAGCAGGATGTTGGTGCGAATGTCCGGTTCGAAATTGATTGCAAGATCGTAATGGGCCTGGCGCCATCGACGCGCCTCCCGGAGGAGCCGCACCATGCCGACTCCCTGATTGTCGCGGGCGAGCCAGCGAGCGTCGAGTGTCTGCACTCGCGTCACGCTCTCTATCGACCGCGCGACGTCCCCGTTCCACGTTCCCACCACGAGGTCGATTTCTGCTGCTGGCGCCGACCTGCGCACGTCCGCGAGTGCGGGAAGCGTCATCAGCAAGTCGCCGATGCGTTCCAGCCGAAGCACAAGGATGCGCCTTGGGGAGGCAGGAGGCCGCCGTCGGCGGAAAGGGCGGGCGAGGACCGCGGAGAAGCCGAACAGGCGGTCCGCGCTCCCGACGAGCGCACGCTCGCGCCGATCGTGGATATGGAGCCTGGCCATGGAGAGCAGACCTATCTTACCGCCACGCGATCGACCATCACGCCGAGGTCGCGGTCGTCCCCCGTGCCGAGCACTTGCCTCGGGTTCCAGATTGGAGTCGTCAGGGCGAGCTCGACCGGATCGCCAAACGCCGCGGCGCGCTGAGCCAGTGAGGGTGGTATCGCAATCGAGTACGGCTGGAAACCGTTTTCCACCCGCACCGTGCCGAGGATCTGACCGTGCAGCGACACTGTCACATCAGCGGGTGCGATACTCGCGGGCCGGCCACCACTGCTCATCCACAGCGTCACTTCCCTGCTGTCGTCATGGATTGTCGTGACGGAGACGTACGACCGCGCCCTCGTCCAACGGAACGTGCGGCCCTCCGCCTCTTCTTTTGCGTGGAACCGCAGCACGTGCAGATCGTCGCGCACACCGACGTCGAGATCGAACCGGGCGGCAACGGGTTCCGGTTCCGTGAATTCGTACACGCCGTATTCGAACTCTTTCTGGCGAACGAAGGTGGGATAAGCGTTCAGCAGCGACGCGTACTCCGGAATCTGGAAGCGTTCGCTCGCGAGCGCGCGAACTCCATACCGGTGCGAGAGCAGGTCGGTACCTCCACCGCCGATGAACAGCACGCGGCGATAACGCGCCCGCGCCCATTCGAGAAATGCCGCGAACTGGGCCTTGTCGGGACGCGCTGTGTTCAAGACCAGCACCTGCCGCGCGTAGATGTACGCGAGTGGAACCGCGAGCACGTGTACATCGCTCCCGGCGTCCCGCGACTCCACGATCGCGAGGTCGTCGTCACCGACAACTCCGGAGAGTGTTTCGAGCCTGGGGATAAGACCTGCGTACTCCACGTGATCCATCACCGGGCGGCTCGCGCGAGCGTAATCAACGGCGAGAAGCAGGACGAGCACGACTCCCAGCGCGGCGCGTCCGAGGCTCGGGCCCTGAACGCCAGGATCGGGCGGACGGCCGGCACGCCGTCTCGCGCGCGCGCCGCTCAGCGCCGCGGCGCACGCGAAGAGCAGTGTACCGGGCAGGATGACGGCCAGGAATCGCCTCGTCATCCAGAAGTGCTCCGGGACGATGCGGATTTTGTAGAACAGGATGCACGAGAACAGCGCCACGGTGACGACGAGTGCGGGATCGCGCCAAAAGCTTCGGCGGACGACAAGCGTGAACCCCAGCAGCGCCGCGAGAATTCCGGGAACCGTGACGTACCATTCGGCGAACGTGCGCAGCGCGTAGGCGTCGTAGCCGGTGAGCTTCCCGCCGGGTTGTCGCAGAACGAGCGCGTAGAGTGCGAGTGCCCAGACGATCAACGTGACAAGCCGAGGTATCCACCGCTCGACGGTGCGGGATACATGCTCGCTGCGCGACGCAGCGGCCATCGCGGCGAGGGCCGTCAGGAGCGCCGCCGCGATCGCGACGTACTCCCATGCGGGGAGGTTGCTCAGAAATACCAGGGGCAAATGGATGTAGGCCCGCATCGGCCCAAAGAGATACAAGGCGGCAAGCGCGGCGGTGACGACCAGTGTCGTCACGAACGACCAGCGAGGCCGTCCGTGTCGCGCGAGAACGGCGAGGACGAGTGCCAGCGCGATGCCGGCGATGGCCAGGACCGTGTCGTAACGCAGGAAGAGAAGGAGACCGAGCAGCCACCCCGCTACGGGTGCGAAGAATGGATCGCGATCGACGTGCGCGCGTGCGTTGGCGAGCAGTGCCGCGAAGACCAGCGTTTGCATCACCACTTCTGCGTTCGGATAGCGGCCGAACCAGACTTCGATCACATGCAGTGACAGAAGGAGTGCGGCCGCCGCTGCCGCGGCGCGTCCGATGAGCCGCGCCCCCGCGAAATACACGGCCAGCAAGCCGAGCGTCGCCCAGATGCCGACCGTTGATCGCGCACCGGTCAGGCCGCCGATCCCGTGCGCGATCGCAATAGAAGCTGGAAACAGATGCGGGAACTGGCCGACGACGGCGCCGGTATTCGGGTTCCGGATCCAGAACCCCATGAAGCGAAGCGAGTAATAATCGAGGCGCTGGTGCGACGGAAAAAAGAGGTCGCGCGCGGTTGACGGAACGGCAGCAATGACGGGCTCGTGAATGACGATCGCGCCGCGCTGGGCGAGCAGAATGCCTTCGTTCAGATAGACGCCCGGATCCTTGCCGCCGATGACGTACTCAGCGGGCGGGAAGAATCGCCACATCCCGAGTATCACGATGGCGATCGGGAGAAGCGCCGTCATCGAGGGGCGCGGGGCCGCGCCGCCGAGTCGCATTCGCCCGCGCGCCGCCGCCGAGGCAGCCGCCGCGATCGCCGCGTCGGCGATCATCAGCCGCGTCAGGCTGTACCGATGGACGGACGCGAGCACGAGCACGATCGATAACGACACACCTATGCTGAGGACGATCGCCCAGAACGCGCGTTCCTCCGCCGATAATGCCGCTCGCCGATCGCGATCGAGCCCCGGCAGCCTGAAGATCGCCGCGCCGGGCAGCCAGCCGACGATCGCGAGCTCGACGATGACGCGCAGCAGATGCAATGCGATGAAGATCAGAACTGGAAGTAGATGAATTCGGCTCCGCCGAAATTCCCGAACAGCATTGTCAGGTAAAACGTCGCCGCGTACAGCGAGTATCGCACGGCGAGCGGCAGCCTCGGCACGACGAGCAGATTGTCGTAAGCCGCTTCGCAGACATGTACGACCAGGAGCGGCGTCACGTACAGCAGGAGGGGGACGAGCAGCGCTTCGACGTTGACCGATCTCGCAGCGAAGTCGGTCGCGAGCGCGCCGGTCATCGCGGCGAGCTGGCCCGCCGATCGCGCCCGGAAGATCAGCCATCCGTAGCACGTCAGGTGAAACATCACCAGCCACGAGGTCACGCGGGCAGCCGCGGATGCTCCTGCGATCCATTCGCGGAACCAGCTCACGCGCTCGCCGGCCCGGTAGGCAACGAGCAGCAACCCGTGATACACGCCCCACACCACGAAGGTCCACGCGGCTCCATGCCACAGACCGCCGAGCACCATCGTGATCAGCAGGTTGCGGTACGTCCGTGCCTCGGAGCCGCGGCTGCCGCCAAGCGGGATGTACAGGTAATCGCGTAGCCATGTGGAGAGGCTGATGTGCCAATGCCGCCAGAACGCCTGTGGACTACGAACGAAGTACGGGAAGCGGAAGTTCTCGATGAGCTCGATGCCCATCAGCTTCGACGTGCCTCGCGCGATGTTGGAATACCCGGCGAAGTCTCCATAGATCTGAAACGCGAACGCGTAGGTGCCGAGGAGCACGTTCACGCCCGTCGGGTGCGTCGCTGGATCGAAGACCATGTTCGCGAGGCTCGCGAGGTTGTCGGCGACGAAAATCTTCTGGAAGAAGCCCCATGCGATGAGCCATGCGCCGTCACGCAGCTGATCGCGCGAGATGCGCCGGGGCGCGTCGATTTGAGTGAGGAGACGCGACGCGCGCAGGATTGGTCCGGCGACGAGATGCGGAAAAAACGCGACGAACACTCCGAAATCCACGAGGTCGCGCGTCGGCGGTATCTCGCGTCTGTACACGTCGATGACGTAGCTCATCGTCACGAACGTGTAAAAGGAGATGCCCACCGGCAGCAGTACTTTGACCGTGACGAAATCGAGCTTCCACCCGAGCGCGCCGAACATCATGTGCAGGTTGTCGGCGAAGAAGTTGAAGTACTTGAAAAACCCCAACATCGTCAGGTTGAAGCCAAGGCTGAGACACAAGATCGCGCGCCGTCGGGCCGGAGATGCGGCGCGACCAAGCAGGATCCCGCACGTATAGTCGACGAGCGTCGACGCGATCAGGAGACCGAGAAAGCGCCAATCCCACGCGGCGTAAAAGTAGTAGCTCGCGGCGAGGAGGAGCCAGTTCTGCGCGCGATGCGGAAGCACTCGATAGAGCGCGTACACGACCGCGAAGAACCAGACGAAGTGGAGCGAGTTAAAGACCATCGATCAGCCTCGACTCGCGGAGGAACCGCTCGAGCGCGGCCGCGACGATTTCGTGCCCGCGGAGCGTCAGGTGGACGGTTTGCAGGAAGAACACGTCCGGGCCTGCGGCGCGTAATGCGGGAAGCGCATCGAAGCGCGGCACGGGCAGATCCTGCAGCGCCTGATCGATCCGGGATGTCGCCGCGTCGCGGACCAGGTTGCCGCCGGCTTGCTCGACTGCGTGCCGCAGGTTTGCATAGTCGACGTCGTTGACCTGAAAACGAGCGGGCATCAGCATCACCGCCGTGCGCGCGCCGGCGCTGCGTCCCTCGCTCTCCATCTGTTCGACGACCTTGTGGATGAGCGCCAGCCCATGAGCGATTCGAGGCGCGGGGTCTTCCGCGTAGCTCTGAAGCGGCGGCTCCGGCGGACCGGCGGTGCGCGTGAATCGTTCGGTGGCCGCGATCAGACGCAAGCGGAGGAGCTGCAGCACCATGCTCCGCCGGACCACGCGGCGGAGACGAGTGGTTGCCGCCTCACGCACCGCGTCCGAAATCGGCCGCCGCGCCCCGTCGAGGAGCGCCTCGGCGCCCACTGCGTCTTCGATATCGTTCCCCACGAACAGCGTTTCGATGATGAGATCCGGTTTCACGATGGGCAGAATCGATCGCAGGAACAGCAGCTCCTGCACCGGACCATAGCCCTGCACGCCGCCGTTGATGACGCGATAACGGGTACGCGACTGGCCGGAGTTCAGGCGCTGCTCGAGGAGCTCGCAAAAGGTCTGGCGGAAAGGCACTTGCACAGCGAGCACGAGCGAATCGCCCAGGATCAGGATTCGGCGTTCGTCGGCCGCTTTCACGCCGAGCTCCTCGTCGTCGCGGACGCCCGCCGAGTTGATCGCGATTTCGGTATCGAATTCCGCCGTGGCGAATCGGATGTGGGCGCCGGGTTTCAGGCGATACCCAATGACCGGATCGTTCGCGAACAGTCCCTGAAACGCGGGCGCCGCTTCGGAGCTGCCCCACGTGCGCAACGCGGCTTCGAACGCGACGAACTGGACGGCCACAATGAGCGCAAACAGCGCGAATCGCCGCGCGCGGTCATGATGGCTTGACCCGCCCACGGCTACGCGGCGGCGAGCGCGGCCGCGACGCGTTCGATCGCATCGGAGGGCAGCGAGGGATAGAGGGGCAGCGAAAACACTTCACCGCACACGCGGTCTGCGATCGGGCAGTCCGATGGCTGCTGCGAGGCCAGTGCCGGCTGCCTGGTGATTGGAACCGGGTAGTGAATCAGCGTCTCGATGCCGGCGACCGCCAGTGCCGATCGCACGGCTTCGCGTTCGCGGCTCAGCACAGGGAACAAATGGTAGACATGCCCGGCGTCCAGTTCACGAGGAACGATGATGCGAGGCACGCCGTGCAGCCGCTGCCGGTACATCCGCGCGAGCTCGCGGCGACGCGACGTCCAGCGTGGAAGGAATTCGAGGCGCGCGCGCAGCACGGCTGCCTGGATTTCGTCGAGGCGGGAGTTCACCCCGAACTCGCCATGGTGGTAGCGATCCGTCTGACCGCCGTTTCGGATACGCCGAATGCGTGCGGCGAGACCCTGGTCGTTCGTGGTCACCCCGCCGCCGTCACCGAGCGCGCCCAGGTTCTTCGTCGGATAGAAACTGTATGCGGCTGCGGCCCCGAAGCCGCCAACCGGCCGGCCGTCGCAGGTTGCGCAATGTGCCTGGCAGCAGTCCTCGACGATCGCCACATTGTGCCGGGCCGCGACGGCGGCGATCGCCGGCATGTCGGCCGCCTGTCCGTACAGGTGAACCGGCAGAACCGCGGCGGTGCGCGGCGTGATCGCTGCAGCTGTCGCCGCCGGGTCGAGCGTGAGCCGTTCCGGATCGATGTCGGCGAATACCGGGCGCGCACCCGTCATCATGATCGCGAGCGCCGAGTACGCGGCCGACAACGGCGCCGTGACGACCTCATCGCCTGGCCCGATGCCGAGCCCCCTGAGTGCAAGCGCGATCGCGTCGGTGCCGGTGCCGACGCCGACCCCTTCGGCGCTGCTGCAGCGAGCCGCGAACTCCCGCTCGAACGCCTCGAGCTCCGGCCCGAGCACGAACCACCCCCGGGCGACGACGCGGTCGATGGCCTCCCTCACGGCAAGGGCGTCCTCGCCGGGAGTGAGCTGCAGAAACCGGATCATCGGCCCGCTTGCGCCTCCAGCCCCGGCAGACCCGCGTACTCCGCCATGTGAGCACGATAGAACTCGATGGTCCGCCGCAGCCCGTCGCGCAGGTCGACTCGCGGCCGCCACCCGATGCGTGTTCTGAACCGCGTCGAATCGGAATAGAAGCTCCCGATGTCTATGCGCTTCTTGTCGGCCGGCCATTCCACGTAGCGCACACGACCCGTGCCGGCGACGTCGAGGAGCAGCGCGACGAGATCGCGGTGGCTGATCGGCTCGTCTCCGCCGACGTTGAACACGTCTCCGTCGCACGCATCCGACGCGCCCGCCCGGAGAAACGCATCGGCCGCGTCATCGACGTACACGAAATCGCGCATCTGCGATCCATCGCCGAAGATTTGAATCTCCTCGTCCTCGATCGCGAGCCGGATGAACCACCCGATGAATCCCTGCCGGTTGTGCCTGATCAGCTGCCGCGGTCCGTAGACGTTTGTCAGGCGAAGCGAGCATGCACGCAAGTTGAACACGTTGTTGTAGAGGAGGTGGTAGTACTCGCCCGCAGCCTTGTTGACGCCGTTGATGTCTGCGGGGCGCACCAGGTGGCGTTCGTCGACGGGAAGGTAGTCGGGCCGGCCGTAGACCTGCCGCGTCCCCGCATACACGACGCGCACAGCCGGATTGTTCAAACGGCATGCCTCCAGGATCGACAGCTGCGCCCGGCAGTTGATCTCGAGGTCCGTATACGGATCGCGCATGCTGTCGATGTGGCTGACCTGCCCGGCGAGGTTGAAGATGACGTCCTGTCCTCGCGACAGGAAACCGATCGTGCTTTGCATCCGCACGTCCGCGATGTTCACGCGGACGCGATCCTTGATGCCTTCGATGTTGAAGAGATTGCCGCCGTAATCCGGGAGCAGGGAATCGACGATGAGCACGTCGGCGCCGAGGTCGACGAGCTGCCGGGCCAGATTGCTGCCAATGAACCCAAGCCCGCCGGTGATCATGACGCGGCGGCCGGCATAGTACTCGAGATAGGCCTCGGTCACATCCGCCCTCCGGAACGCGGGACGGTTCCGGCGGACACCGCCTGCGGCACGTGGCGGAGATGGATGCGGCGCACGACGAGATCGAACCACAGTCTCGACACATCACACGCGGTCTTGAACAGGCGGCCGAAATTGAAGAATTGCGACCGTCCGTAGGTGCGGTGGTAGTGATGAACCGGAACCTCGGCGATGCGGAAGCCGGCGTCCTGGATCTTCTTCATCATCTCGAGGCAAATCACACCGCTGTTCTTCTCGAGCAGCACCTTGTCGAAAATCGACCGTCTCAGCAGCCGGAAGTCACAATCGACGTCGCGAACGCGGAGCCCGAACAGCAGCTTCACCGTGTGATGGTAGATGCGGCCGATGATGATCCGATGCAGCGGGTCGGAGCGGCTGATCTTGTAGCCGTTCACGAGATCGACGCTCTCGTCGAGCGCGTTCCACAACACCGCCATCTCCGCCGGGTCGTACTGAGCGTCTCCGTCTGTATAAAAGATCAGCTCGCGCGTCGCCGTCTCGAAGCCGGTGCGAAGCGCACCGCCGTACCCGCGGTTGCGGCCGTGGTGTACGACCTTTACTTCCGGATACGTGCGTGCGAGCTCGTTCGTGATCTGCGCGGTCGCGTCCGCGCTCCCGTCGTTGACGACGATGACCTCGAAATCATCGGTCAGCGATCGCGCGGTGTGCAACGCCGTGATCACGAGGCTGGCGATCGTCCCGCTGTCGTTGTACGCGGGAAAGAACACACTGAGTCCGGGCTTGACGGTTCCTCGTGGAGCCATGAAACGAGCCGTAAATCTTAGCTGGGCCGAGAGTTGAAGGCAAGCGCCCGATCGTAGGCCGCCTCGAATCGCGCGACCGCGCGCTCCCACCCGAACGCGTCGGCCACGGAGGCACGAGCGGCGGTACCGAGGCTGCGTGAAAGCGTCGCATCTGCTAGCAGCCGCTGTATGGCGGTCGCGAGCGCCGGGACGTCGCGCTCCGGCACGACGAGCGCCGTCCGCCCATCCTCGACGACGGCGCCGATGCCCCCCGCCATCGTGCAAACAACCGGCGTGCCCGACGCGAGCGCCTCGAGCACGACATTTGGAAGCCCGTCGACGTTGCCGCTGTCGTCGCGCACCGACGGTACGCAAATCACGTCAGCGGCGGCGAACAAACCGCCCACGCGATCCTGCGTCTCGTTTCCGAGGAAACGCACGCGCTCGTGGATTCCTGCCGCGCGGGTCCGCTCGGTGAGCTCCGGTCCGAGTGTGCCCTCGCCGGCAATCGCGAGGATCACCCCAGGGACTCGGCCGATCGCGTCGACAAGATATTCGAACCCTTTCTTGGCCACCAGACGGCCCGCAGCCGCGCACAGCTGCATGCCCTCTCGGACACCGAGTTGCTCTCGCATGACCCGACGGGTGTCGGGATCGGGGCGAAACCGGCTTACATCGACGCCGTACGGCACCGTCTCCATTCTGGATGGATCGGCGCCAAGCTTCTCCGCGCGTCTGGCGAGATCCGGGCTGCACGCGGTCACGAAGCCGGCGCGCCGAAACGCGAGCCGGGCCGCCGCGCGCGCCGGGGCGAACGTCTCCGCGACAAACACATCGGACCCGTGGAGACTCACCACGAGCGGCACGGCCGGCGCCGCGAGCGACGCCGTGATGCCGCCGGGAACTACCCAGTGGCCGTGCATGACCGTTGCGCGGTGCCGCCGCGCAATTTTGCGCGCGGTACGCCATCCTTGCGCGAGCGCGAGCGGCGCCGCCAGATAGGCTGCGGTCCTCACGGACACGTCCGCGCGCATCGCCGCGGCGTAGCCGAAGACGTTCAGCGAGCGAAGTGGCGCGTACCGGTAGAAATGGAACTGAACACCGTGCTCTTCCCGCGGTCGCGCCACGAGAGGGTGCCACGGCGCGACGACGTGGACTTCATGGCCGCGGGCGGCGACGCCGCGCGCAATCGGCTCCATGAACGTGCCGACGCTGTCTCCGGGGAACCGGGGATACGACGTCGTGACCATCACGACGACATGCCGCGGCATGGATCTCAGCGGCGGCCGCCCCGCAGCTTGAGCCGCCAGGGCATGAACATCGATTCCAGGATCACCTGCGACGACATCTTCGATTGCCCCTCTCGCCGCTCGACGAAGATGATCGGCACTTCGGCGATTCGACAGCCGTTCCGTGCCGCGTCGAACAGCATTTCGACGAGAAATGAATAGCCGTCCGACACCATCGTATCGAGCGGCAGCCGCTGGAGCGCCTCGCG
The DNA here is from genome assembly GCA_046735635.1 of Acidobacteriota bacterium. GTDB lineage: Bacteria > Acidobacteriota > Vicinamibacteria > Vicinamibacterales > 2-12-FULL-66-21 > JALZOC01. The sequence goes on along the minus strand of JBKPTT010000078.1, from coordinate 5,890 downwards.
GCGCCAGCATCGAAAGCCGCTCGTGCAGTCGGTCGCGGAGAGCCCCGTCACCATTCGCACGTAGCGGTTCGCGAACGTGCTGAGAAAGATCCGGTGCAGCGGCCAGTTCACCACACTGACGCCATACAGATACCGTGAGCCGATCACCACGTCGGCATGCCCGGCGGCCGCGGCGAGCGCAGGCAGGTACTCGGGATTGTGCGAGAGGTCTGCGTCCATCTGGCAGATCAATTCGGCGTCGGTCGTCGCGAGCGCGTGCCGAAGGCCATCGACGTATGAACGGCCCAGGCCGCGCTTGCCGGTCCGATGCATCACCTCGACGCGCCCGGGGTACTGCGACACGAGGCCGTCCGCAATGTCGCCGGTTCCGTCAGGCGAGCCATCGTCGACGACCAGCAGACGAAACCCCTCGTGCGCGAGCACGCCGCGCGCGAGCACGGGCAGATTCTCGCGCTCGTTGTAGGTGGGAACGACGGTCAACGCATTCATGAACGGTCAGCTGCGAAGAGTCCCGCGCACACGATCAACGTCGGATCGATGACCGGAATCCGGAATCGCTCCTGGGGAAAAAAGAGGACGCAGACGATCACGGCGGAGGCGGCCAGCAGAAACAAGGCGTCCGGCCGTCTGTTCGCGCGAAGGCCGGCAATCGCGAATGGAACCAGGAGCAGGTACGAGGCGATGGACGACGCCGCGTACAACGTCGAGTGTAGTCTATATGACGGCCCCGCCGGTACGAACGTGTAGAAGAGCTTTCGCGCCAGGAGCCCGACCCACCACAGCGGGTGACGCGCGACATACCCGAGGGCATCCCGATAGTAGAGCGGCTCGAGCTGCTCGGCGGTCAATCCGGGATGCCGCGCGCGAAACTCGATTTCGGCGACCTTGATGTCAGGGTTCGCTGCGAGGTCTCCTTCGCCTCGCGCCAGCGGATGATTGCCCGTCCAGAACGTCACGCCTCCCTCCGACGCCACGAAGACCAGCCGTCCGTAGGTCCGGTAATTCCGGATTGTCCAGGGCGCCACGACGAGCAGCGAAACTATCGTGAAGATGGCTGCGAGTCCCGCTCGACGCCGGACGGTGAACCAGGCCGCCGCGACGGCCACGAAAAACAGCATCGCCGGGCGGGTGAGGATTGCGACGCCGCAGACCAGGCCAGCGGCCCCGGCGTGGCCGATCCATCGCTGTCCGGATTGTGCACGGTCGCAGGCGCGGTTGAGGAGGACGACCGTTCCCAGCGCGAGGGCGCAGTAGATCGCTTCGGTGAGCACGTAGGCGTCGATCCACACAAGCGGGGGATACAGCGCCGCCACCCACGCCGAAACTCCCGCTGCCGCCGGCCCGCCAAGTCTCCATGCGATCATGCCGATGAACCACACCGTGGCCGCTCCGGCGATCGATTGCACGATCTTCACGCGCGGCGGAGCAGAGTCGTCGCCAGCATTCGGGGCGCCGATGAGTGCCAGAAAAACGGGATACGCCGGCGCTCGGCCGAACTGCTGGGTTGTGCCGCCCTCGTGCGCTGCATCGTATGTGAATCCGCGTCCCGCAGCGAGGCTTCCGGCAAGCGCAAGGTATTCGCGTTCGTCGTGGGTCAGCGGCTTGTCTACCCAGTAGAGGAGCGCGAATCCCAAACGAAGCGCGAGCGCCGCCGCCGTCGCCAGCAGTACCAGCCGGTGCCCGAGAATCGGATCGATCCGCATCGGTCGAAGCTACTGCCGGCCCTCGAAGCGCAGCGCGGATATCTGCTCCGAAACGAGGCCGACCAGGAACACCATCACGCCGAACAGGATCAGGAGCACCGCGCCGTTGGGAATGCGCGCGTGAACGGCGACGTTCCAGAGGCCGTAGAGGATGCCGAGGCCGATGCTCGCGCCGGCGAGCGGCGTAAACACGCGGAGCGGGCTGAAGATCGTGACGATCTTCAGAATGATCATGAAGAACTTTGCTCCGTCCCGCGCGAGGCGAATCTTCGAGGTGCCGATGCGCGGCCGCGCCTCGATCGGCTCGAACGCAACGTTATAGCCCGCCTTGATGAACGCCAGCGTCGTCGTTGTTGGCGTCGAGAAACCGTTGGGGAGAAGGTGGAGGAACTCGCGAAGGCACTCGCGGCGTCCGGCGCGAAACCCCGACGTCAAGTCTGGAATCGGACGTCCCGTCAGGTAGCTCGCGAGCCTGTTCAGCAGCGCGTTGCCGACCTTGCGTCCTTGTGTCGCCTGCGTCGAGCCCGCGCGCGCGCCGATCACCAGATCGTACTCGCCGAGCCGCGATACCAGCCTGCGGGCGTCGTCAGGGCTGTGCTGACCGTCGCCGTCGATGATCATGACGAATTCGCCGCCCGCCCGCCGTATCCCGCTCTTGACCGCCGCCCCATTCCCCTTGTTGTACGGATGCCTGACGACCGCCGCACCAGCCGCCGCGGCGCGCGCGCCCGTCGCATCGCCCGATCCGTCGTCGACGACGATGATCTCGTGCCAGCGATCGGCAGCAGCCAGCGCGGCAACCACTTCGCCGATGACGTCCGCTTCGTTGTAGGCAGGGATGACGACGGAGACCGTTGAGGGATCGGCCACTAGCGCTCCCACCGGTCCTTGCCGGTGAGGGCCGGGCGCTCTTCCGGATGTTCCTCCCGGTGCCGGAGCTCCATCATCCGCACGCGGTAGAGCAGATCCTCGATCAGCTTGCGATTGCCCGCGTTGACGTCCGCGAGCAGGCCGATGACGAGCACCATGAACCCGCCGATCATCAGAATCGCGGCGGCGATCAGCGATTGCAGGTGGCCGGTTGTTCGGGGCTTCGTGAAATAGTCGTACAAAAACGGAAGCGTCGACGCAAAGCCGAGGAGCATCACGAGGACCCCGATGTAGGTGAACACCTTGAGCGGTTCGTACATCGCGTAGATGCGGACGATCGTCGCGGCCGAGCGCTTGATGTACGAGAACAGGCTGCCGAAGAGCCGCGATTCGCGCGTGCGCGGGTTGGTGGCCACCGCCACGTGGGCAATCGCCATCCGGTTCTTGCCCGCCTGGATGATCGATTCGAGCGTGTACGAGAATTCCGAGACGATGGTCATCCGCAGGGCCGCTTCGCGCGTGTACGCGCGGAAGCCGCTCGTCGTGTCCGGCACCGTGGTGTTCGAGACCTGACGGACGATCCAGCTGCCGAGGCGCTGCAGCTGGCGCTTGCGCCACGACATGTGCTGCAGCGCGGCGATGTTGCGGTCGCCGATCACGATGTCGGCCTCGCCGCTGAGCAGCGGCGCGAGCAGCCGCGGAATCTCGCGTGCGGCATACTGATTGTCCGCGTCGGTGTTGACGATGAAGTCCGCGCCGGCCTTCAGAGATGCGTCGATGCCCGCCATGAACGCGGCGGCGAGTCCCTTGTTCCGCCGCAGGCGCACCACGTGATCCGCGCCACACCGCCGCGCGACGTCTGCGGTTCCGTCGCGGGATCCATCGTCGACAACGAGGATCTCGACGACATCGATCCCCGCGACGGACCGCGGCAGATCCGCCAGCGTCGCCGGAAGCGTCGACGCCTCATTGAGGCAGGGGATCTGGATGATCAGTTTCTTCAACGAATTGCCACAATTGCCAAAATCGCCGTAATCGCCGAAGTTGAATTCTTCAATACCGTTGAATTATGGCAATTCTGGCAATTATGGCAATTGAGTCAGTTTTTCGATCACCCCGTCCCAGGTGACCTTCGCCGCCGCGTCGTATCCGGCATCGCCAAGCGATGCCGCCAGTTTCCGATCGCCGGCGAGCCGGTTGATCGCCGCTGAAAGCTCGCGCGGCTCAGGTGCGCAGACGTAGCCGTTGACGCTGTCGACAACGAACTCGTTGGGACCACCCGAATCGGAGCAGGTGATGACCGGCTTTCGCGCGAGAAACGCCTCGAGCGTAACGTAGCCGAAATCTTCATCGTAAGGCGGGTAGACGACGCCCAGCGCGCCCGCGTACAGGCCGACGAGATCGTCATCACCGACGCTTCCCAGAAACGTGACGCGCCCGGAGACGCCCGCGTCCTCGGCTGCACGTTCCGTATTCGCGCGCTGCGTTCCGTCGCCGGCGACGATCAGGCGTATACGCGGATCCACCTGGGCCAGCGCCTTCACGATCAGATCGACACGCTTGACCGATTCGATGCGGCCGACCGACAGCACGTAATCGCCGTACGGTCCCGGGACCAGGCGCGGTGTGAGTTGAGGCGGGTGATAGAGCGGTTCGGCGTGCAGCCCGTTGAACTTTGCAAGTCGCGAGGCCGTGTTTCGCGCGTTGGTGAAAACCTGCCGGCATTCTCCGAGCATCTCGGTATCGAGGCGCATGAGCGTATCGCGGACGCCAACATCCAGCTCCGTGTGATCGAAGTCGCTGTACTGAGTCCCGCACAATTCGTAGGCCGCGCGGTACTGGTGAATGAGCCACGCCACCTTGCGCGGATGCCGCGCAAAGTACGAAGGGAACTTCGTGCCGATGACGAGATCGACCGGGCGACCGTTGCTCTCGCTGAGATCGAGCAGCCGCCATGCGGCGGCATGCGGCAGGATTTCCTCTTTCGGGTACCACTTGAACGGGACGCTCACGAGCTCGGCCTCGAAGCCGCGCGCGCGCAGCTCGCGGACGAGTTGCCGCACGTGCACCTCGGCGCCGCCGTGCACGAACGGCACCTGCGCTTCGCAGACGAGGACCGTTTCGACGCTACGTGGCATGACGGAAGTTGATGACGTCGCCGTCCTGGACGACGTACTCCTTCCCCTCGAGCCTCAGCTCGCCGTGTTCGCGGCATCCCGCGAGCGTGCCGCGCGCGAGCAGGTGGTCGTAGCGGACGACCTCCGCCCGGATGAATCCGCGTGAAATGTCCGTATGAATCTCGCCCGCGGCAACGACGGCAGGCGTGTTCCTTGGAATCGACCACGCGCGATTCTCGTCCTCTCCCACAGTGAAGAACGAGATGTATCCGAGCAGATCGTAGCTCGCGCGGATCACGCGATCGAGCCCCGATTCGCGAAGGCCGAGATCGGCCATGAACGCAGCCGCGTCCGCCGGATCGAGCTGCGCGATCTCGAGCTCGATCTTCGCGCAGATAGGGACCGCTCGCGTCGAAGCGCCCGCGACGAACGATTCGATGCCCGCGAGCGTCACGGCGTCATCCGCCCGCGGGAGATCCGCTTCGTCAAGATTCAGCACGATGAGCAGCGGCTTGGCGGAGAGGAATTGAAACCCGCGGAGCCGTTTCGCGTCGTCCGCTGACAGGTCGAGCGCCCGCAGCGGCTGCCCGTGTTCGAGAGCGGCGCGGCAGCGGATCAGGACGTCCTGTTCTTTCTTCAGCTCCGCGTTGTTCGCCTTCTTCAGATCCTTCTCCAGGCGCTCGAGACGCTTCTCGACGACGCCGAGGTCGGCCAGGATCACCTCGTCTTCCATCGTGCGTACGTCCCGCGCGGGATCGACCGACCCCGCGGGATGCGGTACGGACGGATCGCGGAACATCCGTACGACGTGGAGCAACGCGTCGGCGTTGCGGAACGGCGCGACGTCCAGCAGCGCTGCGGCGCCCGTGCGGGCGCCCGCGACCCCCGCGATGTCGGCGAATTCGACTGTCGCCGGGACGTGTTTACGCGGCTTGAACAGCGCCGTGAGCCTGTCCAGCCGTTCATCGGGGACACGTGAGACGCCGACGTTCGCTTCCGCCTTGCCGCTCGATCGGGGCGCCTCGCGGGCGCTCGTCAGCAACTGAAACAATGCGGTCTTCCCCGAGCCGGGGAAGCCGATGAGACCAGCACGCAACATCAGGCGCCTTGCTCTGAGCTCTATCGAAGGGCGTTTGGTTGAGCAGATCTGCCCATCCTAGCACGCGATGGCATCGCGGCATTTTGTTTTCGCTATTTCTT
>JBKPTT010000077.1:0-7161 GCA_046735635.1 Acidobacteriota bacterium | reverse complement strand
CAGACAGTAAGGACACGATGCGACCGATAGAGGCAAGGCGAGTGCCTGATTCGACTACGCGCTGCACACCTGCCGCACACGCGTTAAGTCGCTGATATCAATGGAGACAATGCCTGCCTGTGGGTTTTGACAGGCTGTGCGGCGTCACGCACACGGGCACGAGCGATGTCTCGTTTCGGAGCAGTCCAGCCCAAAACAGGGTACCCGCCGTGGCTGCACGGCTATGGCGAGGCAGCTTTCATTTAATATTCCGCCATGCCATTCCCTCGGGTCCGGCCGTCGGTCCTTTATTTACTTGCCGCGCTTGCCGCTGCGAGCCTCGCGACGGTGCACGCGCAGAACAAGCCGGATACGGGGCCCCCGATCAGTTTCAATCGCGAGATTCTTCCGATCCTCGCCAACAACTGCTTCGCCTGCCACGGCCCCGACGAGAAGCATCGCGAGACGAAGTTTCATTTCGACACTGAGGACGGCGCGTTCGCGAAGAAGGGTGTGATCGTCCGCGGGAGCGCCGAGGACAGTCTGCTCGTTGAGAAGATCACCGAGCCGAACCCCAAGGACCGCATGCCCCCGCCCGAGTCGGGGCACGTGCTGACCGACAAGCAGATCGATCTGCTCCGCCGGTGGATCGATCAAGGTGCGAAGTGGGACATGCACTGGGCGTACGTGGCGCCGAAACGGCCCGAGCCGCCGGTGGTCCACGATCCCGCGTGGGTGCGAAATCCGATCGACCAGTTCATCCTGTCGCGTCTCGAACGCGAAGGGCTGAAGCCTTCACCCGAAGCGGATCGCGTGACACTGCTCCGTCGCGTCACCCTCGATCTCACCGGCCTGCCGCCGACTCCCGCCGAACTCGACGCATTTCTCGCCGACACGTCGCCCGACGCGTACGAGAGGCGTGTCGACGCGCTGTTGAAGTCGCCCCACTATGGGGAGCGCATGGCAATACCCTGGCTCGATGCGTCGCGCTACGCCGACTCGCATGGCTACCACATCGACAGCCATCGCGACATGTGGCCGTGGCGCGACTGGGTGATTGGCGCGTTCAACGCCAACCTGCCGTTCGACGAGTTCACCATCGAGCAGATTGCCGGCGATCTCCTTCCGAACCCGACGCGGGATCAGCTGATCGCGTCGGGGTTCAACCGCAATCACATGATCAACTTCGAGGGTGGCGCGATCGCCGACGAATACCAGGTCGAATACGTCGTCGATCGCGTCGAGGCCACGTCGTCGGCCTTCATGGGGCTGACGATGGGATGCGCGCGGTGCCATTCGCACAAGTTCGATCCGATTACCCACAAGGAGTTCTATCAGTTCTTCGCGTTCTTCAACTCGGTGCCCGAGCAAGGCCTCGACGGACGCACCGGGAACGCGATGCCTGTGCTGGCGCTGCCGACCGCGGAGCAGCAGATCAAGGTCGACGATCTGAACGCCGCAATCAAGGCCCATCAGAGTCAGCTGTCGGATGCCATTGTCGAACCGTTGCAGCGCGACTGGGAGCGGACGGTCGCCGATAAAGGTCCTTCGCGCGACGCCGAGGGGCTCTCGGCGCATTACGAGCTCGATGGCAATTTCTCGGACATCTCCGGCCGGTACCAGCACGGACGAACGATCACCGGCGAGCCGACCTTCGATCCCGGGCAGGTGGGCCGCGGCGCATCGTTCGACGGCGACACGGAGGTCAGCTTCGGCGACGTCGGCGGATTCGATCGAAGTGAGCCATTCAGCATGGCGGTGTGGGTCAGGGGCGGTGGCAACCTGCCGATGTCGGGCTTCCAGAAGATCGATCCCGAAAGCCGTCGCGGCTACGAATGGATGTTCGACGACATCGCGCTCGTCGGGATTCAGCGATGGGCCGCGCGCCTCACGGTTCGACTCGCTTCTGATCCGAGTAACAACGCGGTCCAGGTCCGCACGCGCGAGCGCCTGCGGCTGGGCGACTGGTATCACGTCGCCGTCACCTACGATGGGTCCGGCAAGGCCGCAGGCCTCCTCGTATACCTGAATGGGAAGCGCGCCGACGTAGAGGTCGTGCGCGATACGCTGACGGGACCCATCAAGAGCACCGCTCCGCTTCGCCTCGGGAGCAAATCGCTCGGTAAGCCGTTCGTCGGACGGATCGACGATCTGAGGTTATATACACGGACGCTTCCGGCGGGCGACATCGAATATCTCGCGATCCATTACCCGGTGCAGGTGCTGCTGTCGGGCGTGACAGGAAAACCTTCGAAAGACGAGAGCGACCGCATTCGCGAGTATTTCCTGAGCTACGCGGCGCCCCAGGAACTGCGCACGACGTACGCCGAGCTGAAGGCGCTTCGGATCCAGCGCGACGACTTCAACAAGACAATCCCTACCACGATGGTGATGGCCGAGATGAACAAACCGCGAGACACGTTCGTGCTCGCGCGCGGCGATTACCGAAATCAGACCGATAAGGTGGAGCCCGGCGTACCCGCGATCCTGCCCAAGCTGCCGGAAGGTGCGCCGCTGAACAGGCTGACGCTCGCGAAGTGGCTTGTCGAGCCGGCACATCCGCTCACGTCGCGCGTAGCGGTCAACCGTTTCTGGCAGATGTACTTCGGCCTCGGCATCGTCAAGACGCAGGAGGATTTCGGGGTGCAAGGCGAGCCCCCGGTGCATCCGGAGCTGCTCGATTGGCTCGCCACGGAATTCGTCCGCACCGGCTGGGACATCCGCGCGATGCAGCGCTTGATCGTCACGTCGGCGACCTACCGGCAGTCGTCCAGGGTGACTCCTGCGCTTCTCGAAAAGGATCCCGAGAATCGTCTGCTCGCGCGCGGACCTCGCGGCCGGTTGCCGGCCGAGCTGATTCGCGACAACGCGCTCGCCGCGAGCGGGCTGCTGAACGACGCCATCGGCGGGCCGAGCGTGTTCCCCTATCAGCCGAAGGGCATCTGGGAGGAGCTCGCGTTCGGCGACGGCTTCTCGGCCCAGTCGTACCAACAGAGCCACGGCGCCGACCTGTACCGCCGCGGCATGTACACGTTCTGGAAACGAACGGCGCCACCCGCGTCGCTCGCCACCTTCGACGCGCCCGATCGAGAAAAGTGCACGGCCCGCCGCGCGCAGACGAACACGCCGCTGCAGGCGCTCGTGCTGCTGAACGACCCGACGTACGTCGAAGCGGCGCGCGCCCTCGCGCAGCGGGCGATGCTCGAAGGGGGACGCGAGCCGAAGAGCCGCATTGCGTACGCGTTTCGACTGGCGACCGCCCGCAAGCCCACGGACCGGGAGGTCGGCGTACTGAGCACGCTTCTCGATTCCAGCTTGAAGGGCTTCCGCGAGGATCGCCAGTCGGCGCTGAAACTGCTGGCCGTCGGCGAGTCTCCGCGCGACCGACGCCTGAGCGCCGCCGAGCTTGCGGCGTACACGACCGTGGCGAGCGTGATCTTCAACCTCGACGAAACGATAACCAAACAATGAACCCCGAAATCCAACACGCGCTCGAACTGCAACTCACACGCCGTCAACTGTTCTGCACGTGCGCACAAGGGATCGGCATCGGCGCACTGGCCTCGCTCCTTCGGGTCGATCTTCTGGCGGCCAGCGAGGCGCGGGACCCGAAGACCGGCGGGCTGGTCGGGCTCCCGCACTTCGCGCCCAAGGCGAAGCGCGTCATCTTTCTCCATCAATCGGGCGGGCCCTCGCAGCTCGAGACGTTCGACTACAAGCCGGGTCTCGCACAGTACCAGGGCACGCAGATCCCCGACTCGGTGCGCCAGGGCCAGCGCGTCGCGCAGACGATGGGGCAGTCGATGCTGCCGATCGCGAAATCGACGTTCGGGTTCGCCCGACACGGTCAGTCGGGCACATGGGTCAGCGATCTCCTGCCGTACACGGCGAAGATCATCGACGACATCACCGTCATCAAGACGATGAACACGGAAGCGATCAACCACGACCCGGCGATCACATTCATCCAGACGGGATTTCAACAGCCGGGACGTCCCAGCATGGGCGCGTGGCTCAGTTACGGTCTCGGCAGCGAGAATCAGAACCTTCCGGCGTTCGTCGTGCTCCTCTCGCAGGCTCACGCAATCAACACCGATCAGCCGCTCTTCTCGCGGCTCTGGGCGAGCGGGTTCCTCCCGTCCAGTTTTCAGGGGGTCCGCTTCCGCGCAGGGAACGCCCCCGTCCTGTTTCTCGAAGATCCGCCCGGCGTTACGAAGACGACGCGGCGGCAGATGCTCGATGCGATTGCGAAACTGAACACGGTCACGCACAACGTGTATGGCGATCCGGAAGTCGAGACGCGGATCAAGCAATACGAGATGGCGTATCGCATGCAGACATCGGTACCCGATCTGATGGATCTCTCCAAAGAGCCCGATTCGGTGTTCGAGATGTATGGCCCGGAATCACGGAAGCCGGGGACGTATGCGGCCAACTGTCTGCTCGCGCGACGGCTCGCGGAGCGGAACGTCCGGTTCATCCAGCTCTATCACCGCGGCTGGGATCAGCACAAAGATCTTCCTCGCGATCTCGCGTTGCAGTGTCAAGGCACCGATCAGCCGACCGCGGCGCTCATCACCGACTTGAAGCAGCGCGGACTCCTCGACGACACGCTGGTGATTTGGGGCGGCGAATTCGGCCGAACCGTATTCAGTCAGGGAAAGCTCACCGAGGCGAACTACGGTCGCGATCATCATCCGCGCAACTTCTGCATGTGGGTGGCCGGCGGCGGGATGAAGCGCGGGGCGGTGATCGGCGAGACCGATGATTTCAGCTACAACATCGTCTCGGATCCCGTGTCGGTCTACGATCTGCAGGCGACGATCCTGCACGCCCTCGGGATCGACCACAAGCGGCTCACCTACCGTTTCCAGGGACGCGACTTCCGGCTGACCGACGTGCACGGCGAGGTCGTGCAGAAGCTGCTCGCATGATCGCGAGAATCACGGTCGCGGCGATTGCGCTCGTGGCAGTGATCGTGATCGCGCGATACGTCATGACGCCGTCTTACCCTGGCGTCGATCCTCGCGCGCCAAACGCGCCAAGTCAGACGCCGGCATTCCAGGGACAGACACGTGCGCCCGAACTGAAGTCGAACGTCGCGTTCAACGTCGTCACCGTCGCCGGCGGTCTCCAGAATCCCTGGGGTCTGACTTTTCTTCCCGACGAAGCGGCGGCTCAATCCGACCGGCGCGAAGTGGGCATGATCGTGACCGAGCGTCCGGGCCGTTTGCGCGGCGTGGGGCCGGACGGAAAGCTGACGCCGCCGGTCGAAGGCCTGCCACCGGTTCAGGCGGAGGGCCAGGGTGGGTTGCTGGATGTCACGATCGATCCGGATTTCGCGTCGAACCGTCTTGTGTACTGGAGCTACTCAGAGCCCCGGCCCGGTGGCGTGAACAACGCGGCGGTAGCCCGCGCGCATCTTGCCGCCGACGTGCAGCACCCCCGGCTCTATGACGTTCAGGTGATCTTTCGCCAGCAGCCATCGCTCCGATCGACGGCGCATTTCGGAGGCCGGCTGGTGTGGCGGCCCGATGGGACGCTGTTCGTCACGCTCGGAGAACGGTTCATCCTGGACGGCCGCATGCAGGCTCAACGGCTCGACGGGTTGTTGGGCAAAATCGTCCGGATCAATCCGGATGGCACCATTCCGTCCGACAACCCGTTCGTTGGGAGACAGGGGGCGCGTCCCGAGATCTGGTCGCTCGGCCACCGCAACGTCGAGGCCGCCACGCTCGATCCGGCGACGGGAGAGTTGTGGGAGATCGAGCACGGCGCGCGCGGAGGCGACGAGGTCAACATCTCACGAAAGGGTAAGGATTACGGCTGGCCGACGATCACGTACGGAATCGATTACGACGGCCGTCCCATTACCGGAGGCATCACGCAGAAGGAGGGGATGGAGCAGCCCGTCTACTACTGGGATCCGGTGATCGCGCCGAGCGGGACGACGTTTTACACCGGCGACTTGTTTCCCGCATGGAAGGGCAGCCTCTTCATCGGCGGCCTCGGCAGCACGTGCCTCGTGCGGCTGACCCTCGATGGCGACAAGGTGATCGGCGAAGAGCGATTGCTGAAGAATCTGAAGGAGCGAATCCGTGACGTGCGTCAGGGTCCCGATGGCGCGCTGTATCTGCTGACGGACAACACCAAAGGCAGGATTCTGAAGCTGGTGCCCCGGTAGGGCGGGGTCTTCAGACCCCGCCTGTGGTGGAGTGGGGTCTTCAGACCCCGCTGATTGGCTCGTTCATTGCCGCAACGTCGTCATGCGCCGACGTCGTCCTCCGCGGCTGTCCGCTGCGCTGTATGTGGGCAAGCAAGCGTATTCCCTCACGATTTGCTGCGAAGCGCGGGAACCATTGCTTGACCAGCGGGCGGCACGCGAGATCGTTCTGCGACAACTGCAGGACACATCTGAGCAACACGCGTTTGCGATCGTGGCGTACTGCATGATGCCGGATCACTTACACGTCATCGCGGAAGGACAGAACGACACGTCGAATTGTCTCGAGTTCGTCCGAGTCTTCAAGCAGCGCACCGCATTTGAATGGAAACGGAGGAACTGGTGCGCGACTATGGCAGGAAAGCTTTTACGATCACGTCTTGCGGTCAGATGAAACCACTCAACGTTCCGTCAGATACGTCCTCGAGAATCCGGTGCGGGCGGGGCTGGTGACGGAACCGTCGATGTACCCGCATTCCGGTTCACTGTTATACGAGCGATGCGCGTTGATCGAATGGGCGTTCGGATGGGGCGGCGGGGTTTAAAACGGCGGGGTTTAAAAACCCCGCCCTACCAAAACCGCGGTCCTGAAGCTGGTGCCCCGATGGGGCGGAGTTTTAAAAACCCCGCCCTACTTTTTCTCGGCCGCGGGCATCTCGATTTTCGAAATCGTCAACGTCTCGTCCTTCGCCGTGGCGGTGACGATCACGTCGTGTCCCGCGTGTGCCTTCAGGCCGGCGAAATCCTGGTTCGCGATCTTATAGATCTTGTCGCCTTCGCCGACAAAGACGTACTTCGCGCCGCCGCCGATGCACTTCTCGGTGCACTCGCGGTCGGTCACCTTCTTGCCGTCGTGCTCCCCGGCCATGTGCTTGGCGTTGCACATCGAGTCGCTGATCTTGCCTTTCATGGTGTCGGCGGCGAGCGCCGGCGCGCTCATCCACGCCGCGGCCGCGAGG
>JBKPTT010000076.1:0-10706 GCA_046735635.1 Acidobacteriota bacterium | reverse complement strand
AGCGTGATGTCGTCTTCGAGCGCGCGGAACTGGCCGTCGATGCGCACACGGGTGAAGCCCCGCGCCTTGAACGCCTCGAGCTCCTTCCGGAATTCGCCCTTGCGGCCGCGGACGACCGGCGCGAGCACGTTGATGCGCGCGTCCTGCGGGTAGGTGAGCACCAGATCCACGATCCGTTCGAGCGACTGCGACGCGATCTCCCGTCCGCAGCGCGGGCAGTGCGGCACGCCGATGTTCGCGAACAGGAGGCGCAGGTAATCGTAGATTTCGGTGACCGTGCCGACCGTCGATCGCGGGTTCGACCCGGTCGTCTTCTGTTCGATGGAGATCGCCGGCGACAGACCGTCAATCAGATCGACGTCCGGCTTCTCCATCTGCTCGAGAAATTGACGCGCATACGCCGACAGCGACTCGACATAGCGGCGCTGCCCCTCCGCGTAGATCGTGTCGAAGGCGAGCGACGACTTTCCCGAGCCCGAGAGGCCGGTGATCACGACCAGCTGGTCGCGCGGAAGATCGACGTCGATGTTCTTGAGGTTGTGGACGCGCGCGCCGCGTACAGCAATCCAGTCGTGGGCCATGCTTACTGTCGAGGATTCCGAGGAAAACCCAAACAGCAATTTTACCTCAGGCGCCCACGAATGCGCTCACGACCCGGCCGTGAGTGCCGCTACGGCTGAGTTGCGACGCGGCTGCGTCGGAAGCCGTACGCGAAGTAGAACACCAGCCCGATGACGAGCCAGATCGCGAAGCGCTCCCACGCCTGGCGCGGCAGCCCGACCATGATGAACAGGCAGCCCGCCGTGGACAGCAGCGTGACCAGCCAGACGAGCGGCACGCGGAACGGCCGCGGCCGCCCGGCATCGGTGTAGCGCAGCACGAGGACGCCGATGCTGACGAGGATGAACGCCGAGAGCGTGCCGATGTTGGTGAGGTCGTAGGTCTCCGCCGCATCGCCGACGAGCGACCAGAGGGCGACGAAGACTCCAGTCAGGATCGTGGTGATGTGCGGAATCTTCGTCCGCGGATGAATCTTCGCCGCCCACTGCGGAAGCAGGCCGTCGCGCGCCATCGCGAAGAAGATGCGCGGCTGTCCGTATTGGAAGACGAGGAGAACGGCCGACATCGAGACGGCAGCGCCGAGCGCGACGATCCACCCGACTGCGTTGAACCCCGCGAGCTGCAGCGCGCGCGCGAGCGGGTCGGCCACCCCGAGCTCCTTGTAAGACACCATGCCGGTGAGCACGAATCCCACGATCACGTAGATGAACGTACAAATCGCGAGGCCTCCGAGGATGCCGATCGGCAGATTGCGCTGCGGGTTCTTGGTTTCCTCCGCCGCCGTGGAGATCGCATCGAAACCGATGTAGGCGAAGAATACGATCGCAGCCCCCTGGTGAATCCCCGTGAACCCGTTGGGCGCGAACGGATGGTAGTTCGCAGCGTGCAGGTGCGTCGCGGCGACAGCGATGAACAAGCCGAGCGCGAGGAGCTTGATCACGACCATGATGTTGTTCGCTCTCGCGCTCTCCTTCGCGCCCTGAAGGAGCAGGAGGGTGATCAACATCACGATCCCGAACGCCGGTACGTGGATGACGATCGGAATGCCCGCGATGTGCGGGGCGGTGTCGAGCAGCCCGCGAACGGCGGGATCGGCGCTCAGCAGCGCCGTGCGGTAGCCGGTCGTCAACCACGGCGGCAGCGTGAGGCTGAAGCCGCGCAGCAGCGTGTTGAAGTAGTCACCCCATGAAATCGCAACCGCCACGTTGCCGACCGCATACTCGAGGATCAAATCCCAGCCGATGATCCACGCGACGAGCTCGCCCAGGGTCGCGTACGAGTAGGCGTAGGCGCTGCCCGCCTGCGGAATCATCGCGGCGAGCTCGGCGTAGCAGAGTGCCGCGAGGGCACACGCGCCGCCGAGCAGCACGAACGAGAACACGAGCGCGGGGCCGGCGCCGTAGCGAATCACCGCACCGTCAGGACCGACCTGGCCGGCGGCCGCCGTCCCGATTGCGCTGAAGATCCCGGCACCTATCACGGCGCCGATCGCCAGCATGATCAGATCGCCCGCTCCGAGCACGCGCTTCAACGTGTGCGCGTCGTCGGGCAGCAGCTCCGCGATCGGCTTGCGGCGGAACAGCTGGCTCATGGTTGTCCTTCTGCGAATCGGTAGAGCGTGTCGCTCGACGCCAGGACGAATCCGCCCGCGGGACCGAA
Source organism: Acidobacteriota bacterium (assembly GCA_046735635.1). Lineage (GTDB taxonomy): Bacteria > Acidobacteriota > Vicinamibacteria > Vicinamibacterales > 2-12-FULL-66-21 > JALZOC01. The sequence continues at coordinate 8,486 of JBKPTT010000076.1, read as the reverse complement.
GGCGAGGCCGATCAACGCACCGCCCGCGATCACCTGCTCGGCCACCACCTCACCCGCCTCACCGGTGGCGCCGCCCTTCACCCCGCCCTCGGCCCCTGCGCCGCGGATGCGATACACGCCGCTCGAACCCGCCAGCGCATCGACGACGAAGAGGTCGCCCCGGCTGTCGAACGCGAGCCCCTGCGGCCGGCCGAAGCCCCGGTAGAACACGCGCACGTCGCCTTCGGGCGACACCCGATACACGCAGTCGCGTGCGCCGAGCGTCGGAGCCGTCACGTAGAGAAATCCGTCGGGACCGAACGCGAGATGAAAAGCCGCGACGCTCGGCGGGATGGACGCGAACGCCGTCGCCCGGCCGTCGAGCACGCGCAGGATCGAACCCGAACGGTCGCCGACGTACAAGGTGCCGTCGGCATCGAACGCGATGCCACATGCCACGCCTAGATCGGTGGCGACGACGCTGGTGGATCCGTCTGTGCCGACGCGATGGACGGTCCCGTCGAAGCGGCTCGACACATACAGTGCGCCGTCGGGACCGAATGCGAGCGACGTGGGATTGGCGAGGTCGTTGACGAACGGCTCGCGCGAGCCGTCGGGCCGCACCACGAAGATCGCGACGGGCCCCTGCTGCCCGCGCGATCCGCTGAAAGTGACGTAGACGTTCCCCTCGCGATCGATCGCAGGGCTGTCGACCTGGTGAAGGCCGGTCGCGAGCGGCGCGCCGATCTCGACAAACACGGTCTCGCCCGGCGCGTCGTCGACGCGGACGGGCGTGTGTCCGCCGTCGAGCCCCGGCGGCACGATCGCCACGAGTTGCGTGGAGGAAGCTGTCGCGAGCCGTGCGGAGTCGCCGCCGATCAGAACACGAGGGAGGACAGGATCGATCTCGAAGCCGGTGCCTTCGATCACAACCCGTCCCCCTTCCACGGCCCAGAGCGGTCGGACCGAAGAGATGCGGGACGAGCTGGGCGTGGGCACGCTCTAAGTGTCGTCCAGTTCCATGTTCCAGTAGAAGTAGTCGCGCCAGCTGTCCGGGGCGTTCTTGAGCCCGACCGTGATCCGGATGGCAGGCGCCCGCTCAGGACGTTTGGGCACGCGTATCAGGTGCATGCGGGCTTCGGCCGGCGTGCGCCCGCCTTTCTTCCGGTTGCAGCTGATACAGCAGGTGACGATGTTCTCCCAATCCTTTCGGCCGCCCTGGGCGACCGGCACTACATGATCGAAGGTGAGCTCCGCCGTCGGGAACACCTCGCCGCAGTACTGGCACGAGTGGTCATCGCGCGCGTAGATGTTCGCGCGCGAAAATGGCACGTAATCGATGTTGCGCTTGATCTTGATGTAGCGCAGCAGGCGGATTACGGACGGGAGCTTGAAGCTGAAAGAAACCGACCGCACTTCGCGGTCGTAGACCGAGATGACCTCGACCTTCCCCTGGCACCACAGGGTCATGGCCTTCTGCCAGTGGACGACCTTGAGCGGCTCGTACGTCGCGTTCAGGAGGAGCGTCTGCTCCATAATCGTTGAGTCATTGTGCCCGACCGGTCAACCACTGTCAAGGATTGGTGGGCATAAAAGGATTGTTTACAGTAGTTTGGCGCGACGGGGTCAGACCCCCGCCCCGAACCGATAGGTCGATCGATGGGACGAGTGTTCATTCTTGTCATCGGTCTGGCTGGGGCATCTGCCTGCGCAAGTACCGGGGCGGTCCCGCAGCCATTCCCTACGCCCAAACCATCGTCAGGCGCGGTCGGCGTTACATCGCCCGAGGCGCCCGCGGACTCGGTTGCAGCGGATGCTTACGCGATCTCGGGTACGGCGCTCGCGCTCCGCGGCACGCCGTATAAAAACGGGGGGTCTGACCCCTCCGGCTTCGACTGCAGCGGGTTCGTCTGGTACGTGTTCGGACAGCACGGCGTCCGCGTGCCGCGCAGCGTCTCGGAGCAATCCCGGGCTGGTAATCACGTGGATGCGGCCGACCTCCGGCCGGGGGATCTCCTCTTCTTCGCGACCAACGGGACCCGGGACGCGACGCACGTGGCGATTTCAATCGGCGGCGACGAGTTCGTGCACGCGCCGAGCAGCGCGGGACAAGTACGGGTCGAGCGGCTGGGATCGAGCTACTGGGCGCCGCGATTTCTGGAAGCGCGCCGCCTGCAGTGAAGGCTGTCTGAAGGCCAGCACTACCGCCGGATCGGATTACGCGGCGCGGTGCGCGCCTTTGCGCGTGAGACGACGTGCACCGTTCGCGCTGAAGTGGCGGATCTGCAGATCATCCTCGGTGTACAGCGTGGGCTGGGTGAGCGGCTTGAGACGCTCGACCCTGACCTGCGAGTCGGCCGACGGCATGTCCACGGGCTCCATGTACCGCTGGGGAAACGACGGGAAATTCCTGAACGTTGTCCCGACGACTCCGCCATGGTGGTCGACGAGCGCGTCGAAATCGTCCTGCAGGAAGTCGTAGAGCGCAGGATCGGCGCCCGAGACGAGATAGCCCTTCACCATCTCGGCGACTTCCTCGTAGAACATCGGCCCGTGGGAACGCGGAGAGTTCGTTCCATCCGAGCGCGCGACGCGGCGGATGCCGGTCTCGGCCGGGTCGATGTGATACAGCTCGTGCACGATCGTATCGAGCTTCGCGAGCCATCCCGGCGTGTCGGCCGAATACAGTTCCGCTTTGCGCGAGCGCTGAAGGGACTGGTCGCAGAACCGAGGCAGCACGAACGAGATCAAGTACTTGACCGGCATGCCGCCGACGCGGACCTGCGGCGACTTGGTCACGAACCACTCCGACCGCCGCGTCAATTGTCCCGTGCTGCGATCGCGCCAGAAGTAATAGCCCGGCTCGCTCTCGGGCAGCGTGAGGCAATGGCAGGTTGCAAAAGCTCCCTCAGCATCGGAGCGGCCGAACCGTCCGAACACGATCACTTCCCTGAGGTCAATGAAGGAGAGTCGCGGTGTGCGCACGACGATGTCGTGCATCAGCAGCGCGATGCGTTCCGTGTAATTGATCATCGACACACGTCGACCGGAGGCCGGCCGCGTCCTTGCCGTTTCACGGGGAGCTGTAATTGAAACGTTGCGGCGACTATAAGGGGTATACGCGCCGCTGTCAAGGTGATCCGAGCGCGCCTTAATGGCTGGGATGATTGAAGTTAGCTGAGCTCAGAATTCACCGTCGGGTGGTTTTCCGCCGGGCCCTTTCGGCACGGGTATCGGCTGCCCAGGGAGCGTCGCGGGCGCGTCCATCGTGTCGGGAATCGGTGGAACCGGGTCGATCGGCGGTCCCGCCGGAGGCGCGGCGGGAGGCGGAATCGCGGGACCCGCGACGACCGGCGGGGGCGTTACGGCTCCCATGCGCCGCATCACCATCTGCTGGCGGCGACGAAGACGCGTCGATGGATCGCCGGGATTCAGCAGATGCGGATTGGCGATGGCCGCCGCGAGGAGCGCCGCTTCCGACGGCGACAGATCAGCGGCCGAACGGCGGAAGTAGGTGCGCGCGGCCGCTTCCGCGCCCCAGATTCCATTTCCCCATTCGATCTCGTTCAGATAGAGCTCGAGGATCCGCTGCTTCGTGAGCTCCGCCTCGAGCGAGCGCGCAATCAGGAACTCGCGAATCTTCCGAATCGGGGTCTTCGACGGCGAGAGATACAGGTTCTTCGCGAGCTGCTGCGTGATCGTGCTGCCGCCGCGCGCGAATTCCATGCGTTCCCAGTTCGCTTCCATCGACTCGCGCATCTCGTCGAAGTCGATGCCTTCGTGGGTCCAGAAGCGCGCGTCTTCGGTGACGAGCACGGCGCGTTTGAGATTCTGGGAGATGCGCGCGTAGGGCACCCACTTCTGGACGCGCCGCGGCATCTCCCCGCGGTCGCGCGCCTCGCGCGCGCGGAGGTCCATGAACGCGGTGGTGGACGGGTTCGACGTTTTCAACGGACGGACGTCCGGAAGCGTGACGTAGACGTATGCCGCGCACCCAAACGCCGCGGCCGATGTCGCGAGGCCAGCGCGCGAGAGGGTCCGTTTGACGTTCATATCGACGCGACGACGCGCTCGGCCGCGGCGAGCGCGGCGCTCTCGGGCCCGGCGCGATGGCCGCTCGCCCGCAGCACGCGCTCGAACGCGCTCAAGAACAGCAGGATGTTCGACAGCGTCGAACCCGCGCCCATGACGCCGACGCGCCAGATCTTTCCCGCGAGCGGTCCCAGACCCGCGCCAATTTCGATCCCGAATTCCTCGAGAAGACGGCGGCGCACCGCAGGCTCGTCGACCCCCTCCGGCACCCGCACGGCGTTCAGCGTCCACAGCCGCTCGGCCTGCGGCGGCAGAAGCGAGATGCCGAGCGCGTCGAGTCCCGCGACGAGCGCGAGATGATGGCGGCGGTGCCGATCCCAGCGCGCCGCGAGCCCCTCGTCGTCCACCGCGACGAGCGCCTCGTGAAGCGCGTAGATCAAGGAAGCGGACATCGTGTGGTGGTACTTGCGATGTACCCAGTAGTCCTCGAGGAGCGTGAGATCCAGGTAGAAGCTGCGGCACTGCACCCGCGACTCGAGCGCGCGCTTCGAGAACGTAATCGGCGCCAGCCCCGATGGCGCGCCGAGCCCTTTTTGCGTGCAGCTGTAGCACGCGTCGACGCCCCAGTCGCCGGTTGACAGCGGGACGCCGCCGAGCGTCGTGACCGCGTCGACGATCGTGAGCGCTCCGTGTTGGCGCGCGACGGCAATCAGGTCCTGAACCGGATTGACGACGCCCGTCGACGTCTCCCCGTGCACCATGGCGACGAGGTCGGCGCGCTCCGACTGCAGCGCGCGCGACAGCTGATCGGGATCGCAGGCGCGGCCCCATTCGACCGGAAGCCGCGAGACCGTCGCGCCATACCGTTCGAGCATCTGCGCGAGACGATCGCCGAAGTATCCACTGACGACGACCAGCGCTCGCGCGCCGGGGCTCGTGAGGTTCGCGACGGCCGTCTCCATGCCCGAGGTGCCCGTGCCCGACACGGCGAAGTTGAACGCGCCCTCGCCGGCGCGGAACGCAGATGCGAGGCGCGCGCGCAGGTCGTCGAGCAGCGACATCATCGCCGGATCGAGATGGCTCAGCACCGGCGCGCCCATCGCCTGCATCACGCGCGGGGAAACCGGGCTCGGGCCAGGCCCGAGCAGGAGGCGTTCGGGAATTTTCATGGCGAAGAACGAGCGTACCACAAAGGAAAAATGCCGGAAGCGGGTCAACCGCTTCCGGCATCGCTTGCAGCGTCCGCCTTCGCCAACGCTCCGGCGGGAGAAGTGGTAGTGCCGGCTTCAGGCCGGCCCTACCTTAATGAACGCGCGGACCCCACACCATCCTCGATCGGGTCCAGTCGTCGTCGAGGATCGTCCACAGGGTCTGATCCAGATACTCGCCATTCCGGAGGAACGACTTTCTCAGAATCCCCTCCTGCGTGGCGCCGATCTTCCGCAGCGCACCGTTGCCGCGTCCGTTCGCGACCGCCGCGCGCGCCTCGAGGCGGTGCGACCCCACCACGTCGAAGGTGAAATCGACGACCATCTTCGCGCCGTCGAGGAACACGCCCGTGCCCCAGAAGGCGGAGCCGATCGCGAATCCCCACTCGGCGGTCCCGAAGCCCGGCTCGAGCTGACGGACCTGGAAGATTCCGACGGCCGTATCCATCCCCTGCGGCACGACGCCGAAGCAGATGTAGTTGCCGGCGGCGCGCTCCCGGTGCGTCCAGGCGATGAACCGCTCGAACCCGTCAACCGTGGTCGGCGGCGGCGAGATGAACCGCGCGACTTCCTCGGTCGCCAGCATCGCGAGGAGCGTCGGCGCGTCCGAGAGCCGCAGCTCGCGCAACGTCACCATCGACCCCGTCAGCACCGGCAGCGCCTGCCGCCAGTTCGTTTCCGTTGTCACCGTCGACGCGGCGCTCATGACAGCCTGGACATCCATGACAGCCTCTGAGTCTCTGAAGGGCATCTTCTCCATTAGAGAATCCCTCCACTTCCCAAAACCGGTTCCTCGACCGGATCCGAACCATCAAGTCCCAACAGAGACTCGAAGCCATACTCTTCGAACGACAGCGGCGGCGCGAGGGGATCGTCGAAGATCGGTGCATCGGCGCCGTCCGATCCCGAGGTGCCCCACACGACGTTGTCGTCGCCGTCGTTCCACGCCCTCACGTCGACTTTCCCACTGGTGCCCCACACGACGTTATCGCCGTCGTCGCCGCAGGTACCCCAGACCACGTTGTCGTCGTTGTCCGATGACGTGTTCCAGACCACATTCTTGCAGTTCAACTCGCTGCAGGTCGTGCCCCAGACCACGTTGTCGTCGTCGCTCGTCGTGCCCCAGACCACGTTGTCGCAGTTCTCGGCGGCGGGATCGCACGACGGGTCGATCGAGCTGCTGGTGCCCCAGACGACGTTGTCGTCCATGACGGGCTCGTTCGTGCCCCAGACGACGTTGTCGCAGGCGTCATCGCAAATCGTGCCCCACACGACGTTCTTACCGGACAGATCGATCGACGAGCCCCACTGAACGCCGGTCTTGAACGCGGAAGCCTTCGGGCTGATCGCGCCGCGGTGCAGCCGGAAGTTTCCCCAGATGATCGTCTTGCCCCACTCCGCCGGATGCGGGTAAGAGGAACCGGAAGTGGCATACCGGAAGTACCGCGCCAGGTCGACGGCCCCCTTGGAATTCAGGAAACCCGCGCCTTCGGTCAGCGCGTTGTACCCGGGATACGGCTGCGCGGTGTACTCGAGAATCGCCTTCACGAGATTCGGTGAAAGGCCCGGGTTCGCCTGCACCATCAGCGCGACGGTGCCCGCGACGACCGGCGCCGACATGCTCGTGCCGGTCAGACTCAGGTACGGCATGTAGCCGAGCGGGAGCGAACCGGACATCAGATACGACGACATCGTCGTGTACATCGTGCTGGTCGGATCGCTGAGCGATACGGTCCCGACGCCGGGCGCCACGAGATCCGGCTTCGCCTGGTAATCGATCGCCGTGGGACCGCGCGAGCTGAACGACGCCATGATGTCGTCGGCCCGATCGACGGTGCCCTGGTGGCTCGACGCGCCGACGGTGATCACCCACGGCGCGTTGGCCGGCGCCGTGATCGCGCCGTACTGCACGGCGCCCGTGACCGAGCTCTTGCCAAGGTTGCCAGCCGCCGTCACCACCACGATGCCAGCGTCGACGGCGCGCTTGGCGGCGAGCGCCAGCGGATCGACCGTGTAGGACATCGTCACCGCCGCTCCGACCGAGAGATTGATCACGCGGATGTTGAACGGAGCCTTGTTCGCGACGGCCCAGTCGAGCGCGGCGATCACGTTGCTGATGACGCCGTGTCCCTGCGCGTCGAGCACCTTCAGGCTGACGAGGTGCGCGTCGGGCGCGATGCCCGCGCGAACGCCAAGGCTGTTGTAACCGTTGCCCGCGATGATTCCGGCGACGTGCGTGCCGTGGCCGTTGTCGTCGTACGGCGCCGTGCGGCCGTTGACGAAATCAACGAACCCGGCCACGCGCTGAGCGTTCGCCGTCTGAACGAGCGATGAAGTTCCGGCGTAGGTGAGGTCGTTGCTCCAACTCGTGACGCCCGAGTCGATGACCGCGACGCCGACGCCCGCCCCACGCAGCCCGTAGGTCTGCTGCACGGCGCGCGCGCCGACCGTCACCGCCACGCGATTCATTTCGCCGCTGGTCGGGCGATCGTCGACGATCAGTTCGACGCCCGGGTAGTCGGCGAGTTTGCGGAGCTGACCGTTGGGCAGTTCGACGACCTGACCGTTGATCAACCCAAGACTACGGCCGAGCTTGCCCCCGAGCTTCTTCGCCTCGGAGTCGATGCTCCAGCCGCTCTTCAGCACGACGATCACGCGTGAGAACCCTTCGCGCTTAGCGTGCTCGTTCAGCGTGTTGTCGAGCTTCGGGTGCTCCCTGGGAGAGTCGGCCCAGGCGGGGCTCGCAGCTCCCATGGCGAGGGTCAGGACGATTGCCAGCCCCACCCGCGTTCTCTCAAGCCATCGCAGCACGGTTAATAACCTTTCGAAACAGTCCAGTTGGACACTCGTGACGCCCACAGCAGAGCAAGGGCGGGGCCACCACGGAAGAGGTGCTGGATGTACGATTTAAGTTGTTTACTTACTTAGCTTTACAAGAACAGATCAGATCCGTACCAGCGCGGGGAGGAGGGCCAATGTGATCCGTTACGGAACATGTGCGCGCGGTATTGTGCGGGCTCGTGTGAATTCAAATGAAAATAAGTGCAAATCGAGTGTTCTGATCCGGCACACCCAGATCACGAAAATCGCTCGTCTTAAACCATGTGTTATCAGTCACTTACCAGGTGTTGCGATTTCGAGGGCGTGTGCGCCTCGGGGTCCGGAGGCGAGGTTCAGCGCCAGGACAGTAAGGATGATGGCGGCAGCGGGCGTCAGGAGCCAGGGCGCTTCCGCGAGGATGGGCGCCCTCGACGCCTCGTGGAGCAT
>JBKPTT010000075.1:0-14138 GCA_046735635.1 Acidobacteriota bacterium | reverse complement strand
GTGCTCAGCGTCCTCGGCGCGAGACCGTCACGCTGCTCGCACCGCCGATCTGACAGAGCCGAATCGACGAGTCATCGAATCACTCGACATGAATCCTGAATCAACGGCCGAAGACCTGCCGTAGCATATCCTGACGATGGCGCGACGCGGGACGGGCTTCGACGTCGTCCGGAAGTTCGGTCTCGAGTTGCCGGACGTCGAGGAGAGCACGATGTACGGGGCACCGGCGCTGAAGCTCCGCGGCAAGCTTCTCGCCTGCATGGCGAGCCGTAAATCCGCGGAGCCGGGATCCCTGGTCGTGCGAATCGACTTCGACCAGCGCGACGCGTTGCTCGCGGACGACCCGCGAACCTACTACATCACGTCCCATTACCAGGACTACGCCTCGGTGCTCGTCCGCTTGCACCTGATCGAGCGCGATGCTTTGCGCGATCTGCTCCAGAGTGCATGGCGGTTCGTATCGGCCGATCAATCCAAACGGCGGCGACGATCGCGCGAGGTCTGAGCGCTAACGCTGCTGCCCGTCCGGCAGGCGCTGAAGCGCACGGCGCACGCCGCCCTTGTCGAATTCGACGATCGACGAGCGCGCGTACCAATAGTCAAATCTGAATGAGGATTGCCGGTCGTCGCTGTACCCCTCGACATGCACCTGAATGCAACGTGATCCGCCTGCGGCCGGCTCGCACCAGTTCCATCGCGCGTTCGAAGCGGCAAAGTAGCGGTCCGCTCGCGCTGGCCCAGTCATCCGTTCGGAGTACGCTGCGGTGCCGTCACGGTAGAGCACGATGTACGCGTGGTTCGTGCCCTCGGCCCACACAAAGCGTTGCGGCCACTTGTCCTGCGAGCCTTGCGTCAAGATCGCCACTGCCAGCGCAAGCATCTGAATGGTGTGCATCGTTCCTCCCAGCGTCAACGCCGTCGTCAATCTACGTGTTCGTGGACCTCCAGGAAGGCGGGATCCGCGCGGAGCGCCGTCACAATCGTCGCCGCAAGGGGATCTCCCGGCTCAATCTTGTTACGCCCCAGCACCCGGTCGGCAATCGATCGCTGCTTGTGAATCTGGATCATCCAGTCGCGCAGCGGGCTCGTCGAGCCATCCTCGGGATCGTGGCAGATGCTCCCGACCAGGTAGTTCGAACCCTCGAACTCCACCTCTGAGTACCAACCCCAGTCCTCGGCCGCGGGCTCGGTTGCCTCAGGGATGACGTGCGCGCGCAGCCACGCAAGGATGCTGTGGCCTCGAATGGGGTTTATCCGGTTGGGAGGCTCCGACGCCGGGTCGAACTTTGCCGTCTTGAATTCGATCAGGATGGGCATCTCGATCTCACCGCCACATCGTAGAGCAAGTGACGAACGGATCCGCGAATCGCGGCGCACAACCGCCTAATGCACCGCAGAATCGACGGTAAGTATGGTGACCTCTGGGGGGACTCGGAATCGCACCGGCAGGATGCTCGTGCCGACACCGGTGGCGACAAACAGGTGACGCCCGTTTTCAACGACATGACCAGCGGCAAAGCGCTGCCCGAATCGCGACGGCACAATCGGCCTTCCGACCAGCGGAAGGTTTACCTGTCCCCCGTGCGTGTGCCCTGCCAACGTGAGCGTCACACGGTCGGGCACGTCTGGAAACACGTCCGGATTGTGTGTCAGCAGAATCACCGGTGCCGCATCGTCCGCGGTTGCCGCCAGCGCCGCGGCAATGTCGTGCCGGCCGGTCCACAGATCGCTGACTCCCGCGAGCCAAAGATCGCCGGCAGGCGTTCGAGCCCGGATCGCGGTCTCCTCAATGACAGGAATGTTGTTGCGCTCGAGCGCGAGCCGCACGCGATCATGATCGAACCAGCCGTCGTGATTGCCCAGCACCGCGACGACGCCGCCCGACGCGCGAAGACGGCCAAGTTCCGCCGCGATTGGTTCAGGTGGCACGAAGCGGCCGCCCGGAACACCTTTGATCACCAGATCGCCCAGGATGCAGACGATATCGGGGTGCGCCGCGTTCGTGCGATCGACGACCTCGCGCAGCTTCGTCGGCCCGTTGAACGGGGACCCGACGTGCAGGTCGGTGAGCACGGCAATGCGCACCGGTTCGGGCAGCGGCCATCGGACGGCAATCGGTTCTTCGACTATGACCAGACTGGCGGGCTCGAGCCAGAAGGCTCGTGTACCCAGAGCGAAGAGTGCGCAACCAACGGCAGCTGCCGTCCAGTGCCAGAAGCGGCGGCGTGAGCTCACGTCGCGCGGCTACCTGTGGCAGCGCAGTCCTTGCACTGGCGTGGGGCCTGCGGGGTCGGCACGAACGACCAGACGTGACAGCGCGAAGGGAATACACGTTCGCAGGTCGCGGCCGTGCAATGCCACAGCTCTGCAAGCACCAACGTGAGTCTCCTTTACGACGACGTGGCGAGGGTCACGCGATACCGGAAATGACGTCTCCCGCCGAGAGCAGAGGGGGCCGTGAACTCCTCGATGCGCTGCCCGCCGTTACGCTCGATGACGCGCTGCGACGCGATGTTGTCGGTCGTCGTCGTGATCTCGACGTACCGAAGCCCTTCCCCGCTCGCGTCCTTCAGAATTTCCGCAAGGGCGAGCGTCGCGTAGCCGCGACCTCGCTTCCATGGCACGACCGAGTAACCGATATGTCCCAGGCAGTACGGCGGCAGCGCCTCGGTCCCGCGCTGCCAGCGAAAACCGATCGCGCCGCAGAACTCGCCGTCCCACATCCACCGGCGATACCCCGGGAGACGAGGGACGGTCGTTCCGTCGGGCATCGTGATGTCGCCGGCCCGAGCCTCGCGGTCCACCTGGATCGCCAGAAATGCGTCCGCGTCGGCTTTGATCCGGCGGAGCTCCTCCTCCGCCGCCGGACGTCCGCGCACGTTGTCCGCCGACCAGCCGCGCTCGAGCGCCGCGACATAGCCGGCCAGGTATTGACGCGCAGGCCAGACGAGCGTCATACCAATGGTGAGTGGCGAGTGCCGAGTGCCGAATTGTTGAATGTCGGATGTCGATTGAGACTGTGGGATTGAGGATTGGGAGTTACGAATGGCGAATGCATTGATGAATGCCGATCGAATGAGGATTGTGGCGAATGCCATTGATGATTGCCGAGCGAATGAGGAATGTGGCGAATCATTGATGATTGCCGAGCGAATGAGGATTGTTGAGTAGGCACCCCCGTTCGGCAATCGGCATGCATTCGGCACTCGGCACGCATTCGGCATTCGGCACTCGGCACGCATTCGGCACTCGGCACGCATTCGGCATTCGGCACGCATTCGGCATTCGGCATGCATTCGGCCTTCGGCATGCATTCGGCATGCATTCGGCATTCGGCAAGGCATTCCGCATTCGGCATTCCCAATCGGGCAATCCCGCGATCTCAATCTGCAATCGCAAATCGACAACTCGGCATTCTGAACTCGGCATTCTGAACTCCCGCGCCGGCGGTCAGCGCCGGCGCGGGCGCTGTTTCGCAGATATGGATCGAATGATGAGGCGACTGCGCCCCGACGACCGCAAGGGCGTTCTGGACTGCGTAATCGCGTCGGCGATCAGCGCCTGGACATCCGGGTCGCTCAAACCATCGGCAGACTTGACGCGAATCGAGCGTGTCTGGTTCCCGGACCCTTGGAGCAGCTTTTTGGGATCGTGCAACTTCGCCCCGTGGATGAAACAGATGCCGACGGCTCCCGCACGCGCGGTGAGCGACACGATCGCATCCGAGGGCCGCTCGGTCGCCGAGTAGCCAATGACGAAGAAGTTGTAGTTGTCGTACACCAGCTCGTACGCGGTGGGGAATCGGCGCCGCAACGCCCTCCGCACCTCGCGAATCAGCGTCTGGTCCTTCGGCGCGAACTTGGCAACGAAGGTCCTGAGCTGCGCTTCCGGGCTCGCCGCCCTCGTCTGGCCGCGTTTCGTCTCCGCCATGCTGTCCCTTTCGTTCGTGGTTCGCGGCCGGCACCGGGCCAAGTCGTTCAGTGAAGGGCATTCGCCTCAACCGATTCATCAGGCGACGCCCCTGCGCCCGGAAGCGCGTTCAACAATGCGCCGCCGATGCCGTCACTATTGCCCGACGTGTACCATGCTACCGTGATGCTGACAGGCCCATGGCTCCACCGGGTGCGATGGTCGCAGCAAACACGTGAGGAGGCGTCGCACGGGTCCAGCGAAGCTGCAGCGTCATTCTGGAAGAGTCGATCGAAAGCCTGCCGCGGCCGCCACCCCGCGCAGGAACGCCGGCGCAGTTGCCGAAGGCATCGCGTCGAGCCATTGACGGCCATCGTCGACGGCTGAATCCTGCGAATCGATCACGATGGTTCGATACGGCAGCGCCGCGGCGACAACGTCGGCGACCGTGACGATTATCGGCCAACCAGATCTCAGCCCGGGCATGACGTGGTGAGTTACGCGAGCGATCCGAGACGCAATTGCCACGGGCTGATCTGCTTCGTCACGAGCAGCCCGTTATTCGTCCACGGATCCGCCGCCAGGCGATTGACGATCTCGGACTCGCTCGACGCGCGAACAATCAGGAGCGCGTCGCGTGTGCCCTCCAGCGGCCCGACCAGAACGACAAACCCTTCTTGGTGCAACGCGTCCATGAACGCGGCATGTCCCGCCCAGTCGATTTGATCCTCGAGCGGTTTCCGGTCGTCCCACGCCGGCCCACGCGAACGGAGAACGCAGAATACGCGCATCATGCTCAATCGGGTCCGAAAGTGCGGCGATTCTAGCAGACGCGAAAACCAATTGCGCCGAACTAGCCATTTGGCTGATCCGCTGCCGGATACAAATGCCTATCTTGGTGCCATGGATGCACTCTCTTCGTTCAACGATGCGCTCGCGGCCGCGGTGGATCGCGCCGCTCCGTCTGTGGTTCAGGTACACGGACATCGCCGGGTGACTGCAGGCGTCGTGTTCGCGCCCGACCTCGTCCTCGCTCCGGCAGCCGCACTTGACGATGACGTGGCGACTCTACGCGTCGCGGACGGCAGCACGCATGATGTTGCGGTCCTCGGCCGCGCCTACTCCAGTGGACTTGGGATCGCGCGGCTGACCGGCGGTGGTTTGACGCCGTTCGAGGCCGCCCCTGAGCCGCGCGTGGGCCATCTGGCAATGGCCGTCGGACGCACGTGGAGTGGGGGCGTGATGGCAACCGCTACGAACATCGCGGTGATTGGTGGCCCGCTGCGAACCGGTCGGGCCAGTCAGCTCGAGCGCGTCATTCGCATCACGCAACCGCCGCATGGCGCCCTGTCCGGAGGCGCCCTGATCGACGGTGCAGGCCGGCTTCTCGGCGTTCTCACGGGACGCGCGATTCGCGGCACAACCGTTGTGATTCCGGCGGCGCTCGCGTGGGGGATCGCGAAGGAGATTGCCACAGCCGGCGGCACCAAACAGGGCTATCTCGGAATCAGCTCGTCGCCAGTGCGGCTTCCGGCCGCGCAGCGCGGCGACCGGAAGGAATCCGAGGGACTTCTCGTGAATGCGGTCGTCGACGCAGGTCCGGCTTCGCAGGCGGGCGTGCTGATCGGAGACATTATCCTGGCATTCGATGGGAACACGGTCCGCGATCCGGAATCGCTCCTCACGCTGCTTCGCGGCGACCGCGTACCGCGGCAGGCAACGTTGACGGTACTGCGAGGCGGTGCCGTCCAAGAGGTTCCTGTCACCATCGGAGAACGTCCTCGGCGATAAGCTGAAGCGTGCCCGTCCCGCTGCGCGTATTTCTGATCGGCGTCGATCTGGAGGACCTCGACCGGCTGCGCGCGCGGTCGCACGCGAGTCTCGGAGTAGAAGTTGCCGGATCCGCGCTGCTCGAGGACATTGAACGCTCGACGGCGCGGTTGCCGGAATCAATCGATGCGATTCTGACGAGCCCTGCGGTGTGGACCCGTTCCCACCGGCCTATCGGGCCGCAGCAGCGGCCGCCGCAAGAGAGCGACCGGCTCAGCGAAGAACTGACAACGCGTGAACGCGACGTGCTGGCCCTTCTCGCCGACGGATACCCGAACCGCACAATCGCGGCGCGGCTTGGCATCAGCGATCACACCGTGAAGTTTCACCTCGCATCGCTCTTTGGAAAGCTCGGCGTGTCGACACGGACGCAGGCTGTGCGCCGCGCGCTCGAGTGGGGGATCATTGATATATAGCTTCGGAAATCCCTCATCCCTAATCTGCCAATCCCTGATCCGCCAATCCCTAAACCGCTGATCCCTAATCTGCGGATCCCTAATCTGCGGCCATGATGAATCGCGAATCGCCCAATCCGTTATCGACGATGGATCGGAGATAATCCGGCCAAGACCAGGAGGCGTATGGCAGCTTCACACATCATCGTCGTAGGCATCAAGGGAACCGTGCTCGCGATCGATCGAGACACTGGCGAGACGCTCTGGAGCACGAATCTGAAGGGGTCGGACTTTGTGAGCGTCACGCTTGAGGGAAGCGAGGTGTTCGCCGCCTGCAAGGGTCGGCTGTACCGGCTCGATGCTGCCAGCGGCGACATTCGATGGTGCAATGAGCTGCCCGGCCTCGGGTGGGGAATCGTGACGATCGCCGGCGCATCGCAGTCTTCCGCCGCTGTTGAAAAGCGGCGTCGGGATGCGGCCGCTGCTGCAGCCGCTGCCTCTGCGTCCTGATGCCGCCGCGTCGCGCGGCATAGACATCAATGAACCACCGCGTGCGCCACCGACTCCTCGAGGCTCCAGTAGATGAGCGCGATCGCAACGAGATCAAACGCCGCGTGCACCGCCATTACGAACCAGATGTTTCTGCGCCACGCAAACAGGCCGCCGAACAACAAGCCTGTTACGGCAGCCTGCTGCACTCCCGGGACACCCTGGTCAGGGTAGTGCGCCAGCGCGAATAACGCGGCCGAGAGAGCCACCGCGCCAAGGCGGCCGCCTCGACTCTCGCCGAAAAGACGTCCGAATCGCTCGAACAAATACCCTCGGAACAACACCTCTTCGCCAAACGCCGCGCTGACGAGCACCAGAAGAACGATTCCGGGAAGTGCGGCGGTGTTGCCTGCCAGGTAGTGATAACGCGCGTTCACGGCCGGCGCGCCGAGAAGCGGCATGACAATCGCCTTCAGGCCGATCTTGGTGGCGGCTCCGAGCGCCGCTCCTGCTGCGAGCGTCAGACCCCAACTGCGAGGATGCGAAAAGCCGAAGGCGCTCAGCGGCGTGTGTGACAGCCGCGCCCAGACCAGGACGAGAATCGCGGCAACCGGCGGACCTATCAGCGCGCCGGCGACGATCGCTGCGATGGCAAACAGGCCTGGGGTTCCAAAGCCTCGAAGACGCGACCTGATCAACAGGCGGATGACCTCAGTCGATTAGCCTGCCGTGCCGCCTCGGCAGCAGTCCGGATTGACAATGGGACTTCCGGGGGTGCGTCTAGCGCGCATCCTCGTTCGTGCGCACCGCGACGCGGCCGACGACGCGAATCCAGTTGATGCGGCCGTTGTCGTCGCGCACGAACTCCATCGACTGGCCGCGATCGGGGCCGTCGGTCACCACCACCCGGTCGGGACCATAAAACGCGACCGTGGATCCGCTGGTAATGCCGCCGCTGTTCGGGCGATCCTGCACGAACAGTTGACCCTGCGTGATACTGACGATGTACGAGTTGCTGGGTCGGACATACGTGCCGAGATACGCCGCCGGATCCGGCTGAGAGGCGAGGGGCTGCACCGATGGAATGGTCTCGACGAGCCCGCGATGCCCGATGGCCTGGTTCGGCGCGTAAGTCGCCCCGAGGTAGGACGCCAACGCCTCGCGCTCTACATCCTGAATCAACCGCCAGCCGCTCGCTGAATTCGTCAGGATGGCAATCGCGAAGTTTCGCTCCGGTACGATCTCGAGGAGCAGGATGTGGCCGGCGAGCGTTCCGCCATGTCCATAGGTATGCACGGGGCCGACCTGTCGGACATGCCACGCAAAGCCGATGTCATCGTCGGTTCCTTGCTTGTGCGCTTGAATCTTCCGCATTTCCTCGAGCGACTCGCGTTTCAGCACCCGCTCACCGTTAGCGGCGGTGCCGTCGCCCATGTGAAACCGCGCGTACGCAATGAGATCGGTTATGCACAGTCCCACGCCGCCTGCCGTAACGCTCGTCGATGGACTGAACGGACGCTGCAGCAGCGTCTGCCCGTCGCGTACGACGTGACCGGCGGCAAAGCGGTTGACGATGAACTCTCCCGCGGTCGTTCCAGCGTGCTCGAGCCCGAGCGGCTTGAACACGAGATCGCTGATGGCGCGGTTGATGGAAGTGCCGGTCACGTTTTCGATCACTCGGCCGGCGATGCTGAACCCGGCATTGTTGTAGCTCCACGCTTTGCCCGGTGGAGCGAGCTGCATCAAGTCCGTGATCGATCCGACGAAATTCCTGAGCGTGTCGGTGCCGCGTTCGGGTCCCGACACCTGCCCCTCCCACCCGCCAAGATGTGTCAGCAGGTGCCAGACCGTGACCTCCCGGCTCGCGGCTTCGTCGCGCACCCGGAAATCTGGAATGTACGTCCGCACGGGCGCGTGGAGATCGACCTTGCCTTGCTCGACGAGCCGCATCATCGCCGTGGCGGCGAACGTCTTCGAAATCGACGCGATGGGAAACACGGTGTGCGCCGTGATCGGAAGCGGGTCCTCGACGTTCGTGACGCCGAGTCCGCGGATACTCACTTCAGCGCCGGTCGCGATACCGAGCGCCACGCCAGGGACGCCGTACTCTTTCATCCTGGCTTCCGCGAGGGAGATGAGAGTGTCGAACCGCTGATTCGCCTGTGCCTGCAGACGCGCCCCGGATCGAGCGCTGATCGACAGCGACAGAACGCACACGAAGATCAACAGTCGAGCAGGCCGCACGTGGAGCTCACTTCGGACGTGCGGCGCCCGCGTCGAAGTTGTCGACGAGCCACACGTCCTTGAGGGTTTGTACCTGAGAAAATACGAACCGGCGGCCGTCCGGACTCACATCTCCGACAACGGTGAGAGGCTCTTCGACGGCAAGGGAAATAGCGGACTCGATTGCACCAGTTTCAAGACGGATCCTGGCGACCTGCTGTCTACGAGGCAACCATGCGAGTAGATACGCATCGTGGGCCACGAAACCGAGCGGCATGGCGTCCGGAATGACGAACTGCTCATTCGACGGGTTGTCGACCGAGACGATCCAGATACCCGGCTTCTCACGGTTCCAGTTCACGGCCAGACGCCGCCGATCGGATGAGACCACGGGCCAGAACAGGAATCCCTTCGGGTTGTTCATCAGCGGGCGGCGGGCGCCCGTCGACGGGTTGATAACGTCAATATTTCGGTTCCCCGGCCCCTGGACGAAGATCTGATCGCCTGGTGCCCACGCGATGTGAGCGCCTGTAGCACCTTCAAACCAGCTTTCCTGACCGCCATCGATGGGGACGGTCCCCACCTTCGTCGGTCCCGCGCGGGGTCTGAACGTGAACGCCAGCGTGCGGCCATCGCGCGAGAACGCGAGGTCAAGCACCTCACCGTCCAGGAACGTCACTTGACGCGCGGGACCGCCGCCGTCCATCAGGAACACATTGCGCTTGCCACTCCCCGCCTCGCGAATGAAGGCGATGGTGCGGCCGTCGGGCGAGTACTTCGGAGTGCGGTCCGCGGCTGTGCCGGTTGGGACAGGAACATCGTTCTTGTCTTTTCGCTCATCCAGCGCTTGCAGGTGTACCGCGGCTCGCTCAGTCCGTCTGGTGAACATCAAGCGCAAGCCATCGGCAGAAACGTCGATGCCATCTCCGTTGAAACCCTGGAGCACGTCTGTCGGCGGCAGCTGGGGTTCACCACGGCTGTCCAGATTCAGTCGCGAGAGCGTCGCAGCGGAGCCGTCGCCGACGAGGACATACAGCGCCGAACCCGCTGGTGCCCAGGTCGCCTCCGCCAGTCGCTGGGCCTCGAAGAGTTTGCGGGGCGGCCCCGTCTCGGGAAGCGCCCACACGGCCCGCATCGACAGGTCTTTCTGGATGGTGAAGATCAGTGGCCGCGGTCCGGGCGCCCATTCGAGCCCGCGAAGCCACATGTTGCGGAACTCCCGAATCGCCGGTGCGCGGTCATTGATTGTTGCGAGGCTTGCGACGTCGCTGACGCCGAGCCGCACCTCCCCTGCCGCCGCGTTCCAACCAGTCACAACCTGCCGGCTGTCGGGCGCCCACGCCATGGGCCCTCGTCCGACGACTCGCGCGCTCCCGCCGAACCGCGGCACGACCTGTGTCACAAACCCCGCGTCGCCGGATCGGCTCACGATCTGAAGCTCGTTGCCGGATGGCAGCCAGCGAACGTCGTCGATCAAGTCAGCATCGTGAATCGCAATGGACGCTCCGCCTGACAAGTCCTGCACGTGAACGCGTTGGCGCTTCGAGTCGCTATCGTCAATGTATGCGAACGTGTCACCCCTCGGCGAGATGACGCCTCCAGCGGCATGTCCGGTGAACGTCATTTGGGTGAACACTGGACGTGGCGGCGCGGGTATCGTCCCGGACGGCCGCTGAATCCTCCACAGACCAGCCACTACGGCCGTGATCGCTGCGACCCCCACCAGAACGGGAAGCGAAACCCGTCGCCTCGGCCGCGCGGGCGACGAGCGGGGCTGCATGTCGGAGGGGGCAATCGATCTGAGCTCGCGAACGAGGTCGCTGGCGTGCTGCCATCGATCAGCCGGCCGTTTCGCAACACACGTTCGTATCAGCCTATCGAGCGCCGCCGGAACGTGCGGCGCAATCTCGGAGAGGGGCGGTGGGTCGCGCTCGAGGATCGCGGACATGATCCGCGCCTGCGAGTCTCCCTCGAAAGCCTTCCGTCCGGTGAGCATCTCGAACAAGACAACGCCGAACGCGAATATGTCGGTTCGTGCATCGGCCGGCCGCCCGTCGATCTGCTCGGGCGCCATGTACTGCACGCTCCCGAGAATCATCCCTGGCGTGGTGAGCCCAGGTTCCGTGACCCTCGCGGGCTCGGTCGCCACTCGCATGGCGGGAACGGTCTTCGCGAGCCCGAAGTCGAGGAGCTTGGAGGTCGGCGTGGCCTCTTCGTCGCCTTGAACGAGGAAAATGTTGCCGGGCTTCAAGTCGCGGTGAATGACGCCCGCGCCGTGTGCGTGCTGCAGCGCCGAGGCAACCTGGCACGCGATCGCCAGCGCCTCACGGATCGGAACGGCTCCGCGACCGAGACGAGTGGCGAGCGTCTCTCCTTGCAAGTGTTCGATGACCAGGAAATCAACGCCGGACTCGTGCCCGATATCGTGCAGCGTACAGATATTCGGGTGATTGAGGCCGGCGACCGCGCGAGCCTCGCGGTCGAACCGCTCCCGCGCCTGCAGATCCGCGCGCGCATAGCTACGCACGACTTTGATTGCGACCGTGCGCTCGAGCCGCACATCACGCGCCTTGTACACCTCGCCCATGCCGCCGGCGCCTATCCAAGTCGTAATCCGGTACGGCCCGAGTTGATGGCCTTCGAGCGAGTCCCGGCTGATGGTTTCGTCATCGGCCGAGACGACGGCCAGGCCCTCCGCGTGCTCAGAAGAGGCGAGGAGCGCGTCTACTTCTCGGCGAACGGCGCCGTCGGACCCGCAGGCTTGCGCGAGGTACCCGCTGCGCTCCGACGACGGGAGTGCCAGAGCGGCCTCAAAAATTTGCCGCACGCGCGACCATTCTTCGGCGGCCAGCGGCATGGACTACGAGGGCTCCTTGAAATTGCCTGCACGGATGTTGGCCAAAGTCGCAGGCAGGCATAGCCTACCCGAGCTTGATTCGGATCGGATCTCACATTCCGCTTGCCGCGTTCCCAAGTGGGCAAAACGGGGGAATTCTCCCCTGGACGGGGGAGGCGGTCCAATTGCTGCTTGACCGTCGTCGGTCGCGGACATAGGCTTCCGCCAACTCGCACTGGCAATTTTGCAAGACCCGGCGGCTCGAGTGGCGTCCCCGGATGCCCGAGGAGGAGAGAGTATGTCGCGTTTGCCCTGGTGCAGGAAGGGTGCGCTCATCGCAGCGCTGTTCATCGTATTGGCCCCGACAACGGGCTACGCTCAATCCACAGCATCCATTTCAGGAGTTGTAAAGGACACCGCAGGCAGCGTGCTGCCGGGTGTCACGGTCGTGATCAAGAACGATACGTCGGGCGTCTCGCAGGACCTGACGACCGACGGCGAAGGCCGTTATCAGGCGACCGCGCTTTCGGCCGGCTCTTACACGGTGTCGGCAACGCTCACCGGATTCAAGACCGCGACGGCCAAGAGCATTCAGGTTGCGCCGGGCCAGCCGGTATCGATTCCGCTGACGCTGGAGATCGGACAGCTCGAGGAAACCATCGTCGTCACGAGCAGCTCGGAGCTCGTGAACAGCCAGAACGGTACGGTGGCCGCGACGCTGAACTCCGATCAGCTGCTCCGCATGCCGACGCCGACGCGCAACGCGCTGAACGCCGTCGCGTTCCTGCCAGGTATCAACACAACGGGCACCAACCGCGACTCAACCATCAACGGCCTGCCCGAGAGCTTTCTCAGCATCACGCTCGACGGCGTGAGCAACAATGACAACTTCCTGCGGAACACCGACAGCTTCTTCGCCTCGGTCACGCCGCGGCAGGACGCCGTCGAAGCCGTCTCCGTCACGTTGTCCGCGGCGGGCGCGCAGGTAGGCGGCGGCGCCGGAGCCGTCACGATGGCGTTTCAAACGCGGTCGGGCGGCAACCGCTTCACCGGCAGCGCGTACGAGTACTACCGGAACCCGAGCTTCAACACGAACTACGTCTTCAACGAGATCAACCACCAGGGGAAGAACGAGGTCAAGTTGAACCAGTTCGGCGCGCGATTCGGTGGCCCGATTGTGATTCCCGGGTTGTTCGACGGGCACAACAAGGCGTTCTTCTTCGCCCATTACGAACAGATACGTTTTCCGAACAGCTTCACCCGTACTCGCACCACGTTCAATCCCCGGGTCTACGACGGCTGGTTCCGATATCAGTTCGGCACCGAGGTGCGCGAGGTGAACCTCCTCCAGCTCGCAGCCGCCAACGGACAGATCTCCGCGAAGGACCCGTTGATGACGAAGATGCTGGGGATGATCGATGCCGCGACCAAGACGACGGGGACCCGTAGCGCGAATTCCGATCCGCTATATGACGACTACGTCTGGCAGAGCCCATCGGAGCTGTTCGAGCACCAGCCGACCGTCCGGATCGATTACAACATCTCCGACGCCCATCGGCTGACGGGATCGTGGTCGTCGATCACGGCCAAGCGTACGCCCGATTACCTCAACAACGCCGATCCGCGGTTTCCGGGCGCGCCGAACCAGCGCGATTTCAAGTCCACCAGACCGCTCACTTCGCTGTCGCTGCGGTCCACTTTTACGAAGAACATCATCAACGAGCTGCGCGGCGGGTTAACCGCTTACGCGAGCGGCTCCAATTTCGGATACCCCTCCAGCGTCTCTTCGCGCAACGATCCGACAACCTTCGCTGAGACGGGCGGGTTCGCGATCACGACCCCTACCGACACGACCGACTGGTACACCTCCAACAACCCGACTTGGCGCAAGGCGCCAACGTACACCGTTGAAGACACCGTCAACTGGAACCGAGGCGCGCACAACGTCCTCGCGGGCGGCAACGTGCTCATCTCGAACGCATCCTCGTCGAGTCAAAACATGGTCCGCGGGATCACGCTCGGGTTCAACACTGACTCGGACCCGGCAGCCGGCCTCTTCACCACAGCCAATTTCCCCGGCGCGTCCAGTGCGCAGCTGACGGCAGCGCGCAATACCTATGCGGTGTTGACCGGCCGCGTTGCCACCGTGAGCAGTACCGCCGTCCTTCAGGGCGACACGGGCAAGTACGAAGAGCTCGGGCCGACGACGCTGGAAGGCGGCTACAAGGTATTCGGCGTGTTCGTGCAGGACACATGGAGACTGAAGCCGAATCTCACGTTGACCGGCGGCCTCCGGTACGACATCCAGACACCGTTCGCGCCGTTCACGAGCGTCATGTCCGCGGCGACCATCGAGAGCATCTGCGGACGCTCCGGGCTCGGCGAGGGAGGGACTTACAGCCGGTGCAATTTCCTGAAACCCGGCTCGCTGAACGGCGTCGCGCCGAAGTACATCC
>JBKPTT010000074.1:0-21286 GCA_046735635.1 Acidobacteriota bacterium | reverse complement strand
CCGTCTGCGGCGCTGCAGGCGCCGCTGCTCGACGCGCAGTGGGGTGTTTGGTCGTCTGCGCCGCCGGGACAGCCATGGCCAGCGCACACGCCGTTGCTGCTGCCGCCAGATGTCTCATCATGTTTGCACCTTCTCTAAAATAGGGTCTCGGAACGCATTGCAGAGGACGCGCCATTTCCGTCTATCTCGTCTTTAGCGCGTGCCGAGCATGACCCTTCAAACGTTTCGACCCGCTGAAACCGTCTGAACCCGGAGACCATGTGCGGGTCGGAGCACGCCTATATAGAAGGTGGTAAGCGGAGACAAGACGATGTTTCGTGACGAACTGGTTCAGGACGTCCGGTATGGCCTGCGGACTCTGTGGAACGCGCCTGCCTTCGCGGTGACGGCCGTGCTGACGCTCGCGCTTGGCATCGGCGCGAACGCCGCGATCTTCAGCGCCGTCCGGACGGTGCTGCTCGACCGACTGCCTTTTGCCGAGCCGGACCGCATCGTCCGCGCGTACCACGCGAACCCGACGAGCGGCGTTGTGCATGGTGCGGTCTCCGAGCCGGACTTTCTAGACTGGAAACGTGCGAACCAGACCGCGGCGGCCATGGGCGGATTTTTCTTCGCCGACGGAATGTCGGGGATCGATCTGACCGGCATCGGCAACCCGGAACGGCTGTCGTGCACGCTCGTGACCGACGGGTTTTTCGAGACGCTCGGTTCACGTCCGATGTTGGGCCGCACTCTGGTCGCCGATGATCAGATATCGGGCCGCAACCGCGTCGCCGTGATCAGCCACGGACTGTGGGCACGGCGCTTCGCCAGCGATCCGTCCATCGTCGGCCGCTCGATCACGTTGAACAAGGAGCCATTCGAAGTGGTCGGCGTGATGCGCGCCGACTTCACCTATCCTGCGGGCCGACGAATCGACGTCTGGCTTCCGTTGTCGTATTTCGGCCCGGATCAGATCGGCCGGGTGCGAGCGGCGCGGTTCCTCGCCGTCATCGCGCGCCTGAGGCCCGGCGTGACCGAAGGGCAATTCCGAAACGAGCTGTCCGGAATTGCCGAGCGGCTGTCACGAGAGTATCCGGAAAACGTCGGGTGGACCGCCGTGAGCACTGCGCCAATTCAGGAGACGCTCGTGGGAGAAGTGCGCAGGCCGCTCCTCGTCCTCATGGCAGCGGTCGGCATGCTGCTGCTCATCGCCTGCGTCAACATCGCGGGACTTCTGCTCGCGCGTGCCTCCGCGCGCGAGGCGGAGCTGGCCGTGCGTGCCGCGCTGGGCGCGGGCCGGGGGCGAATCGCGCGCCAGCTCGCGACCGAAAGCCTCACGCTCGCGCTCATCGGAGGCGCCGTTGGCGTCGTGCTCGCATTCACCGCGATCCGCGCCTTCGCGGCCTGGGGTGGAACCGAGCTGCCACGGCCGGCGACACTTCGGATCGACGGCGCCGTCCTGGCGTTTACGGTTGGCCTGTCGGTCGCGTCCGGGCTGCTGTTCGGGGTGATTCCGGCGATGCGAGCCAGCCGCGGCCTCGAGCAATCGATGCGCGCCGGAGCCCGAAGCTCCGTTGGCAGATCGGGACAGCGGCTGCGCAGCGCGCTCGTCGTCGTGGAGGTCGCGCTCGCCGTCGTGCTCGTCGCCGGCGCGACCCTCGCCGCGAAGAGCCTCGTCCGGCTGCTCGCCGTCGATCCCGGCTTCCGGCCCTCGAACGCTCTCGTGGTCATCATCAGCGTGCCTTCCATCGAGCACTACATGGCGGTGCTCGATGGCATCCGCGCGATTCCGGGCGTCGAAGCTGCGGGCTCGATCCGCGATCTGCCGCTGCAGGCCAAGGGCGAAGTCGCGCGACCCGACATCGCCGGTCGGCAGACGCCGCCGGGCGGCAACCCGCTCGTCCAGTGGCATCACGTCAGCACGGATTACTTCAAGGCCATGGGGATACCGCTGATTGCGGGCCGGACGTTCGAGCTCACAGACCGCCGCGGGTCGCCGTTTGTCGTCGTGGTCAACGAGGAATTCGCCAGACGCACGTGGCCCGGTGAAAATGCGGTCGGCAAAGCACTGCGATTCGGCCAGACACAAGTGCCCGTCATCGGCGTCGTCGGAAACGTGAGGCAGGGCGGATTATCTGAACCAGTCGAGCCCGCCGTCTACGTTCACGCGCTGCAGCAGTTCCGCTCGCGCATGACCATCGTCGTACGGACGTCCGGCGATCCACTTCGGTACGCCGACACCGTGCGCCATGAGATCTGGTCGAAGAATCCGGACCAGACAATTACCTCGGTGACGACACTCGACGACGTGCTGGGACGATCGGTGGCGCGGCCGCGCCTGCTGGCAGGACTGCTCGGCGCGTTTGGCCTCATCGGTTTGACGCTGGGCGCTCTCGGGATTTTCGGCGTGCTCGCGTTCGCAGTCGCGCAGCGGCGGCGCGAGATCGGCGTGCGCGTCGCGCTGGGCGCACCGCCGGCCGCCGTGCTGCGGCTCATCGTTACGCACGGGATGCTCCTCGCGGTTGCTGGGGTCGTCCTCGGCGTGATCGCTGCAGCGCTCCTTACCCGATCGATGCAGTCGGTCCTGTTCGGGATCGAGCCCACCGATCTCTGGACTTACGCGCAGGTCGTCGCGGTGCTGCTCGCCGCTGCCGCGGTCGCGAGCTGGCTTCCGGCCCGCCGCGCGCTGGCCATTCATCCCGTGGCGGCGCTACGCCAGGACTAGCGGCTGTCAGCTGCTCCGCGTGCTGCGTCTTCAGCGCGACGCGCCCCGGGGACTCTCGCGCCGCATGATTCCAACGGATCGCCGTCTCATGGTCTGCCGTTGCTGCCGCCGATAGGCCAGGAATTTGGCGGGGTGAACGCGGAGCTTTGAGCGGCGGTCAACGAAACCGACCGGTTTCGCGTCCAACTTCTCGTCGTGCAATCCGCTTTGACGGGGTACCGACGGCCGATCGCAATTGGGACGTTGGCAATTGCCGCGACTGCTCTCCTGCCTTCACGTCAAGCCGTGGACGCAGCACAGCCGGCACCGGCCGGCGTCACCGAAGAACTCGTCCATGTTCGATCCGACGACGGAATCATCAACGGTGGAGCGATATTTGCGCCGCCGGTGCATTCCGCTAGCTCGATCGCCGTGATCTGGATTCCCGGCTCGGGAGTGAATTTCTACTACCCGACCTACGTGAAGATTGGTCGGGAAGTCGCCGCGCGCGGGATTGCGTTTATCGCGGTCAACACGCGCATGCACGACCTCGGAACCGTGGCCGCGGGAGTCGAAGGAGGAAAAAGGATCCGCGGCGGCGTGTACTGGGGACGATATAGCGATCAGGCGCGCGACATCGCCGCGTGGATCGATCTCGCGAACCAACGAGGATTCAAGCAGGTCGTGCTGGCGGGACACAGCGCCGGCACCACAGCCGTCGAAACCTACCAGGCGGAGAAGCAGGACCCCCGCGTGGTCGGCTTGGTGCTCGCGTCAGGGCGATTCCAGCCGGTGACGACTCCAACCGATCCGGAAATGCTGGCGGAAGCGAAGCGACTGGTAGCCGAGGGTCGCGGTGAAGAATTACTCCACTATCCGAACCGAACGACGCCGTCATTTGTCAGCGCAGCCACGTTTCTCGATCTCGACCAATGGCTGCCGAAGGATTTCTTCGGAGTTCAGACGCCAGACCCACCGGTCATGCGCATACGTTGCCCGATTCTCGCCTTTTTCGGCACGAACGAAGCTGACGTTGGAACCGAGTCGGATCTGTCGCTGCTCAAATCGGCGTTGAAGCGTATGGCGACCGGACCAGGCCCCGTCGACACCGTGATGATCCAAGACGCCGGCCACATGTACGACGGACACGAGGCGCAGGTCGCCGACACGATCGCAAAATGGGCACGCAGTCTGCTCACAACCGCGCGCGCAGCCACTCCCACGTCTCCGCCTGCATCTCGTCGTTGAACTGATGCGGCGCGTCGTAGAGGCCGCAGCGCTGCCGGTCCTGTGCTCCGGCCTTTCGAAAACATGCGTCGATCTTCTTGAAAGCCGCGTCCACTCCGTCAGGTGGAAACAAGCCGTCCTTTGATCCGTTGATGACCAGTACCGACCGAGGCGCAATCAATGCGGCCAGATCGGGCAGATCGAGGTAGCGATACAGCCCCACGACGTGGAACGTAAGCCCAATCGAATTGACAACGTGCCGCTTGACATGTGACGCGAACGACGACATCCAGCACACGTCCACCGCGGCTTTGATCCGGCGGTCGAGCGCCGCCAGCAGGAAACTTCGATAGCCGCCCACCGACAGTCCCAGGCAACCGAGCCGCCGGGCGTCCACTTCGGGACGAGAGGCAAGGTAATCGACGGTCCGCAGATCGTCCCACAGCATGACTCCGGGCCAGCTGATTCCCGCCGCGAAGAGGCTCCTGGCCACGAGCTGCTCCGACTGATTCGACCGCCGGTTGAAGCTGGCCACGTCGTCCTTTGTCATGGCGCGTGGGTCGCGGTACGACGCCGGATCGTCATCGAGGAACATTCGCCGTTCTCCCCAATAGAACATGTCGATCGTGATGACGACGTAGCCCCGGCGCGCCAGCTCGCTCGCAATGCTCTTCCCGTCATAGAGCTGCTGCTTGAACTCAGTGAGGGCGGGAGGCTCGTCGTCGATCTCGACGACCTTTTCCTTGCCCCACACGTAGAACCCTCCGTGACAATGCAGAACCACGATTCCGGGAGCCGGAAGCGCCGCGTTCTTCGGTATGAGCACGTAGGCTGGAACGCGAAGGTCCGGAGTGGTCTGAAAGGTGAGGTACTCCTCGACATAGTCGCGCCTGTCAGTGCGGCTGATCACTTGTGGCGC
Source organism: Acidobacteriota bacterium (assembly GCA_046735635.1). GTDB lineage: Bacteria > Acidobacteriota > Vicinamibacteria > Vicinamibacterales > 2-12-FULL-66-21 > JALZOC01. Next base: position 16,454 of record JBKPTT010000074.1, on the reverse strand, counting down.
TGCAGGCACTGGCGCCGGCGCATAAAAGAGATGCTCCAGTACTCGGTCGCGCGCCTTTGTTTGCCACGTCTGCAGATTCCGAAATTCAGGTCGCAGGAATGACAGCTCCAACGGCGACCGGTCAGCCTGCTTCTGCACGAATGGATAAAGATTGCCGATGCTGGAGCCCGTCTGTGCGGCAGGGAGGGGACGTTGGCCGATCGACGCGCGATCGAGGCCTGGCGGCGCAATGAAACCGCCGGCAACGAGGCCGCTCCCGGCAAACCGCTGGCAGAATTCACGGCGTGACAGAGGCATCTGCGACTCCCTTGAATGCGATCCATCTCACTTGGCAGCCGGACTCCCACGATCGTAATTATCTGGCAGGCGCGTGCTGGCCGACGGCTGGCGCGAGCAGGATCTGCGGATGATGCTGCGCCGCGACCGCAATCACCCTTCCGTGGTGATGTGGAGCATCGGTAACGAGGTCGGCGAACAGACTCGCGGGGAAACGGGGCGGCGATCGCGAGGGCGCTCAGCGCGATCGTGCACGAAGAAGATCCGACACGGCCGACCACAAGCGCGATGAACAGCGCGCGGGCGACATCGGGTTGAACTATCAGTGTACCGGCGTGCGCGGCGGTGCGCCGTAGTATCCAGTGTTTCGTGCCGAGCGTTGATCACTCCTTCGACACATCCACGCCCGAGAACTCCGGCTGGTAGGTGTTGCCCTTGTACTCCATCTCCTGCGCGATCCCGATCTCCGACGTGTAATACGCGCCGACGACGCGCGCCTTCAGCTCGGCGAAGAAGTGCTCCTCCGGCTTCTCCGGCTTGGTCTCGTGGGCGGCGACTCGCTCCAGCACGGCAAGCCGCTCGGCGGGCGCGGACTCCATGAACAACCGGCCGTTCACATCTCGCGACAGCCGATCGATCGACTTCAAACCGTCGCGCCACGTCGTCCGATCCGCCGGGTCGAACGCTTCCGCAAGGCGCGCATCGATGTAAGCGGCCACCTTCGCCGCGCGCGCCCCGGGCGAATGATCGTCGGTCGGGATGATCATCTCGGCGAGCTCGTCGACGAGCGCGAGCTCTTCGCGCGTGAAGAAGGTCGCGGGTTGCTGCGCCAGTGCCTTCGTGCCCTCGATCGAGACGGCAACCGTCACGGCGGCACCGAGCTTGATCGCATCGCGGCGCGTGAGTTCCTCAGTCACAGATTTCCCTTTCTGAACTCCGAGACGAGGTAGTCGCACGATCGCCATGCGAGCGCCATGATCGTCCAGGTCGGGTTCTGACACGACGCGCTGACGTGGCTGCTGCCGTCGACGACGAACAGATTGCGCACGTCGTGCGACTGCTGGAACTGGTTGAGAACCGACGTCGTCTTGTCCGCGCCCATTCGTGCCGTGCCCAGCTCGTGGATCGACCAGCCCTCAGTCAGGACCGTCCGATCGACGTTGACGATCTCGAATCCCGCGCGCTCGAACATCTCCTGCGCGGTCTCGACCATGTCCTGGCACATCTTCTTCTCGTTGTCGCCGAACCGGTAGTTGAACCGGAGCACGGGAATGCCCCACCGATCCTTGGCGGCCGGGTCCAGCTCGACCTGGTTCTCGTACCGCGACAGGACTTCGCCGAATCCGCCCATGCTGATGAACGCGCCCGCGTAATCGCGCACGCGCTTCTTGTACGCGGCGCCGAAGCCTGGCGTGTCGTGCGCGTTGGGTGGGAACATCTCCGTGCCGGAGCCTCCCTCGAAACCGTAGCCGCGAATGAAGCTCGGGTGCTTTTCCGCGAGGTTGCGAAAGCGCGGCACGTAGAACCCTCCTGGACGGCCATCGTCGTTGGTGCGAGGCTGGCCGATGCGGTCCTTCACCAGACCGGTCACGGTCGGTCCCATGACGTGCTCGCAGAAATTGTGACCGACGTGTCCGCTCGAATTCCCGATGCCGTTCGGGTGCGCCGGGGACTTCGAAAGGAGGAGCAGTCGAGCGGATTCGAGCGTGGACGCCGCGACTATGACGACGCGCCCTCGCGCTTCGTAGCTGCGCCCGCTTTCGCTGTCGACGAACGCGACGCCGCGGGCCTTGCCCGTGTCCTTGTCGACGACGATCTCGCGCGCGATCGCGTTGGTGCGGAGGGCGAGGTTGCCCGTGTCCATCGCCGGATAAATCAGGCCGGTCGGCGAATCGAACGCCGCGTGGATGTCGCAGCCGCCCGTACGCCGCGAGCACGCACCGCGTCCGTAGCAACGGCTGCGATACTTGTTGTGCTTCAACCCGTCGGTCGTCACGCCAGCGCGATACGGCGTGACCACCCGCCCCATCGTCTTCAACGTGTTCCGGAGCGTGACCTCCGGGGGATTGAGGCGCGTCGGCCGCTGAAAGATGCTGTCGGGCAGGTGCGGAAGGCTCTCGCGGACTCCCGAGATGCCCAAGTACTGGTCCACGCGATCGTAGTAAGGCGCGATGTCCGCGTACGAGATCGGCCAGTCCTCTCCGTAGCCGTCGCGGCTCTTCGCCTTGAAGTCGAAATCGGAGAGGCGCAGCGCGAGGCGTCCCCAGATGTTCGTCTTTCCGCCAAGGCACCGAGCGCGCACCCACGCGTAGTTCGTACCGGTATAGGGGTGGTCCTTCTCGTTGACGACGATGTTCTTCGAGTAGTCGGGGCCGCTCCAGCCCTGCACGTACGAGTAAACGTTCGGTTGTTTCAGGCCCGCCGCGTAGGGCGGGTTGCGGATCGTGTACTCGTTGAGCGTGAGCGCATGGTGGCCAGGCGGCATGTCGCCTCGACGGGGATGGGCGTACGGCCACTCCATCGACTTCAGCTCCTGTTCGATGTCGAGCTTCCGGCCCGCTTCGAGCATCAGCACCTGCAGGCCCTGCGACGTCAGAACATGGGCCGCCATACCGCCGGCGGCTCCCGAGCCGATAACGATAGCGTCGTACAGACGGCCGAGATCCACCTGGGGCTGAGGCGTACTTTGGAACAGTCGGAGAAGATTCATGCGCGATACTACCCGCGGAGCGCCGGCCCATAACCAGCCTCCGCTGAAGCTACGGGGGCCCGCCGGAGCCGTGGCGAAGGCGGAAGGGCCGGCCTACACGTCAGCGCCGGTGAGTGTAGTCGATCGGAGAAGCCGATGACTGAAAACCAGGATGCTTTTCAGCTGCTCGACGCCGCGGAGCGTGCCGCCGGGGCTGGCGACTTCGAGTCCACGTATGAGCTGTTGCAACGCGCCCTTCGTCGTCAGGAAGAGGATCTCGGGACCTTCCATCCAGAGCTGGCCCAGACGTTGAACAATCTCGGGGTGGTCGCCGAAAAAACAGGACGCGTCAGCGAAGCAGAGCCGTTCTATCGCAGGGCCGCTGCCATAGCGGAAGCGGCGTTTGCGGCGGATCATCCCATGGTCGTCGCAAGCCGTCAGAACCTCGAAGATTTCTGCCGCGCACATGGCACGCCCGTCGTTGATTCGAACGCGCTTGCTCCTGAACGTCCGGCTGAACCGTCGACAACGGCTGCGACCCTTCCGCGCCCCGACGCTCTCGACGAAGCAGAGCCCACGGTTCCTCCGGCCACGCCGGAATCGAATCCTGCCGAGCCCGTAGCACCGGCGTCTCCGCCTTCCCGGTCTGCTACTTTGGCCGGCGAGCCGGCCCGTAAAGGGCCGATCTACTCCGGCGTTCTCGGAGGCGCAGTTCTGCTGATCATCGGTGCGGTCCTCGTGTTGCGACCCTGGTCGTCTCGGGAGGGATCGCCACCCGCGACCACCGCTGCACCTGCAGCACCGCAGGCCGTGCCGGCCGCCGGGCCGATTGCCGCACCCTCCGCCAGCGCTCCGGCGGCCGAAGCGGGCCCACCACCGAAGGTTGCTGCCCGTGCCGACGACCGAAACGTCCGCGCTCCCCGATCGACCGCGCCGAGCGATGTCGCCGTCGAAACCGCGCAGCTGTGCCGCACCTTTTCGACGGGTGGTCGCAACTGGCGGTGCGATCCCGCCGGTGACTCGGTAGCGCCGGGGCGGATGGTCCTGTACACGCGGATCAGGTCCGCACGGGATGCGACTGTCGTCCATCGCTGGTATCACGAAGGGGCGCTTCGTCAATCGGTCACACTCGCGATACGCGCCAATGCCACCGAGGGTTATCGCACGTACAGCCAGCAAACAGTCAACGCCGGCACCTGGCGGGTGGAAGTCAGAGGCACCGACGGCAGCCTGCTCCACGCGCAGCAGTTCGTCGTTCGTTGATGCCGTAGCATTCCGCGCCCCGGCAGACCTATCGCTTTGGAAAGATGATCGGGAGCACCTCCGGTGTCGTGTAGACACACCGATCGTTGTGCCCACATTCCGGGACGATCATGACGTCGTGCTTCGCGCCAAGGTGCTCGTTGACGAACTTCACGTAGGCCTCGCCGCGGGCGCGGCGCGTCGCTCCCTGCGCCATCGCAGCGCACGAGGAATCGAAGCCGCCCAGCGGCAAGGTATCCACCTGCGACAGCAAATAGGTGGTCGGCCTCGCCGCGAGCTGCTTCTTCAGTTGATCGTCCGGCATGCCTGCGGTGTAGCCGCCCGTCCGCCGCTTCAGACCATACGGCCATAGATCGTATGCCGGACAATTTGACGCATCCTCGAAAGGTCCGTAAGTGAAATCGGTGTGCGGCGTCTCTTCCTTCCAACCGAGTGCGGCATTAGCCGGCGCCGCAGCGCCCGACGGGAGCGGCCGCGTTGCCTCCGGCCACGCATAGCTCGAAGGATTCGCCACGACGTAGAACACCGGCACACCAAGCGTTTCGTGAACCCTGTTCGCAAGCTCGTACCGGGCCACGAACTGCCCGCCCGCGGAGTGCCCGGCGAGGACGATCGCCGTCAGACTCGGAAACATGCGCCGGTTCGCGAGCTTCTTCAAGATCGCGTCAACGAAGTCGAACGAGGTCAGATCCTTGTTCGCCGGCGCGGACCCACCGGATCGCCAACTGTCGCCGCCACAGCTCCAGCTGACTTCGTTTGGCGCCAATTGATCGTGGCAGTTCCCGTCGGCCGACGCGATCCTCGGCGCGATGACGACCGTATCGTCCAGCGCACCGGCAAGAAATGCCGCGGCCGTCGCCGTCTGGAAGTAGCGATCAGGATTGCGGAGCGTGCCATGCACCATGACGAGAGCCCGGCGGATGCGATCGTTTCGCGTGTCGAGGGAGTAGGTCCGGTAGATCAACGATCTCGCCGAACCCGACCCGAGCTGCACCCACTCGGCGCACGCGTCGATGGACGCGGTGCACGGCGCGGTCGTCACCTCACCGACCGCGGTCCGCTGTGCGCGAGGTGCGGAGCTCGTCAGCGCCAAGGCGAGCAGGACGAGAAACTTCGATTTCATGAGGGCAAGATAGCAAAGACGCGAAGCGAACGTCGCCTGATTCATGCGTCACGGTATTCGATCGGCGGTGCTTCGCCTGACATCGTGCGGAAGCGGTTAAACTAGCCTGGCGGCCTGTCTCGACTGAATTGCGACTGCCTCTCGCGGGTGGCCCCGAAGCGAGCGCCTGCTTTGCGCGCAGCGCAACTCCCATCGACACGCGCGTTTCGGCGCGAGCACAAGTGAGGCTGTTCGCGGACAGAAGGACCCGCCGCGGTAGTCCCTGATCAAGAGCGGTGCTTTGACTGAACAGAATGTGAATCCCGTCTGAATGCGACAACGATGATCGGTCAAATGCTCGCCCACTTCGAAATCGTCGACAAGCTCGGCGAAGGCGGGATGGGCGTGGTCTACAAGGCGCGCGACACTCGCCTCGATCGTCTCGTGGCCGTCAAAATTCTTCCGCCCGACAAACTGGCCGACCGTGAGCGGCGTCTCCGGTTTGTGCAGGAAGCCAAGACCGCCTCAGCGCTCAATCATCCGGGGATCGTCACGATCCATGACATCTCGCAGCACGGAGGCGTCGACTTCATCGTCATGGAATTGGTCGCCGGGCGGACACTCGACCGCCTCATACCAAGACGAGGTCTCGGCCTCAATGAAGCGGTCGACTATGGAATCCAGATCGCCGAGGCGCTGGCCGCGGCGCATGCGGCCGGCATCGTGCATCGCGACCTGAAACCGTCAAACGTCATCGTCGATGGGCAGGGGCGAATCAAAGTCCTGGACTTCGGCCTCGCGAAGTTAGTCGATCCCTCCGGCCCCCCCGTCGGGCAGGAAGCGCTAACGATGACACAGCGCGCATCAGTGACGGCTCACGGCGTGATCGTGGGAACGGTGGCGTACATGTCTCCCGAGCAGGCAGAGGGCAAGGCCGTGGACGCCCGCGCGGACATCTTCAGCTTTGGGTGCCTGCTGCATGAAATGGTTACAGGGCAACGCGCGTTCCAGGGTGACTCGCCACTCTCCACCGTCACGGCGGTCCTTCGCGACGAGCCGACGCTGGTCGGGCGGCTGCGCGAAGGGGTGCCGCGCGAGCTCGAACGCGTCATCAGCCGCTGCCTTCGCAAAGATCCGGACCGGCGCTGGCAGGCGATGTCGGATATCAAGATCGCGCTCCGCGAGTTGAAGGAAGAAGTCGATTCCGGGGCAACGACCGTCAGCGTCGCAACGCGCCCGCAACCGCGCGGCGCCGTCTGGGCGGCCGCCGCGCTGTCGGTCGCCATTCTGGCTGGCGTGATCGCGACCATCCTGTGGCGCGATCGCCACGCTGGCTCAGACGCGCGGATACCGGCACCGTTCACGGCTATTCCACTGACGACGTATCCGGGGCGAGAACAGCAACCGTCTTTCTCACCCGACGGCAACTCCGTCGCGTTCATCTGGAATGGCGAGATGGAAGACAACTGGGACGTTTACGTGAAGCTGATCGGAGCGGGATCACCGCAGCGGCTCACCACCGATCCTGCCATCGATCTCAGCCCCGCGTGGTCTCCAGACGGGCGGTCGATTGCATTTGGGCGGGTGCGAGATGACCTCCGTGTCGCCATCCTGGTCGTTCCGTCACGAGGCGGCCCGGAACGTGAAGTGCTGGTGACACGCACGTCTGGCGTCCTCGGGCGAGGTCAGATTCTCGCCTGGTCGGCCGACAGCCGGTTCCTGGTTGTGTCCACGTCGCCTGAGAAGGGCGAACCGGTCCTGCTCATTGCCTTGGAGGTTGCTACCGGCGCAACGAGGCCCCTTACGAAAGCGTCGCCCGATTTCGACGCTGATTTGCTGCCGGCGATATCACCCGACGGCCGCACGCTGGCGTTCGCGCGACAGCGACGCACCCTGAGGACAGGGGAGCTGTTCGTCCAGGAACTGTCGTCGGGTTTCGAGCCCGTTGGAGAGCCTCGACACCTGGTCGGTAAGGGAGTCATCTACCACGGCGTCGCGTGGAGCGCGGCCGGTCGGGACGTCATTGTCGCATCCGGAAACTCCGGCGATGTGGCGCTGTGGAGAATTCCACTGCACCATCCGGAACGGATCGAACGCCTGTCACCCTTCGGCGAGGAATGCCGTCAGCCCTCGATCGCTGCGCTGCAAGGGCGCTTGGCCTTCACGCGAGCGAGCTGGGACGAGAACACGGAGCGCGTGACACTGTCGGGTCCAGGGCAGGCGGCCGGCGCTCCGGCCCGCGTGGTCGGATCGACTCGGTCGGAACTGAACGCGCAGTTCTCGCCCGATGGATCCCGCATCGTGTTCGAGAGCATGCGGTCGGGCACACAGGAGCTCTGGATTGCCGACCAGGACGGCCGAAACGCCCTGCAGATCACGTCGTTCAACGGACGTCTGGGCGGCACTCCGGCATGGTCGCCCGACGGGCAGTCGATTGCGTTCGATATGCGGAACGACGAGGGACGCGGCGATGTCTACCTGGTGCCGGCACGCGGTGGCGCGCCGGTGAAGCTCACGGACAATCCCGCCGATGACCTCGTGCCCACCTGGTCGCGCGATGGGAAGTGGATCTATTTCGCCTCGACGCGCAGCGGCACCTACCAAGTCTGGAAAATGCCAGGGCGAGGCGGCGCGGCGGTCCAGGTGACGCAGCGCGGCGGCACGTACGGGAAAGAATCAGTGGATGGCCAGTACCTCTACTACGGGAAAACGAGCCCGCTGACGGCACTCTGGCGCGTGCCGGTGAACGGTGGCGAAGAAGTGGAGATCTTCCCGCGTCTGGCAAGCTATGGAAACTTCGCGGTCGCATCCGACGGAATCTATTTCGAAGAACGGCTTGCGGGAAATCCCCTCGGTCACACCCCTGATTTCACCCCATTCACGCGTCTGGAGGCGGCGATCGATTTTCTCAGCTTCGCGACCGGAAAGGTCAATCGCGTGTTGACTCTCGATCGGCACGCAGGGCACGGCCTCGACGTGTCTCCCGACCAGCGTACGCTGCTCTTCGCTCAGATGGACGACTTCACCGAAGACCTGATGCTGATCGAGAATTTCGTTAGATAGGCGGTCAACGACGGCTGCCGACGATGGCGCGGAGCCGCCGAAGCCGTTCGTCGAGTTCCTCGGGCTGCATGGATGCGTATTTGGGCGGCAGCAGCCGCCGGCTCGACGCCTCGAACACCGCGAGCAGTTCCATGTATTCGAGCAGCTCGGCGTCGCGGCTGGGGAAATAATCGTTCGCGGCGCGCTCCAGATGCTGCTCGGTCACCGGCGCATCCCCACCCGCTTCTCTCGCCGCATCGTCGTTGGCCATGAGGAGCACGGCTTCGACGTCCGCGTTGCTGTAGCCGACGAGCTTCGCCGAAAACTTGGACCGCATCGAAACGAGGTCCACAGATGTTCGGATACGGTTCTTCCTGATCAACGCGGAGGCGACCTGCTCGACTTCCTCCGGCGTCTGCGAATAGAGAAACGGGATCTTCCGATCGAGGCGTCCCGCGCGTTTCAAGTCGACGTCGAGCTTGTCCGGCCGGTTCGTCATCACGACGAACAGAATGCGTCCACGGTTGGACGTGTCGGACATGAACTCCTTGATGCGGGCGATCACCCGAGACGACGTGCCGCCGTCGCTCTCACCGTCGGACGAGCCAAACGCGCGGTCGCCCTCGTCGATGATCACGACGACCTGGCCGATGGCACGGATGACGGTCAGGATCCGTTCGAGATTTCCCTCGGTCGCGCCGACCCATTTCGAACGGAAGTTCTTCAGCTTGATCGTCGGCAGCCCGCATTCCCGCGCGAACGCCTCCGCTACGAACGTCTTGCCGGTTCCCATCGGTCCGGTGAACAGCAGCCCCATGGGCACGCGGAATGTGCGTCCTTCACGGATGCTCTCGGCGATGACCAGGAGGTCCTTCTTCACCTCCTCCATTCCGCCGACGACCTCGAAACCGTGCGCCGGCTCGACGAATTCGACGAGGCCGAAACACTCGCGCTCCAGGATCTCCCGCTTGCGGCTGGCGATCAGCCGATCGACTTCCGCGCGGGCCTGGTCCATGCGATCAGTGTCGATGGACGCGGGAATGACCGCGGTCGGCGCCACGAGGCGTTTGATGTCGTCGCGATTCATGCCGGCGGTCAGCGCGGCGAGCTTGTGCGCGCGCTCGGCGGCGTCGCTACCCGATCCGAGGAGGCTCACGATGAATCGCTCCCTGGCAAGTGCATCCTCTTCTGATGGAGGCGCTGGCGCCACGATCGATGCGATCTGGAGCGTCTTCAGTCCCGCCGTCAGATCGGCGTAGCGGTCAACATCGGCGTCGCTGAGCCGGCCGTCCGACAACCGCACCACTGCCGCGCGCGTGGCCTGATCCGGCATGGGAACATCGATGATCGCGACCTTCGGATTCGAGATGAGCTTCGGCGCGAGGTCCGGCAGGTTCTCCGCAACCAGGATGACGAGGTTGTCTCCACGCTCGATCTCCGACAGGAACGACCAGCGGTGCAACGTGATGATCGCGGCACGGTCCGCGTCGGCCTGGAACGCCGGATCGCCGGTCGGCGCGACGGCCTCCGCGTACTCGACGACCACAGCCGCACGCATGCTCTGAACGAGCAGCCGCTCCAATGCGGCCAGCGCGCGCTCCTTGCCGGACTCCAGCAGCAGTTCGTCGAGGTTGCCGACCGCTGCCGCGCGCTTGGTGAACCGTACGCCCGTGGCCAGGTTGAAGACTGCGATCGTCTCGCGGGTGTCCTTCAGCAGTACGTCCGTGATGAAGTCGGTCAGCGTGATCAGCTTGCCGTCGTTGACGACCGCGTCGTACACGTTGCCGTGCAGCACGAACATGGACGACTCGCCGCGCAAGTACCGTCGGCGGAGATCGTCGGCCCATAGGGGCATCATCCGCGGCATCAGAAGCTCGTTCCGTTGGAGATCGCGCCGAGAATGCGGTCGGTGTCGACCGCGGTCTGACGAATCGATTCGACGCCGTCGAGCAGCTCATCGAGCTGTCCCGACAGCTGTTGCGGCGATTGCATGGTGACGACCTGGTCGGCGATCAGCTGGAACGAGTTGTCAATCAGATCGAGCTGCCCGCGCGCCATCGTCAGGTAGTTCCTGATTTCCTTCAGCTTGTCGAGGCGCTTGAGAATGATCGCCAGGTTCTGCTTTGCGATGCCGATGGAGGAATCGTTCTCGGGCGCGGATTTCACCGCAGCTTCCCAGCGCGTCCGCTCGCGCGCGAGCGCGTTGAGGTCGACCGAATCCAGGTACTGCTCGTACCTGGTGCACGTGACTGCCATATCGATGAACGCGTCGACGAGTCGATCGGCCTTGAGGAGCTCCGCGCGTAGCAGCTCGCCGGTGAACGACGGGTTCGCCGCGGCGAGGCGACGGATTTCTTTCTGACGTTCGACGAGCGTGTGGACCCGCACCCGATCGTCTTCGCCAATCAGCTGCAGCCGTCCCGCCCGTTCCTGTTCGAGGAGCGCCTCGCGCACTTGCTCGAACCTGGGATCCCACAACAGGTGGCGCAGCCGCTTCGAATCCGGCGCGTACAACAGCCAGAGCGCCTCGAACCCCACAGCGGCAACCGCGATCACCGGATTCAGCGTCAGCCCGGCGGCGGCGAGCGCGCCCGCGAAGAGCGACACGTTGTACGGATTGGCGAACGCATACTTCAGGTACGGCCGCTTCTCGAGGATGACGGCGGTGACGGAGCTCTTGGCCGATTCGGCGAGGGCGGACGCGAGCGACCGAGCCGGCTGATCCGCAGCCTGCCCGGCGGCGGTTGACTTGGACGTAGCCGCCGGCGAGGACTGGCTCGGCGTCACCGGTCGTGCCTTCGGCTGCTCGCGCGTGGCCATGTGGTCACATTCTAGTGGATCGTACGCGCTCAATAAGGACAGTCCGAGCGGGTCCTGTCCGCGAACAGCCCCACTTTGTGCTCGCGTCGACAATCCGAGCGTGTGGGTGTCGACGCTGCGCGCAAAGCGGGGCGGCCCCGTTTCCGCCTTCGCGCAGCTTCGGCGAGACCACGCCGGAGCCCCGCGCCAGATCACGTGCGCGGGCGCAGGCGGACGCGGCCACCCGCGTTCGGCGGTCCCTATTCACGGGCTACACGCCACTAGTGGCTAGCCCGCAAGACCGCACTCATTCGGTCGGCGTCGGCGTGTACAAGAGATCGAGAAGCTTTTTCTCGACCGTTCGGAACTCCGTCGAAGACTGGAGCGAGATATCGCGCGGCCCGAAGAACGGCACGTCCACGCGGTGCAGAATCCTGGCCGGGCGCGCGCACAGCACGTACACCGAGTCGGCAAGGTAGACCGCCTCGGTGATGTCGTGGGTGACGAAAACGATCGTGTTGTCCTCGGCGCGCGAGACGTCGAGAAGGAGGCCCTGCATGCCCCAGCGCGTCTGGGGATCGAGTGCGCCGAACGGCTCGTCCATCAGCACGATGCGCGGCTGGTTGATCAAGGTTCGCGCGATCGCGACGCGCTGTTTCATCCCTCCCGACAGCTGCTTCGGGTAATGATCCGCGAATTCGAGCAACCCGACCGCTTTCAGATACCGGTCGCTCCGCTCACGTCGTTCCGCTTTCGAGACGCCGCGCAGCCGCAGGCCGTACTCGACATTCTGACGCACGGTGAGCCAGGCGAACGACGTATACGCCTGGAACACCATGCCGCGGTCCGCACCCACCCGTTCGATGGGCTTCCCGTCGACTTCAACCGTGCCCGATGTCGGTGCGAGCAGGCCCGCGACCGTTTTGAGGATCGTCGATTTTCCGCATCCGGATGGGCCAAGAAAGACGACGATCTCGCCGCAGCCCGGCTTGTCGGCGATCGAGAACGAGACGTCGCGAACCGCCTCGGTCGCACGGCCCGCCCGGTCGATGTAGGTCACGCTCAGATGATCGGCGCGGAGACGTGGGATCCCGGGCGTCGCGTCGCCGCGGTAACTCGCAGCCGCGCCAGGTTTGCGATCCGAAACGGTGACCGCGACCGTCCCGGCTTCGCCGACCCCGGCCTTGACCTGGCCGTCACTCATATGGTTTCCTCGCGCCACCGGAACAGCACGTTCGAGATCAGACGAATCAAAAAGTCGGTGAGCAAGCCGATCCCACCGATGACGAGCAGCCCGGCAAACGACCAGGACGCCTTCTGGTGGGTCCGGGCGAGCTCCACCATGTATCCGAGTCCGTACTCCGGGTTCACCGCTTCGGCGAGGATGACGTACGTCCAGAGGATTGCGTTCATCACGCGAAACGAATCGAAGATTTCCGGGAGCGCCGCGGGCTACAGCACGGTCCGGATCGCCTGGAGCCTGGTGGATCCGAGCGTCAGCGCCGTCTGCACGAGTTCCTCGGGCACCGCGCGAATGGCCGATACGACGACCGGCAGCAGGTAGACGAAGACGCCGAGGAACAAAAACGCGATCTTCTGCTTCTCGTAGATTCCAAACCACAGGATCAGCAGCGGAATGAACGCGGAGATCGGCATGTAGCGGAGCGGCGCCATGATCGACTCGAACAGCCGGTTGATCGGTTCGAAGGCGCCCATCAGCACGCCAAGCGGCAACGCGATCGCCGACGCGAGCAGAAACGCCATCATGATGCGCCGACTCGAGGTGACGATGGCGCCCCACAAGTCGTAATCGATGAACAACTGCAGCGTCCCCCGAACCACCTCGGTGGGCGACGGCAGAAAGTCAGGGGGCGCGAAGCCCCCGTACGAAAGCACACACCAGACGCCGAGGACGAGCGCCGGCATGACGAAGCCGAGCGCCGTTGCCGTCGTGCGCGGCAGCGGCGCCCGCAGCGCATACCAGTCGTGACGACGCGCACGAGCCATGGGACGCAGCTACTGGGCCGCGAGGACCACCTTGATGTCCGTGCGCCTGTTCAATTGACGTCCCGCTTCGGTGGTGTTCGGCGCGACGGGATTGGTGGACCCGCGTCCGATGGTCTGGAAGCGCGCGGCCTGGATGTTCGGAAAGTTCTTCAGGATGTAGTTCTTGATCGCCAGCGCACGCTTCTCCGAGAGCGTCATGTTGCCGGTCGGTGAACCGGTCGCATCCGTGTTCCCCTCGACCCGGAGATAGGTCCCGCCGAACGACGTCATGGTGTCACCCAGCGCGTCGAGCACGAAATACGAGCCCGGCATGATCTCGTCCGATCCCGGCGTAAAGTGAATCTGAATCTCTTTGTTGATGATCGCGCGGTCTTTCGCCGATGGGGTCCTGGCGGCCAGCTTCGGTTCATCGACCTTCTGTGAGGGATAGGCCGCAGCAAGCGTATGGAGGAAGCGCGGATCGGAATAATCCTTCGCATCGACCGGCCGGGTCACCAGCCCCTTCTTTCGCCAGATCACGAACGCCGTATCGAACAGCGTGTCGAAATGCGCCTTTCCGCCGCTCAACCCGTAGAACTGCGCGTTGTCGGCGTACTGCGTCAACTTGAGACCCGACAGCATGCCCGAGACGGTTTCGGCGTCCAGTTTCAACGCCTTCGCCACGACCGCATTGGTCGCCGCCGGGTCCGTCTTCATCATGTCGATGCCATCGAACCAGCCATGGATGAAATCCCGGATCGTCTCCGGCGCCTGATCGATCACGTCCTGCCGCGCCACGAGCGTGTCCGCGATGATGTTGGTCGCCGCCGTCGTGGAAACCAGCACGTGCGCTTCGTCGCCGCGTGCCGTCACGGCTCCGGACAGATCGGGCTCCCAGGTGACCGCCGCGTCCACCTGCTTCGCTTTGAACATCGCGGCCGCCGCGGGTGCATCCTGCGTGAACACGACGTTCTTCTCGACGGCCGCACGCTCTTCCGGACTCAGGCCGGACTGCGCGAGCAGGTAGAGCAACAGGAAATGCGACGGCGTGAACTGCGTACACGCGATCCGTTTGTCCTTCAGCTCTTCGATTGACTTGATCGACGCCAGCGAGACGATGCCGTCGCCGCCGCGTGACCAGTCCTGCATCATCACGGACTTGGCTTTCTGGTTCTGCTCGGCGAGCACCGACGCTTCGCGCGCCCAGTTGTCGACGGTGTCCCACATCAGGTCCACGTCGCCTTTGCGAAACGCGGCGAGCTTCGCGGCAGGATCCTCGAGCAGCACGAATTTCACGTCGAGGCCGTACTTCTGCTTGTAGCGCGAGTTCGAACCGGGATTGAGCCCGTCGTTGAAGACGATTCCCGGCGCATGTCCCGCCCACGTGTTGATGGCGACTACGAGCTGCCGCGACAGCCGGCCCGACTCTCGCATCGTTGTGGCCGAAACGCCGTTGGACCCCGCCGTCCGCGATGGATCCGGCGGCGCGTTCCGGAGCGCATCGAAGTCCTGCGAGGTGACGCGCGACGCCGCGGGATTTTCGGTCTTCTTGCCGACGGCCCACTCGCGGACCGTTCCTCCCTTGTAGGTCCAGAACACGTACCCGATGACGGCAAGGACGACGACCGTGATGAAGAACTTGGCGAAAGGAGTCAGTTTCATAGCTAGTCCTACAGCGTTTTCGTGCCCTGGCTCGCCTGTTGCGCCGCACGCTTCGCTTTCAGCTCTGCGAGCTGCTGGCGCGCCATGACGTCACCCGACTGGTTACGCAGCGCCGCGAGCCGCGCGTCCAGTGAGGAATCCCCGAGCTCGCGGCCGAGGTTCGCTTCCGCAATCGTGTTGCGGATGTGCTCGCGCACGTTGTCGAGCGCCTTCACTTCGGCGTCGACCGACAAGCCGTCGATCTGCTGCTGGATCTTCAGGCGGGCCTGCGCCGACTGCATCTTGGCGAGCATGGAATCGCGCTCGCCCTTCAGCTTCCGAATCTCCGTCTGCACTCCCATCAGCGACGCCTTGGCCGAGTCGGCATCCTTCTGCGCCGAATCGAGCTCGGTCTTGTAGTCGCCGAGATCCGCGGTCAGCTGGTTCTTCTTCTGAATGAGGACGACCGCGAGGTCGTCCTGGTTCGTTTCGACGGCGGCGGCGAGATCGGCCTCGGTCTGCGCGAGCTCGGTGCTGGTCTTCTTGAACCGCTCGCCGATTTCTTCGCGACGCCGGATGATCGCGGCGGTGGCACTCTTCAGCCGCGAGTACTTCTCGATCATCGAGTTGATCGCGTTCTCGTACGCGATCTCCGGGTGCGCCTTCTCGACGTCGGAAATCCAGATCGACAGAAAGCCCCGCCACAAGTTTCCGAGGCGCCCGAACAACCCAACTCCAGCCATGGTGTGTCCTCTCTCAGTTGCCGCCGCTTGCGGGAGCAGACGGATCGTGCAGCTTCGGCGACTCTCGTACGACCCGCGCCACCGCCTCTTGTCCGAAGAATTCGAGCACTCGCTGTACGTCTATCTTCTTCGCATTGCACGCGGCGGCAATGGCCGTCTGCTCGCGCGTACGCTGGTCCATGACCGTGCGGACGTCGGCGATCTCGCGCTCCAGCTGCTCGATCCGTGTGCGCGATTCAGCGAGCAGCTGGTCGGCTTCCGCGGCGGATGTGCGGATGTACCCCTCCATTGCCTGAATCTCCTCGACGCCTGTTTCGATGATCTTGTCGAGCGGAACGCCGAAGGCCTTCATGGCCGCCTCGACAATCTGCTTGCGCACGGCGACCGGGGTTTCCGACGGCAGACTCGCCAGCAGACTGCTCGCGCGCTCGACCCGATCGCGCTCGTCGTGATCGATGCCCGCGGCCGCGAACACCGCCTCGAAGTCGACCCGCCCGTTGGTCGCGGCGGGCGGCGGGGACTGGAAGAAGGTCGGTGCGGTCCCGGCTGGAGGATCGCCGGGGGGCGGATCCGGAGCGTCCGCGGCAGGTGTTTCGTGGGATTGGTCCCGCACGACAAACCATCCCAGAACCGTGGTGCTCCAGCTCCGAGGCTCGCTCATTGATACTCCCGCATACGTCTGGCTGTTGTGCGGGAGCCAATTATATGCGGCCGGGGGCTTTTGGCGGGCTTTTCCACGGGTTTGGTCGCGCCCATCCCGTTTTGTCGCCGTCCTTTACAGTTCCCGAGCGACTGTACGGACATACGGTACCAGAGTTTCCACTGATGAGGTCACCTCGGCAATAAGGTCCGCAGTCGGCAGCCTTTACAAACTCCAGCCCGGCAAGACCCCCTTTGCGCCTCGGTAGCCACC
>JBKPTT010000073.1:0-4407 GCA_046735635.1 Acidobacteriota bacterium | reverse complement strand
ACTGGCACCCGATGTCCCTCCGCGGCTGATTGATCTGTTGAAACGGTGTCTGGAGAAACAGCCGCGAAGGAGATGGCAGGCGATCGGCGACGTCCGTCTGGAACTCGAGCCGATTGCCGCGAATCCCCGCATCATGTCCGCAGCCGTCCCGACCGTGCAAGCGACCAGACCGATGTGGCGACGTGCATTGCCCGCAGTCGTGTCCGGCGTCCTGGTGTGTGCCGTCACGGCCGCCGTGATGTGGTCCGCGCGATCGGCGCCTGAGGCGCCGGTGACACGGTTTTCATTTGGTTTGGCCGCTGGCCAGCAGTTGTTTTTCGGGCAACAACACTTGCTCGCGGTCTCTCCAGATGGCGAGCAGATCGTCTATGTTGCGGGCACGCCAGCGGGCGGCGCCGTGAATCTGTACCTCCATCGGACGGCCGAGTTCGACACAAAAGCGATTCCTGGCGCCGCGGGCGGGATTCCCACGTTCTCGCCCGATGGTCGGTGGCTGGCGTTTTACAGCGCGGGCCCCGACAATCTCGACCCGTCGATCAAGAAGGTCACGACCGGCGGCGGTGCCGCCGTGACGGTATGCAGGCTCGCCGGCGTCCCGGTCGGCGGGATCAGCTGGAACCGAGACGAGATCCTCTTCGGCGACGGACGCAGCATTCAGCGTGTGTCAGCGAACGGCGGCGCGCCCGAGACCATCGTGCGCGTCAAGGCCGACGAGAGGGCGTACGGGCCACAGAGGCTGCCCAACACCGACACCATCGTGTTCACGCTTGCGACCAGAGCAGGTGCCTCTATCGACCCGTGGGACGACGCGCAGATTGTAGCTGAGTCGCTCACCTCGCACGAGCGGAAGACGCTCATTACCGGCGGCAGCGACGGGCGTTACGTGCCAACTGGTCATCTCGTGTACGTCCGGGGTGGGGTGCTGATGGCAATGCCGTTCGACCTTCGTCGACTCGCTGTCGTCGGCGGACCGGTTCCGGTGGTTGAAGGCGTGAGGCGTGCGGACGGCCTCGCATCCGGCGCCGCGCAGTTCGATGTTTCGAACACTGGATCGCTGGTGTACTTCCCCGGTCCGGTGTCGGGGTCGTCGGCAGCCGCCTATGACCTCGTGCTCAGCGATCGGGCGGGGAGTTTCGAGCGCCTGAAGATTCCTGCTGGACCGTACGCACAGCCGCGGATCTCGCCGGACGGCACGCGTCTCGCGGTCGCTGTCGCGAACGGCTCGGACAGCCACGTCGCGATCTATGACCTGTCCGGCAGAACGGCCATGCGGCGTCTCACCTTCGGTGGTCACGATCGGTATCCCGTGTGGTCTCCAGACAGTCAACACGTCGCCTTTCAATCCGACCGCGAGGGCGATCGGGCCATCTTCTGGCAACCCGCGGATGGCGGTACCGCGGAACGGTTGACGAAGGCCCAGCCGGGCGAATCACACATCCCCGACTCGTGGTCCGCAACGGGCGACACGCTCCTGTTCAGTGTGATGAAGGAGAAGAACGCGACACTTTGGGCGCTCTCGCATCGGGACAAAAGCATTGCCCGGTTCGATGCTGTTGAGTCCCGGCTGCCCATCAATGCCGTCTTCTCACCGGACGGTCGGTGGGTGGCGTATGAGGCGTCCAATCCCGATGGCGGCGGAGTCGCCGTGTACGTGCAGCCGTTTCCGCCGACCGGGACGAAGCACCAGATTTCCAAGAGTGACGAAGTTGGCCATCACCCGCTCTGGTCGCCAGATGGAAAGGAATTGTCGTACATCCCGGCTCCGAGCCGATTGGTGGCCGTCAGTATCACCGCGCAACCGTCTTTTGCATTTGGCACTTCCGTGCCGCTTCTTCGGCGCTTCTCCATCGCGAACGGACTTACCGATGTCAGGAATCACGACATCACACCCGATGGCAAGCGGTTCATCGGCGTCACTGGGGCTTTGACGGGAGATCAATCCAGCGGGGCGTTCACTCCCGAGATTCGCGTGGTCCTCAATTGGTTCGAGGAGCTGAAGGCGCGCGTGCCATCGAAATAGGTGTTACTCACTCTGACGAAGAGTGCGGTGATCGAGGTTTTGATACAGCCTCTTAGGCATTTTGCGGAGTCGCGACGCGACACGTCGGGTGTTTCCTTGCGCGAAACCGCCGACTGATCCCGTTCTGAGCCTGTTTCGCGACCACCCATTAGTTTAGCGATATGGCTCACGGGATGCCCCTCAATCAGACGAAGAGGGCGACGGGGCCTTTCGACCGAACCTCGTCGGTGGTGTCTAATGGTGTCGTGAGAATACCCTTGGCGGTTTCGGGTAGCGTGTTGCTGTACGGTGGCCTGAGCGCAGCGACAGCTCTTGCTGCGTTTGTGTTTGTTCTTGGCGAAGCAGCGGCAGCCGACCAGCCAGCCAACACTGGCAACGTAGCTCCTTCGCTCCGCTGGAGAGTCGCGACCTCGCCAGGGGGAGACTATGTATTGGCGCTCGCCGTCGGCAAAGACGGCCTGCTCTACTCGGGATCATGGATCGGCAACAACGTTGATGTCTTCGCTCCCGATGGGGCACTTCGGCGGAAACTGAGCGTTGGGAACGGTGCCAAGGCGTTGGCGGTCGGAAAGGACGGCAGCATCCTCGCCGGAACGGACAACTACACAGTCGCGGTGTTCGGCCCCGATGGCACGCGGAGGTCTAGCTTCGTCGTGCGGAAATCGAGTGTGCGGGGCGGAGCTATTGAAGGTCTCGTCGCCGCAGATAACGGTGTCGTATACGCTGCGGCCGGGAATGATTTGTACGCGATCGATTCGGACGGCGCAATTCGGTGGCAATCGACGACGCTCGCCCCGGTCGACACGTTGACGATGGGTTCCAAGGGTCTTGTCTACGCTGGGGCAGGAGACACCGTCTACGCGTTTGGACCCGACGGCACACTGAAATCGAAGTTCGGGGTAGGGGTTATTGGTGTAGTTGCGCTCGCGGTTGGGCGCGATGACACCCTGTATGCCGGGACCCGAGATCGAATAGTGTACGCGCTCGATGCAACAAACGGCACCGTCAGGTGGACGTTCAAGCCGCGCGGGACGCCATTTTCCGTAGCAGAGGGCCACGACGGCGCCATCTACGTGGGCTCCTACGACGGCAATATCTACGCCCTCGATCCTGCAGTCGGCCGGGTTCGCTGGAGATTCGCGACCGGAAACGGACGCTGGGGCGACAATCCGGTCCATGCGCTTGCAGTAGGGAGCGATGGCGTCCTTTACGCCGGGGTGGGAACTTCCGTCGAAGCGATCACCCTTGTCAGTAGCCAGAAATAGATCGCTCTCACACCAGACTCGGCCCCCATCTCAGTGCGTGCGCGCGGGCCGGCTCATGGTCTCGCTCCAGCGAGTGCGAATCGAGAACGCTCCGGAGTGGTAAAGTTCTTTCGCCCTCGTCGCTGAGGAAACTTCTTGCTGGACATCCTCGCCGCAGATCTCCGATATGCGCTGCGTATCTTCCGCCGGAGCCCCGGTTTCGCCGCGACGGCTGTCGTCTCGCTGGCAGTCGGGATTGCCGCCGCGACAGGGCTGTTTAGCATCGTGAACGCGGCACTACTGAATCCTTTCCCATTCGCCGACATCAATCGGATCGTCACGCTTGACGTGAACGACAAAGGCAAGCCGCGTGGTCTGTCTGTCACGGTGCGACAGCTCGTCGCCCTTCAACAGAGCGACGTCTTGGACGGCGCCTTCGCCTCGAACAGTTGGCAGATGACGCTGACCGGCCGGGGCGTCCCGGAAGCGGTGCCCACCCAGTATTTTTCAGCAGACGGTTTGAACGTTCTCGGGGTTCCACCCCTCCTCGGACGAGTCTTCAACGAGGCGGACGGGCCGGCGGGCGAGCAGCCCCAACGGGTCGTCGTGCTCACCTATCGGTTCTGGCAGCGACACTTCGGCGGGCGGCCTGAGGCAGTCGGGCAGACCCTCTATTTAAACCGCGAAGCCTACACCGTGATTGGCGTGCTGCCACGTCAATACTTTTACACTGGTCCGGAGATTCTCGTTCCCCTTGATCTGACGTTCGATACGAAAGTCGTATGGGGCGTCCAGGCCCGTCTCAAGCGGGGCGTCACTCCACGCATGGCCGAACAGCGACTCCAGCCGCTCTTCGACCAGTTCGCCAAGGAGGCCCCGCAACGCTTTCCGAAGGGGGTGCGTCCGCTCGCACGAAGTCTGGTGGAGACACAAAGGGCGGCAGACTTTGTGCCGACCCTCCTGTTGATCTTCGCGGCGTCGATGTTGCTGCTCCTGCTCGCGTGCGCGAACGTGTCCATCCTGCTGTTGGCGCGCGGGACGTCGCGGGCGCATGAGTTCGCCGTGCGGGCCGCCATAGGGGCAAGTCGTGGACGGTTGATGAGGCAGCTCCTCGTGGAATCGCTGCTCCTGGCATTCAGCGGC
>JBKPTT010000072.1:0-13062 GCA_046735635.1 Acidobacteriota bacterium | reverse complement strand
ATCTGGAGCACGTCGGTCCAGAGCTGCTCGTCGCCGAACGTGTCGAATCGAAACACCTGCTTTCCATCGAAGCCGCCCGACTGCGCTCTGGCGATGACCCACGACGTCGCGACGAAGTAAACCGCTGCCGCGAAGAGAGTGAACTTCCGCATCCTTCCCCCTGACTACCCCACGCCTCCTTACTGGATGAATGGGACTCCTCAAACGTTCCCGGTCGAGGTTTGCAGCGGGGGCGTTTGTGGGGAAAGAACGAGTACGAAATCGTCACGCCTCTGACAATTTTGACGCGCAAAACCGTGTCGAATCGGCTGCTCGGGGCCCTACGGCCGTGCTACGATCAAGCGTTCCCCGACAATCTGTTTTCGGCGCGGCGAACCGGAGCCGCCGCGGCGCCGATCCATCCAGACGCGCCGCAGGATGACCATGATGAGACCAGGCCTTTCATTCGCCACCGCGGTCGCAGTTGCCGTCACCGTCTTCACGGCATCACCCCGAGCGCAGGAGCCCGAGTCGCAGTCGCAGCCGCGGGCCACGTTTCGCAGCGCCGCGGACCTCGTGACCATTCAGGCGTCGGTACGCGACGCGAAGGGACGAGTCGTCAGCGGCCTCACGACGAAAGACTTTGAAGTGCGCGACAACGGCGAGCTCCGCCCGGTGCTGTCGCTTCGATCCGACAAACAATCGCCGCTCAGCGTCGCGATCGTCGTCGACATGAGCGGCAGCATGCGTGTCGGGCCGAAGATCGACATGACGCGAAAGGCGTACGACTCGGTGCTCGATCAGCTGCGCGCGGGCCACGACGAGGTCGCGCTCTTCACCTTCGACGTGGAGCTCCATCAGCGGCGGCCGTTCACACGCGACGTCCCGCAGCTCCGCGGCGCGCTGGACGACTTCAAGCCGTTCGGGTCGACGTCGCTCTACGACGCGACGGCGGGTGCCGCCAAGCAGCTTGCTGAACGGTCGGCGACGCACAAGGCGGTCATCGTTCTCACCGATGGAGTCGACACGAGCAGCGAGATGACGTTGCGCGAGGTCTCCGCGCTGGCGAGCTCGATCGACGTGCCCGTGTTCGTGGTCGCGACGATGCCGTCGGTGGATCAGCGGATCCTGCAGGAGGGCCGGGCGCCCAGGTCGAATTCTGCCGACCTGCGTGACCTGGCGGAGTGGACGGGCGGTCAGTTCGTGTTCGCGAGCACGCTCGTCGAGACGGTCGCCGCGGCTTCGAGCCTCGTCAGCGACCTGCGGCAGCAGTACGTGCTCGCCATTGAAGCGGCGAACGACCGCGAGTGGCGCCGGCTCGACGTTCGCGTCAGGCGGCCATCGGCGCGGGTGAAGGCGAGAAGCGGGTACTACGCGGGCTGAGACCGAACCTCAACTCTCGCACACGCGCTTGTAGGTCACGGCCAGCGTGAAGCTCGTTCCAGCTTCGGCGTCGCCGGTGACGTCGATGCGCCAGGTCTTTCCTCTCGACCCGTCCACCAACATCTCACGTACGCCGGCCGGCCACGGTTGATTCGGAGATGACGCGCCCGGGCCCGGTGCCGGCTTGATCGTCGCGGGCGTGCAGCCCACGTGCGTTCCGCAGTCCGTCATCGTCGCGCTCATTGCGAGGGTGATCTGCGAGTCAGTCCACGTCAGGCGGATGACGAGGTTGGAGTCTTTCGGCGACACCACGGTGAAGCTGCGCGTGTCGCCAAGGGCGACCACGCCCGCACCGCGGAAGACGTCGCCGAACTCGTCGGTGCAGCTCGGACCCAGAACGCCGCGGCACGAAGCGTTCAACAGGACTGCTACGGCCAGCACGATCACCGGCACTGCGCGATGTGCCAACGAACCCTCCCACGACTTGAAAGGCGCAGGATGGGAAGAAGCTGGCTCAGCGAGTGCCCGCCGACGAAAGAGTCGGAATCCTCCTCGATCCCACGTTCCGCCGTCTGACGGCCACGCGGGCCTTCGACCGGTTGGTAGCAGTCAGGACAACGCCAGCGTCTGGCCCGCAAGGCCCGGCTACTCGTCGACATGTACTCGGCATGGCGACCGCTGGCGAGCTCGGCGGAATGGCGCAACAAACTCGCGTCGAACGCCGATCACAAATAGCGCCTCGAGCGGCGATCACCGTCGCCGGCGCAGCGGAACGTTGAGCTGAGTCGCTAGCCCTTGCTGGAGTAAACGTCGACGGGCGGCCGACGAGCGTACAGCGCTCGCGCCGCTCGTGTGCACACCCTAGGGCGGCGTGCCGTGGTACCGTGACACGCATGCTCGTCCCACAGCGTGCAGACTGGCAGGGCGATCCGCAAGACCTCGGCGACCTCTTCCGACTCCACAAAGTGCGGTGCGGCCGTCCGATGGAAGCCATCTGCCGCGTGACGACTCACGTGCTCGGCTGGGAGCTGCGCCTCGAGATCGCCGGGTCCCTGCACCGGTCCCAGGTGTGCCGGACACACGACGAAGTCGTGCACCTGTCGGAACACTGGAAGGCGGCGCTGGCCGACAAGGGCTGGGAATAGCGTTGGAGGCGTATACTCCCGCAGCATGTCCCTGGCCGCGGGCACGCCGCTCGGACCGTACGAGATCCTGGCGCTCACAGCCGTGGGCGGAATGGGCGAAGTGTATCGCGCCCGCGATCCGCGGCTCGAGCGGATCGTCGCAATCAAGATCCTGCCCAGCGCGCTGACCGCCGATCCCGCGCAGCGCCAGCGCATCGCGCGCGAGGCGCGCGTCATCGCCGGCCTCTCTCACCCGAACATCTGCTCGCTCTTCGACGTCGGGCGCGAGAACGGGGTCGATTTCCTCGTGATGGAGTATCTCGAGGGGGAGACGCTCGCCGAGCGTCTCAAGCAGGGGCTGCTGCCGCTGGACGTCGTGATGCGGTACGGCGCGCAGATCGCGGGTGCCCTCGCGGCGGCGCATCGCAAGGGTTTCATTCACCGCGATCTGAAACCCTCGAACGTCATGCTGACGCGCGACGGCGCGAAGCTGCTCGACTTCGGCCTGGCCAGGATCGGCAGGGAGGGAATCGGGTTGCCTGCGGCGGGGTTTTCGACCGACGCGCCCACGCGCGAAGCCGTTGTCGTCTCCGAGTCGGTCGAGGGCACGCTCCACTACATGGCGCCGGAGCAGCTCCGGGGACTGCCCGCGGATGCGCGAACCGACATCTTTGCTCTCGGGGTGATCCTCTATCAAATGGTGACCGGTCTCCATCCGTTCAAGGGCGACAGCGAGGTGAACGTGATGGCGGCGATCCTCGATGCGGACGCGCCGTCCATCGAGGTCGCGCTGCCCGATGGCCGGGACGTGCCGATGGTGCTCGAGTCGTTGATTCGGACCTGCATCGCCAAGGATCCCGAAGAGCGGTGGCAGAGCGCGCAGGACGTCGCGCGCGAGCTCGCGTTCATTCGAGAAGGACGCGCCACGATCGGATCGCGCCCTGCACGATCCAGGCGACGGCTGCGGAACGCGACCATCGCCGCCACCGTCGTCGTCGCCGCGGCGCTTGCCGGATGGCGATGGCTCCCGAAGCTTTCCGCCCCGGCGACGGCCCCTTCGCCGCTCGTCCGTTTCGACGTGCAGCCGACGCCCGGCGCGACGCTCCCGATCGGGCAGACCGAGACGAGCGTGTCGCCCGACGGACGGCACATCGCCTTCATCGCGCGGCAGCGTGGAACGACTGTGCTCTCGCTGCGCTCGATCGACGCGCCATCGCCGCACGTCGTGCCTGGAACGGAGGGCGCGTCGCAGCCGTTCTGGTCGCCCGACAGCAAGTGGATTGGGTTTCACGCCAACGCCGCGCTGAGAAGGGTCGCGGTCGACGGCGGCGCGGTTCAGATCCTCGGGTTCGTGAGACGCATGGCGGGCGCGACGTGGAGCCCGCGCGGCGTCATCCTCTTTTCAGCCCTGAACGAGCTCGGGCGTGTCCCGGACTCCGGCGGCACGCCGGTGCTCTGGCGTCCGCACGGCAGCACGCCCGAAGCTGTGTACATCTGGCCGCAGTTCCTGACCGACGGCTCGCGCTATGTCGTTCGAGCCGTACGCGGCCCGCGCGCCGGCCAGGGATTGTTTGCCGCGTCGCTCGACGACGAGACGTTGACACGGGTTTCCGACACGACCGCGAATGTCGCAGCGGCGGGCACGTCTGTTCTGTTCGTGCAATCCGGAACGCTGATGGCGCAGCCGTTCGACATGTCGCGCCTCCGCATCACCGGCGATCCGGTGCCCATCGCGAATCGTGTCATGGAGAACCTCGGCGAGATTTCCGGTCCGAGCTTTTCGGTATCGAGTGCCGGCGTGCTCGCGTACCGTGCGCAGCACGCGTTTCCGACAACGCTGACGTGGTTCGACCGCTCGGGCCGGGCGCTCGACACGCTCGATTCACGCGCGGGCTGCCGCAACCCCGAGACCTCCCCCGACGGCAGGCGCGTCGTTGTCGAGTGCACCGACGCCGGAACGAACAGCCGCGATCTGTGGGTGCTCGATGCGAACCCGGGACGGCCGGTGCGTCTGACGACGGATCCGGCCGATGATTCCGACCCGATCTGGTCGCCCGACGGGCAGTGGATTGTGTTCAGCAGCTCGCGCGGCGGCTCGCGCGACCTGTACAGGCGCGCGTCGAACGGATCCGGGTCGGACGAGCTCGTGTTCAAGACTCCGCGAACGAAATACCCGAACAGCTGGTCCGCCGACGGACGATTCATTTTTTTCACGACGCGAGAAGAAGACACCGGCTGGGATATCTGGATGCTCTCGCGTGATGGCAAGGCCTCGCCGGTGATCAAAACTCCGGCGACGGAGATCGAGCCGCAGCTCTCGCCAGATGGACGATGGCTTGCATATACGTCGGACGAATCGGGACGGAATGAAGTGTACGTCAGACAGTTTGGGGCCGGGGGCGGATCGTGGCTGATCTCCACCAGCGGAGGGTCGGATCCGCGCTGGCGCGACGATGGATCCGAGCTGTATTATCTCTCGCTCGATCGCGCGCTCATGTCGGTCGGCGTGAAGATGGACCGTGATTCGGGCCAGTTGTCGGCATCGCTTCCGGTGCCGCTCTTCCAGACGCGCACCTCGGGACCGCTCGGTGTGGGTGTGCGGTTCAACTACGCCGCCGCGCCCGGCGGTCAGCGGTTCCTCATCACGTCCGACGTCCCGGAGGCAACCGCAGAGCCAATCTCTGTCATGGTGAACTGGCAGGCTGCCGCGAGGTCCGCCGGTCCGACGCCGGCCACCCGGGAACGCTGAGGGCGACGTGACCGCATCGAGACTGACGATCGACGAACGGCAAGTCGGCGATGTCACGGTCCTCGTGTTGTCGGGTGAGATGGTCGTCGACGACGGGGATGTCGAGTTCCGGAAGCGCGTCGACGACTTAATCGATCGCGGTTCGGTGAAGATCGTCCTCGATCTCGGCGGCCTCAGCCACATCGACAGCTCGGGCGTCGGCATGTTCATCGCGAAGCTGAAGATGTTGAAGAAGAAAGGCGGCGATTTGAGGCTGCTGCGCGTGAGCCGCCGCGTCGAGAATCTGCTCGCCATGCTGAAGCTCCTGATGTTGTTTCAGCGCTTCGATGACGAGGACGCTGCGGTGCGCAGCTTCGCGCGGCCGGCGTGAAACGGCCTTTTGAACCGCCACCACTCTAGTGCAGCGCCGAGTCCGGCGAACCCGCGCCGAGAATGTTGTCGTTGTTCAGGATCAGGCGCTTCGACGTCTCGCCCTCGAGGCTCGCCCAGATGCACCAGTAATACATCTCCGTGTCGTCGAGCAGCTCGCGTGACGCCTGCGCGACCACGCCGTAACGCCCCTTGCGTGGAATCATGAGCGTGAACC
Source organism: Acidobacteriota bacterium (assembly GCA_046735635.1). Classification (GTDB taxonomy): domain Bacteria; phylum Acidobacteriota; class Vicinamibacteria; order Vicinamibacterales; family 2-12-FULL-66-21; genus JALZOC01. The sequence continues at coordinate 7,241 of JBKPTT010000072.1, read as the reverse complement.
TGCCGTTGGCATCCGTCTTTGTCCGGGCGATCCCCGAGGGCATCCCTTCGAAGAAGTACTCGCCCGACCGCAGATACTGCCAGCGCGTCTGCATCTCCTCGAGCTGTTTGGCCATCTCGCGCGACTTGTTATAGGCGGCGCTCCACGCGGCGGCCTTCTGCGCGTTGTTCTCGTCTGCCTGCAGGACCTTCCAGAGCCGATCGTCTTCGGCCTGTGTCTTTTCAAGCGCCCAGGTCAGCGCGTTGATTTCGCGCTGCAGTTTCTGGCTTTCACCGGGAAGCGTCTTGCTCGCGAGGTGTTTTTTGAGCTCGTCCTCGCGGACCGCGTGCACCGGGACCGACGCGAGCTTGTGCTTCTTGCCGGTTTTCGTCAGGACGAACATCTGCCCGAGAATCTCTCCGTTCTGATTGGCGACCGCGTCATCCAGGAAGTACTTCCAGAGATGGCTGCAGAAGAGACAGTGGAACGTTATGAACGAGCCGCGGGTCGGGCTGGGCATTCGCTCGATGAGCGCACCCTTGCACATGGGACATCGCGTCGGGAGCCGGTAGGTGCCATGGGCCATGGAGTGAAAAGTGTACGGGACGGTCACCTGGTGTGCAACTCGAAGACACGCCTTCGCGCTGTCTTTCGGTCATAATCGTCAAAACAGAGAGTGGGAGAGACCTCCCAGCCGGGCGAGAGGCTTTCAACTTGGAGGGAAGAGCCGTGGGCATGCGCGTACGCACGACGAACGGGACTGAACGGGAGCTCGGACAGGATATGCTGGCGACCTTGCGAGCAGGCCTCCGCGGGCCGGTGCTGGTGCCCGGTGACGAAGGCTTCGAGTCGTCGCGGACGGTCTGGAACGCGATGATCGATCGGACACCTGCGCTCGTCGCCCGGTGCCTCGGGACGGCGGACGTCGCCGCGGCCGTGCAGTTCGCCCGCGAGCAGGACATCCTTCTGTGCATCAAAGGCGGCGGGCACAACATCGCGGGCCTTGCCGTCGCCGACGGCGCGCTGATGCTCGACATGTCGATGATGCGCGGCGTGTGGGTGGATGGTGAACGGCGGATGGCGCGTGCGCAGGCCGGCTGTCTGCTCGGCGACGTCGATCGCGAAACGCAGATGCACGGGTTGGCGGCGGTGCTCGGGTTCGTGTCGCTTACCGGCATCACCGGCCTCACCCTCGGCGGCGGCTTCGGCTATCTCACGCGGCGATGGGGATGGACGTCGGACAACGTGGCCGGCATGGACGTGGTCACGGCGGATGGACGGCTGGTTCGCGCGTCCGAACGGGAGAACCCGGATCTCTTCTGGGGCCTCCGCGGCGGCGGAGGCAATTTCGGCGTCGTCACCGGCATCGATTACGTGCTGTACGACGTCGGGCCGGAGATCGTGGGCGGCGCCGTGGCATGGCCCGGCAGCGAAACGGCGCGCGTGCTCGAGTTGTACAGAACGCTCATCGAATCCGCTCCTCCGGAGCTCACGCTCCTGGCGCTGATTCGGCCTGCGCCTCCGGCTCCGTGGCTGCCGAAGGAAATCCATGGACAACCCATCGCCGCGATTGTGGCGTGTTACAGCGGCCGCGTCGAAGAAGGCGAGACGCTCGTTGCGCCAATCAAGAAGTTTGGAAAACCGGTCGGCGATATTCTCGTTCGGCGCCCTTACGTGCAGCAGCAGGCGCTTTTCGATGCGACGCAGCCGAAAGGCCGCCGCTACTACTGGAAGAGCGAGTACCTGCCGGACGTGAAGGCGGAACTGTGCGACACGCTCGTGACGCACGCGGCACGCTTCGCATCGCCGCATTCGGCGCTCATCCTGTTCGACGTCGCGGGGGCGCTCAATCGATTGCCCGCGGAGCATTCTGCGGTCGGCAATCGTGACGCGCGGTACGTGGTGAACATCACGAGCGCGTGGGAGCGGAGCGAAGACGACGCGAGGAACATCGAGTGGGCGCGGAGCGCCTGGAGCGATACGAAGCCGTTCTCGACGGGCGGCAATTACGTGAACTTCCAGACGTACGACGAGAGCGCCGAACGCCTTCAGGCCGCGCTCGGGCCCGCGCTTCCGCGGCTCGCGGCTATCAAGACGAAGTGGGATCCCGGCAACGTCTTCCGCACGAACCGGAACGTTGCTCCCGCGGGATCCCACGTTTCTTGACAGTCGGTAGACGCAGCTGATATTGAACCGCGACAGTCCCGTGCTCACCACCCCTGGCTCGCGTTTCGGCCGCTATGAGCTCCTCGAGCGGATCGGCGCCGGGGGTATGGGCGAAGTGTTTCGCGCGCGCGACCACGATCTGCATCGCGACGTCGCAATCAAGTTCCTGCCCGAGCGGTTCGCCTCCGATCCCGATCGTCTTGCGCGCTTCGCGCAGGAGGCGCGCACGGCCTCCTCCCTCAACCATCCGAACATCGTCACGATCCACGAGGTCGGCAGCAGGGACGGAAGTCCCTACATCGTCATGGAGCACGTGGACGGGGAGACGCTGCGCCGGATGATCGCGCGCGGATTGATGCCGGTCAGGCGCGCGCTGGATATCGGCGCGCAGATTGCCGACGGCCTCGCGAAGGCGCACGCGGCGAATGTGGTGCACCGCGATCTGAAGCCGGACAACGTCATGGTGACGAAGGACGGCTACGTGAAGATCCTGGACTTCGGGCTCGCGAAGCTGCGCGGCGAGGCGCAGGACGGTTTGACGGCGCGGCCCGGCGCCTCGGAGGAGATCACGCAGATCTCACCGAACACCGCGGTCGGCGTCCTCCTCGGAACGGCCGGGTACATGGCTCCCGAGCAGGTGCGGGGCCTCGCGGCCGACTACCGCTCCGATCAGTTCGCGCTCGGCGCTGTGCTCTACGAGATGGCCACCGGCCACAAGGCGTTCGAACGCGGCTCGGCGGTGCAGACGCTGACGGCGATCATCGAGGACGAGCCACGGCCGATCGGAGAGCTCAATCCGTCTTTTCCCCCGCCGGCCCGATGGCTCATCGAACGCTGCCTTTCGAAAGAGCCCGAACAGCGATACGCGTCGACGCTGGATCTGGCGCAGGAGCTGCGCGGAATCCGAGAACGCATCGGCGAGAGCGGCTCGCGATCGGGTCTCGAGATCACCGCGCCGAGCCGTCGTCGGCCGCGATGGCTGCACGTCACGATCGCGGTGGCCGTCATCCTTGGCGCTCTGTTTTTCACTCCGGCCCTCAAGGACGGCATCCGGCGCTGGACCGCGCCTTCGCCGCTCGCGCGCGAAGTGCGTCTCGCGGTGCTGTTGGACGACAGCGGCCTGGCGCCCGCCGACCGTGACCGGCTCGCCGGACTGGTCGATTACGTGGTGATTCGGCTCGCGGATCTGAACCGGTTCAGAAGCTCGTTCTCCGTCGTCCCCGCCTCCGAGCTTCGCGATGGCTTGGTGCACGGACCCGCCGAGGCGAAGCGCAGGGCGGGCGCGAACCTCGCTGTGAGTCTCGCGGCGCACCGCGCCGGCGATGCGCTCGTGCTCTCGGCCACGCTCGAGGACACGGAACGGCTTCGCGTGATCGGCGGCAACCAAAAAAGCTTTCCTGCCGAGCGATTCTCCGCCGAGGACGCGGTCGCGCTCGTCGCCGACGTGCTGCGCGTCGAGCTCGACGCGGCGCAGCGCTCCGCCTGGACGGCCGCAGCGAGCGACGTCGCCGAGGCGCGGTCGCTCTTCGCGAGCGGCCTGACACAGACGCCGTACCAGACGGCCCAGACTGCGCTGGAGAAACACGATCAGGAACAGAGCCTTCAGACGTCGATCGAGTATTTCAACCGCGCGATCGAGCTCGATCCGCGGTATGCCGATGCCTACGCGAAGCTCGGCGAGGCCTATCTGCTGCTCTATCGCCTGACGAATCGTCCACCGTATATCGCGCTGGCGGCGCAGAACGCGAACAAGGCCCGCGAGCTGGACGACACTCGCCCGTCCATCTGGGTGACGCTCGGCATGATCGACGCACAGCGCGGTGCGTTCGACGAAGCGGAACGGAGCTTCCGGAATGCGATCGACCGCGGGCCGCGGACGAGCGTCGCGTACCGAGAGCTGGGGCGCATGCAGATGCGGCGGGGACAGAACGCGCAGGCGGAGGCGAGCTTCCGCAAAGCCGTCGAGATGGATCCTGAGGCGTGGCCCAACTACAACGCGCTGGGCGGATTCCTGTCGGCGACCAAACGACCGGCGGAGGCGGAGCAGGCGTTTGTGCTCGCGACGAACAAAGCGCCCGGCAACGCGCGCGTCTGGTCGAATCTCGGCGCGCAGTATTACCTCGAGGGGAAGTACGACGACGCGGAGAAGGCGCTCGAACACGCGATCGGCCTGTACGACTACGGACCGGCGCTGTCGAATCTCGCGACGATCAAGCTGCGCGTGCGACGACAGTACGCGGAGGCGGCGCGCATCCTGGAGCGCGCGGTCAAGGCGGCGCCGCGCGATTACCGGATCTGGCAGAATCTTGCGTCGGCGTATTACTGGGCGCCGGGGGAGCGAGATCGCGCGGCCGACGCGCAGAAGCGTGCGATTTCAATCCTCGACGAAGCGCGCACGATCGAGCCGGACAACGCTGATCTCGCCGCCAGGCTCGCCGATGGCCATGCGATGCTTGGCGATCGCGAGGAGGCGCGATCGCTGATTGCGCGCGCGGTGCAGCTCGCGCCGTCGAACGGCGACATCGAGCGTACCGCGGCGGGCGTGTATGAAACGCTGGGAGACCGCGACGCGGCGCTGCAACACGTCGCGGCAGCGTTGCAGGCCGGTATCGCGCCATTCGACTTCGACAGCGGGCCGACGTTCGCGGAACTCGTCAAGGATCCACGGTACGGGAAATTGGTGAAATCAAAATGAACCCAAGGGTCCACCAGGTTTTTTTCGTCATCCGGAGGTGACGACATGACAAACACCACAGGAAGTTCCTCGATCGACGCACGCGTCGTGCAGGTGGCAGACGGGTTGAAGGTGGTTCCCAAGGACGTGTTCAAGCACGCGGGCGACGAAGTCACGATTGCGAACATCGCCAGCGTCCCTGTACGCGTGAGCTTTCCGACGCTACAAATGAATCCGCCGTCCGCCGATATCGATCCTCGACAACTGAAGACCTTCGTGATTCTCGATGATCCCGATCCTGGTATTTACCCATACGTAGTCGAGTACGCTGTTCGCGATAGATTCGACAAACAACTCGTCCAGCGCGCCAGCGGCGGTTCGGATCCCAACATCATCATCGACATCTAGATGGGGGGCTTCGCCCCGAATAACTCTCTATCGTGGTATTCGGACCGCTTCTCCCGGGTGGCCGCGAACGGGGCCGCCCCGCGTGAGGCGGAGGCCACACCCGTGATGTTGTTTTTGGCCGAGCACTCGCGTGGGGCTGTTGGCGGACAGGACCCGGCACCGCGGTCTTCATGAACGTCGCACGTGATGCGCCGACACGGCGAGCAACTAGCGATCGTTTTGAGCAGGCTGGCAATGCGGCGTATACTTCCGCCGCGTTCGGCGTCGTCCCAATTCAGTCACCAGTGCTGGTGGAGGAGATCATGAGAAAGCTCATGGCAGTGATCGTGGGGGTTGGCTTTGTCGTGGCGGTGTCGGCGGCAGCCCCGAAAGCGGCTGAACAGACTTGGACGGGCAAGATCAGCGACAGTAATTGCAAGGACAAGCATCAGGCCGGGGAGCACGACGGCAAGAAGACGACCGACGCCGATTGCACGGAGATGTGCGTCAAGAAGGGCGCGAAGTACGTGTTCATGGCGTCGGACGGCAAGATGTATCAGATTGCCAATCAGCACTCGAAGACGATCGCGTCGCACGCAGGCCAGGAAGTGCAGCTGACAGGAGAGCTCAAGGGCGACACGATCACCGCGACGAAGATCGTCGCGCCGGCCAAATCCAAGTAACGCACTCTGCTTCCCTCAATCGCAGGCGGGTATCGACGACCCGCCTGCAATGTCTTTCACAGGGATAGCTCGTCCGGCTTACGTACTCTGAGTCGGCGAAGCGCCAGGTCATCCTTCAGCCAGACGGCACGGCCAGCTTCGGCGTGTTCTACGGCTGTTTGAAACACCGCCGAGCTGATGCTTCGGCCGGTGAACTCGCCAATCACGGTTGACCCCTTGGTGATGCGGTAAACATCCAGACCGTCTCGCTCTTCGAGGTGCCAGATGATGACATCGTGTTCGTCTGGCAAGTCGCTGGTCTGATCCTCGCCCATTTGACTCATCTTACGGCCGGCGCTGCCAAAACCGATGTTCAATCCGACGCCATGATCAGCGGAGGGTATTTGGGCCCGTTGCCGGCAAACAAGCGTAATAATCGTCATAGGGGAAAAGCGGGAACGTCCCGGATTGAGAAAGAGGTCAATGCTCGCTCGAATCATGCTCGCGATTGTCGTCGCGCGGCCGGCCGTGATCGACGCGCAGAACTCCGCTGCCCAGAGCGCGGCGCAGCAGTCCTCTGCCGCCGCCGAGCCCGTCAAGCCCGAACCGCCGTGGCCGCCTCGGGGTGTGTTCCGCCTCGGCGGCGGCGTCACGGCGCCGAGGCTGACCAGGCAAACGAAGCCGAACTACTCGGCCGCGGCGATGAACGCCAGAATCCAGGGAGCCGTGGAAATGGAGGCGGTCGTCCTTGCCGACGGCAGCGTCGGCGAGGTGCGCGTCCTGCGCTCGCTCGACAAGGAGCACGGGTTGGACGATGAAGCCGTCAGGACGGTCGGGGAATGGCGCTTTCTTCCCGGGAAGAAGAACGATGTGGCGGTGCCGGTGATCGTCAAGGTCGTGATGTCCTTCACGCTCCGGAACTGACAACGAATCAGCGATCCAGCGTGATCACCACGAACACGTAGTCTGTCGAGGAACACTCGACATCACTTCTCGAAGTCGCACTTCGGCTTGCGGGTCTCGCGCTCCCACGACGCTTCCGTGAGCAACCCGAGGAAGAGCTGCTGGGCGACCCACACATCACGCGGGCCCTGGCGGTTGTAGGTCTCGACCGACTTGCGCGATCGATCGCCCCACGCGGCGGTCGTCGTCAGGTAAACGCCATGAGTCACGCCGGAGAACGGATAGTCGTACTTGGGCTCGAAGCTCGCGAAGCGGAGCGCCTTCAGCTCGCGAGACAGCCGGGTCAACGACCCTGGCGTTCCTTCGCGGACGAGGCAGTAGGTCGTTCGAGATCCCGGCGCCGCGCACCGGATGCTCTGGAACGTAGCGCGCCGGCTGATGCCATCGAGCTCCGCTCGAAAATCCAGGTC
>JBKPTT010000071.1:0-14035 GCA_046735635.1 Acidobacteriota bacterium | reverse complement strand
GAGTACCCGTGGTGACTTGTGCTGACACGCCGACGGCGTGTGCAAGGGCGAAGGACACGGCTAACGCTGAAACGAAGAGGTGACGTGGCATCGGAATCCTCCTCTGGCCGGCACATCTTCAGCCAAACCGGCAGCGCGTGTCACGCAGATTTTCGCGAGCGGGTCTTTTATTCCCGACTCACTCGCAGGTGAAATGATTTCGGGCGGGTCACCGCGTCGTATCCGAGCCGAGAGAGCGAGCAGCCGCGTCCCGAATCCCTGACTCCCGTCCATGCCAGCGCAGGGTCGAGGTAATCGCACCGGTTCATGAACCACGTGCCGGTTTCGACGCGGTCGCCAAGGCGGATGGCGGCATCGGGATCCGAGGTCCACACCGACGCGGTCAAACCGTAACGGCTGTCGTTCATCAACGCGACGGCCTCGTCGTCGTTCGCGACGCGCATGATGCCGACCGCCGGTCCGAACGTCTCGTCCGTCATGATCGTCATGCGGTGATCGACGTCCAGCAGCACCTGAGGTGCGGTGTAGGGCGTCCCCTCCCTTGCCGCGGGAAAATGCTGCGGATCGATCAGCGTCCTGGCGCCGCGCGACACCGCCTCGCGAATCTGTGCTCGAACGAGGTCCGCCGCGTCCGTCCGCACCATCGGCCCGAGGGTGGTCTCGTGCTGCAGTGGATTACCCAGGCGATATTCCCGCGTGAGCGCGACGAAGCGATCGACGAACTCGCGATACACGTCGCGGTGCACGTAAATCCGCTCGACGGCACAGCAAGATTGGCCCGCGTTGAAATACACGCCATCGACAACGTTTTCGACAGTGAAGTCGAGCGGCGCGTCAGCGCGCACGTACGCCGGATCTTTTCCGCCGAGCTCCAGGTTCGCGCCGATGAAACGGCTGCTGGCGGCGCGCTGAACGGCGTGACCGCCGTCGACCGACCCGGTAAACGACACGAACGAGACGCGCGGATCGCCGATCATCTTTCCGACATCCGCGTGGCTGGCGTGGAGGTACTGGAAGACGCCGTGGGGAAGCCCCGCGGCGTCGAATGCTTGCGCATATCGGTCCGCGACGAGCGGCGTCTGCTGCGCGATCTTCAGAATCACGGCGTTTCCGGCCATGATCGCGGGCACGATCGCGTTCACTGACGTGAGATAGGGATAATTCCATGGTGCCAGCACGAGCACGACGCCGAGCGGCTCCCGACGGATGAAACGCTCGAAGCCCTCGCGTGCGCCGACGTCGACATCGGCGAGCGTGGCCCCCGCGACGTCGATCATGTACGCGGCGCGCTCCTGAAATCCGCGGCGTATTTCGGATGGCGTCTGACTGACGGGTCGCCCCATCTGCCAGGTCAGCTCGGTTGCGATCCGATCGACATGTTCGACCATCCAGGCAACCATCCTGCGGCAGATCGCGGCGCGCTCGTCGACCGACACGAGCTTCCAGCGGCGCTGCGCATCGACCGCGCGCTCGAGGGCGCGATCGATCGCAGAGGCGGACGCCAGGTCGAACTCGGCGACGACGGAGCCATCGATGGGACTGATCGTCCGCTGCGGCTCGCTCATCGGCTCATATTGACACGACGCCTCTTTTGTTCGACAGTCCGGCGCATATGCTGCCCTTGATTGTTGCGGCGGTGCTCGCCGGTCCCGACCAACACGCCGCCAGATCCTGCGAGAGCCTCTCGTCGTTGAAGCTGCCGGACACCATCATCACGGTGGCCGAGACCCACGCTGCCGGCTCGCTGAAAGACCCGCGGGGGCGGAGTCTGCCAGGTTTCTGCCGCGTCGCCGCGACGGTTACACCCACGAAAGAATCGGACATCAAAGTCGAGGTCTGGCTGCCGCTGTCGGGATGGAACGGCAAGCTCCAGGCAGTGGGCAACGGCGGCTGGAACGGCACCATGCCGCATGGCGGGCTCGATGCCGCGCTGCGCGCGGGATACGCGGCCGCCGGCACGGATACTGGACATCTGGGGGGTGGCGGGCCCTGGATGCAGAACCGCGAGAAGCTGATCGACTTCGGTTATCGCGCGGTGCATGAGATGACGGGGAGGGCGAAAGCGATCGTCGACGCATTCTACGGCAGCGCGCCACGCTATTCGTATTTCACCGGTTGCTCGGGAGGCGGGCGCGAGGCCCTGATGGAGGCACAGCGCTACCCGCGCGACTTCGACGGCATCGTCGCCGGTGCGCCCTCGTTGAATGCGACCGGCCGCGCCGCGTTCTCGATGTGGGTCGCCGCGAGTCTGCGGAAAGTGGAGGGAAGCTACATCCCGAAGGATAAGTACGCGGCGATTCACCAGGCGGTGCTCGCCGCCTGCGACTCGGGCGATGGAGCGACCGACGGCATCATCGAGAACCCGCGTGAATGCAGGTTCGATCCGGCTGTCCTACAGTGCAAAGGCCCGGAGAATAATTCGTGTCTCACCGTGCCGCAGGTCGCAGCCGCGCGCGTGATTTACGAGCCGCTCGTCGATCCTGGAACGAAGCAGGAGATTGCACCGGGTCTCTCGCCCGGCAGCGAGCTTGGATGGGGTACCTACGGAGCGGAGCAGCCGTTCGGAATCGGTGTCGAGATGTTCAAGTATCTCGTGTTCGACAAACCGGACTGGGACTACCGCAGTTTCGATGTCGCGCGCGACATGCCGGCCGTGCGAAACGCGGAAGCTGGTGTCGTAAACGCAATGTCCGCGGATCTGACGGCGTTTTTCGCGAGCGGCGGCAAACTCATTCAGTACCACGGTTGGTCGGATCCGCAGATTCAGCCACTTAGCAGCGTCGAGTACTACGAGAGCGTGCTCCATCGCATGGCCTCGTCCGCCGGAGCTTTGGCGAAGGCGGACGGCGCGCCGAAGGTGATGCCGAATTTCAGGCTGTTCATGGTGCCGGGGATGGCGCATTGCGGCGGCGGGGAAGGGACTGCGAGCTTCGACATGCTCGCCGCGCTCGAGCGCTGGGTCGAGCACGGAGAAGCGCCAGATTCGATACCCGCGTCCCGGGTCGTGAACGGGCGCACGGATCGGACACGGCCCCTCTGCCCGTATCCACAGCAGGCGACCTACAAAGGATCGGGCGACATCAACGACGCGGCGAACTTCGCGTGCAGATAGGCCGGACCTCGCGCGGAGAACGCAAGAGCGGACCTCGCGCAGAGATCGCGGGGAGGGGCCTCACGCGGAGGCCGCGGAGAACGCGGAGACCGCAAATGCTGCGAGCGGGGGCACTCCGCCGAGCCCCAGGTGACCGAGTGCCCCCGCTCGCAGCATCAGCGTGCTCTGCGTCCTCGGCGATCTCTGCGCGAGATCCGCTCCAGCGTTCTGTGCGCGAAATCACTCTGCGCGAAATCACTCCGGTGTCACGTACGCCGCCGTGATGCCACCGTCCACCAAAAAGTCGGTTCCCGTGATAAACGACGACTCGTCGGACGCGAGGAACAGCGCGGCCTGTGCGATCTCGCGCGCGCGGCCGAAGCGTCCCATCGGGACGTGCACCAGGCGGCGCTGCTTCTTCTGATCCGTGTCCAGGAACTTCATCAGCAACTCCGTGTGGAGCGGCCCAGGGCACAGCGCGTTCACGCGGATGTTCTCGCGCGCGTGGACGACCGCGAGCTCGCGCGTCAGCGCCAGCACGGCGCCTTTGCTCGCCGTGTAGGCGATTTGCGGCGTCGCGGCGCCCAGGCGGGCGACAAAGGATGCGGTATTGATGATGCTGCCGCCCCCGGCGCGCCGCAACGCGGGGATGCCGTGCTTGCATCCGAGGAACACGCTCTTCGCGTTGATGCTCATCGTGCGGTCCCATACCGCCTCGTCGGTCGACACCGCGTCATCGTCGGCGCTGTCCATGATGCCGGCGTTGTTGAACAGTACGTGAAGCGCGCCGAACTCCCGCTCGGCCGTCTCAATCATCCGCGCGCAGTCCTCGCTGCGGGACACATCGGCGCCGGCCAAAGCGGCGCGTCCACCGCCGCTTGTGATCGCGTCGACGGTCCTGCGGCCACTCTCCTCCTCGCGATCGACGACCACGATTGACGCGCCTTCGGCGGCGAAGAGCAACGCGGACTCCTTGCCAATCCCGCTGCCTGCGCCGGTGATCAGCGCCACTTTGCCTTGTAGCCGGTTCGTCATCAGACTAGATCCGTTCGAAGTAGCGGCGACGCTCCCAGTCGGTCACCGCGCTGCGATAAGAGGATTCCTCGGTCCTGAAGAAATGCGTGTAGTGCTCGACCACGTCGGCGCCGAAAGCACGCGTCGCGAACCCGCTCGAGGCGAACGCGTCGGTTGCCTCGTTCAGCGTACACGCCACGCGCGGCAGGTGCCGCGCCGCGTAAATGTCTCCGCTGAAACACTCCGGCGGCTCGATGTGGTTCGCGATGCCATCCAGCCCCGACGCGAGCGACGCGGCAAATGCCAGATAGGGATTGCAATCGGCGCCTGGAATGCGGCACTCGATTCGGAGGCTCGGACCGGCGCCGACCACGCGAAAACCGGCGGTGCGGTTGTCGTAGCTCCAGGCGAGACGCGTCGGCGCCCAGGACGCATCGACGAATCGCTTGTACGAATTCACCGTCGGCGCGTAGAAGACCATCACCTCGGGCGTATGGGCGATCCAGCCCCCGAGAAACCAACGAAAGACCTCAGAGCACTTCACGGGTCCGAGCGGCGAGTTCCCGGCGAACGCGTTTTCACCGTCGCGCCAGAGACTCAGGTGAATGTGGCAGCTCGACCCTGCGCGCTCCTGCGCGAATTTCGCCATGAACGTGATGGAGATGCCCATTCGATCTGCCGTTTCCTTCAGACATTGCTTGAACACGACATGGCGGTCCGCCATCGCGAGCGCGTCAGCGTAGCGGATGTTCAGCTCGTGCTGCCCCAGACCCCATTCCCCCTTTGAGCTTTCGACGGGCACATCCGAGTCTTTGAGGTGCCGCCGCACGGCGGCGGTGTACGGCTCGGTGCGTGTGCCCTGCAGAATGTTGTAGTCCTCCAGATACCATCCGGCGGGCTGGAGGTTCCGATACGCGGATTCGAAGGCCTTTCGGTAGCCGTCCTCGAACACGTAGTACTCCAGCTCGGAAGCCGCCATCGCCGTGTAGCCGGATTCGCGGGCCGTGTCGAGTTGATCTCGCAGAATCGTGCGCGGTGCGATGGCCGCGTCGACGTCACACAGAACGATCGCCGTCTTGTCCAGCCACGCCGCACGCCGCAGCGTCTTGATGTCGGGGCGCAGATGGAAATCGCCGTACCCTTTCTCCCAGCTGGCGAACTGGTAGCCGGGAACGGGCTCCATCTCCATATCGGTCGTGAGCAGGTAGTTGCAGCCGTGCGTCCCGTGCTCGGCCGCCTCGTCCAGGAACATGTCGACGGCGTAACGCTTGCCCATGAGGCGGCCGTAGTGATCGGTGAACGCAACGACGACCGTCTCGATGTCGCCGCGGCCTACGAGCTCGCGAAGCTGCTCGAGTGTCACATGCGCCTCCCTCGTTGGTGGCCTGTCCGCGTCATTTGCAGCGCGGGTTTCGGGCGCGGCGTCCCGGCCTGACATCGTTGCTCCTCCCTCAAATACTGCCCCGGTATTCTCGGTCGTCGCGCCTTGCCATCCGGGCGCCGCGCGCCGAAATCCGCATTACAACTGACGCTGACGGGCCACTAACATTACTTTGTCAGATTGCTGTGTGGAGCGTGCTCACGCAGAGCGCGCGCGGATCTCGCGCCGAGTTCGCGGAGATCGCAGCGACCAGCAAGATGCCGTGCGTTCGCCACGGCCGGCCTCCGGCCGGCCACATGGAGGTGGAGAGATCCACAAATACAAGCGGCAGTGAGCGGTGCGCCGCTTGTATTTGCGGATCTCTCCACCCCCTGTCGCGCGAAGCGCGACGTGGCGAAGCGCGACCGTCCGCGTCCTCAGCGTCCTCTGCGCGAGGCCCATCGTCCGCCGCTCGCCGGGGGTGTGACAAGGTAGTGCTGATGCCGATGCTACCATCCGCGACGATGCCCCCGTTTGCCATCGACCGCATTCGGAAGGATATCGGACCGCTCGATCTGGACGGCCTCGTCGATCTGCTGTTCGATGCCATCGACGACAACGCCGGCGTCAGCTTCATGCCCGGTCTCACCCGCGGTGACGCCGAGAAGTGGTGGCGAGCCGTCCTCGAGCCGGAGCGAGCGATCGTGCTCGTCGCGCGAGAGGGTGTCGAGGTCGTCGGAACGGTGCAGGTCCAGCCGTCCTGGGCGCCGAACCAGCCACATCGTGGTGACGTCGCGAAGCTCATCGTGCATCGCCGCGCGCGGCGGCGCGGCGTCGGCCGGGCGTTGATGCGCCGCCTCGAGGAAGAAGCGCGTGCGGCTGACTACACCCTGCTGCTCCTGGACACGCGAAAAGACGATCATCCGGAGCGGCTTTACGCGTCGATGGGATGGGTGCGCGTCGGCGAGGTTCCCGACTTCGCGCTCAACCCGGATGGCGCCATGTGCGCGACGGTCTTTTATTACAAGAAGCTGGCCCGTTGAATGAGAGAGTCGGTAGCCGCGATCTGTTGTCAGAGAATGCGGCGAACGGCGTCGCCCGTCAGGATACTGGCGATCAGCGAACCTCCACGGTCTCCGTTCGTCATGATCACGAACCCCGAACGATTCTCGACAGACGCAACCGCGTGCGCATGAAAGCCCGTGTTGTCGCCGCCGTGATTGATGACGCCCGATTGCTGCACCTGCCAGCCGAGCGCCCATGAGCTCGAGAACTCGTCGTTCGTCTTCACCTGCGGACGAAGCATCTCCGCCACGGTGGTCTTCCGAAGACGAAACGGTCGGTCCTCTTTCGACGCGATCACCTCGATCACGAACTTTGCGTAGTCGGCTGGTGTGATGAGGAGGGCGCCGGCGGCGGCATAGCGCGCGGCATCGGTCGCGGTGGGTCGGATGCGGTCGAGCGGCTGTCCGCTGGTGCCGTGACGCCTGGCAAGCCGCGGCTCGAGCGCGCGGTTCCATACGTACGAAGCGGACTTCATCCCAAACGGTTCGAGAAGATGGCTCTTCATGTACGCGTCGATATCGGTCGCGCAGACCTCGAGGCCCGCCTCGTATTTTGCGCATGCGCGTCGGTCGACATGCCCCGTCAAACGCGTCACGACCGATTGCAGGTAGCTGTATCCCTCTCCCGAATACAGAAAACGCTGGCCCGGCGTGAAGTGGATGCGCAGCGGTTCCGCATCGGTTCGCCAGTTCTGAAAGCCGCTCGTGTGCGATAGCACGTGACGCGCGGTAATCAGATCCAGGCGCGGATCGTCCTTGACGACGCGCTCGGTCGTGTATTTCGTGAGCGGAGTATCAAGGTTGATGACCCCTGTGTCGGAGAGCTGCATGACCGCGTACGCAAAGACCGGCTTGCTCATCGATCCCGCGCCGAAGATCGTCTCCGGTGTGACGGGGGCTTTGGTGACGACGTCAGCGATGCCGAAGCCGCGCTGCCACACAATTGTGGCGTCTCTGATGGCCGCCACCGACGCGCCGGGCACCGCATGGCGCGGCATCAGTTCGGCGATCTGTTTCTCGAGATCGTCGATGGCGCTGCGCCACGAACGTGTCTGGGGCGTGGCTGGCGCGAGCCAGAGCCCCAGCGCCGCGCGGCTGCCTTGTGTCAGAAATTCCCGCCGGCGGACTACGCGGAGCTCACTTCGCACGTGTGATTCGCAGGTTCGAGAAATCTCCGTCGCTGTTGTTGCCGACCACAAACCGTCCGCGATCTCCGCGCGAGATCATGCTACATCTCGAGACGCGCGGCGGCCCAAGCCCCGTCCTCGACAATCCTGGCGGTCGAGCCGTGCAGGGCGCTTGTGACATCGCTGACATCCTCAGGGCTGAATCCGCTGAGGATGAGCACGCCGTGTGGTCTCACGAGAGCACGCAGCGGATCCGCGAAACGTTGAAGCACCGATGCCGTCAGGTTGGCGAGCACGACGTCGGCTGCCGCGCTCTCCAGCGTCGATAAGTCTGCTTCGCGGACGTGCACCTCCACGCCATTGCGATCAACGTTGTCGCGGGCATTCCGGAGCGCGTCCGGATCGTTGTCGATTGCGACGACCTCTCGCGCGCCGAGCTTGGACGCGGCGATGGCGAGGAGACCCGAACCGGTGCCGACATCGATGACCCGCGTGCCGGTCAGATCGCTCTCCTGGAGCAGCTCGAGGCAGAGCCTGGTCGTTTCGTGATGTCCGGTGCCGAAGCCAGTCGAGGGGTCGATGACGATGACAATGTCGCGGTTCGCGGTTCGCGGTTCGCGGTTCGATTCGTTCGCCGTTGGCGGTTCAGGATTCCCAATGTCGCCTCGAGATCTCTGGCTTTTCGAATCGCGAACCGCCAATCGCGAATCGCGTCTGCCCGGCACGTCCCAGGGCGGCGCGACAACGATTCGTCCTACCCGTACCGCCTTCAGCGCCGCCTGACTGCGTCTTGCCCAGTCCTCGTCATCCACATCGATCGCGCGTAGTTCCAGCGCGTTCTCGAACTCCGACGCGAGCGCACGGCGGGCGGCGTTGCGATTGGCGGCCGTGCGGAAGAACACGCGCCACGCGTCTCCCGACTCGTGTTCCTGGATCGCAACCGGCTCGAACGCATCGAGCTCGGCGTACAGCATGTCCTGGAGGGTCCCGGCGCCGGGGCCTGGCGCGAAGCGCAGGTCCAGCGCCGGGTAGCTAGCCAAAGATATCTTTGACGCGCTCGAAGAAGGGCTTCTCGTCCGTCTCTGCCTCGTCGTCCAGCTTCTCCTGCGGGAGCACGCGGCCAAGCTCCTCGAGCAGGCGACGCTGCTCCTTGCTCAGCTTTTTCGGCACCGCGACTCGGGCGATCACATGAAGGTCGCCGTGGCCGCGGCCGCCGACGTGCGGCATCCCTTTGCCCCGCAGCTTGAAGCGCGCACCCGGCTGCGTACCCGACGGAATCTCGACCTCCTCGCGGCCGTTCAGCGTCGGTACTTTGATTCGTCCGCCGAGTGCCAGCATCGGGTAGCTGATCGGCATCTCGCAGTACAGATCGTCTTCTTCTCGATGGAAGAACGGGTGTTCCTGCACGTGGACGACGACGTAGAGATCGCCGGGCGGGCCGCCGGCCGATCCGTGCTCACCTTCGCCGTACAGCCGCAGGCGCTGTCCTGTCGCGATTCCCGCGGGGATCTTGACGGTGAGCTTTCGTTCGCGTCCCACTCGTCCGGCGCCGCGGCAGGTCTGACACGGTTTCGAAATCGTCTTTCCCGTGCCACGGCAGTTGGGACACGGGCGCGCGACCGTTAGAAAGCCCTGCTGATAACGGAGTTGCCCGGTCCCGCGGCACTGCGTGCACGTTTCAGGGCTCGTGCCGGCGGCCGCGCCGGACCCATTGCACGTCTCGCACGTTTCTTCGCGGGGAATCTGGATCGTGGTTTCGGTGCCGGCGGCGGATTCATCGAACGAGATCTCGAGGTCGTAGCGCAGATCCGAGCCGCGTTGAGGGCCGCCGCGGCGGCGCCGCTGGCCGAAGATGTCGCCGAAGCCGAAGACGTCGCCGAGCCCCGAGAAGATGTCGGAGAAGTCGGCAAAGATCGTCGGATCGAAACCCGCGCCCGCAGCCGCGCCGCTGACGCCCGCATGGCCGAATCGATCGTAGGCCGCGCGCTTGTCCCGGTCGGCGAGAATGGCATACGCCTCCGCCGCTTCCTTGAAGGCTTCCTCGGCCTTCTTGTCCCCGGGATTCCGGTCGGGATGGTATTTCAGCGCGAGCTTGCGATACGCGCTCTTGATCTGCTGTTCTGTCGCCTGACGTTCGACGCCGAGGACCTCGTAATAATCCCGTTTCGCCACCCCGCTCACCCTTTGGCCACCTTCACCATCGATGGCCGGAGCAGCCGGTCACCGAGCATGTATCCGCGCCGGAATTCCTCGATGACTTGCCCTTCGCGCGTGCCCTCGGCGTGCTCGTGCGCGACGGCCTGGTGATAGTAGGGATCGAAATCGGCGCCAAGCGCCTCGATGGGTCGTACCCCTCGTTTGCGCAGCACGTCGTTGAGCTTCTCGTAGATCAGCTCGACGCCCCGGCGATACGATTCGACGTCCGCGCCCGCGTCCGCTTTGAGCGCGCGCTCGAGATCGTCGACAAGGGGCAACAATTCTTCCAGGACGCTGGCGGCCGCCGCTTCGTTGAGCGACTGGCGATCGCGGTCCACGCGCTTGCGGTAATTCTCGAACTCCGCCGTTTTTCGCAGCAGCAGATCCTTATATTCGTCGCGCTCGCGCTGAGCCTCGGCCGTCGGATCGGTTGCAGTCGCGGCGGCGGTCTCGGCCGCACCTTCAGGTTGCTGGTTATCTCTTTTGTCTTCCACGGTCCTACCCGAGCGATGTTGAAGATGATTCAGGAGCGCGCCACCATGCGGCTGATCGCGCGCGAGAGGGTGTCGACCGCATCGATGGCGCGCGAGTAGCGCATACGTGTCGGCCCGATTACGCCGACGGCCCCCGTGCCGTGACCGTCGAAGTAAGTCGACGCCACGAGGCTGAAGCTTTGCAGATCCGGTGCCGTGTGCTCGGTCCCGATGACGACGGTAATGCCGTCGGTGCTCAGATAGTCGTCCAGGAGCTGCACGAGCCGTGTCTTCTCTTCGATCATTCGGAGCAGCGTACGCAAAGTTCTGAGCGTATGCTCCGGGTCGTCGCCGCTGACGTCATCCAGGAGGAGCGACGTGCCCTGGATGAACACCGTGGGCCCCGGATCGATGTCCGCCAGAGTCGCGCTCGCAAGCCGGAGCGCACGGGCCATCAGCTCGTCGTACAGCGTACGCTCCTCGCGCAGACGGTCGAGAACGGCCTGGCGCACCTCGACGAGCGATCGGCCCTTGAATTCCTGATTGAGGTAGTTCGCCGCCTGCTGGAGCTCTGTCGAGCCGTATTCTTCGGACGGCTCGATGACTTTGTGCGTCACGTGCCCGCCTGTCGCAACCACGACAACCAGCAACTTGCCGGCGTCGAGAGGCACGAAGTCGAGGCGCTCGAGCATCGTAGTGTCGGGCGCGATCGCAAAGCCGATCTGGTGCGATGCGCGCGCGACCTCCTGAGACACGTGCGACAGCAGGTCGTCGACCGTGCTGGCGCGGCGCAGCCGAGCCTCGACCAGCGGCGCCGGCCGAGTGGCTTTCCGCTCCGAGAGAAGCTGATCGACGTACAGGCGGTAGCCTTGGTCCGTCGGCACGCGGCCGGCCGACGTGTGTGGCTGCTTGACGTACCCCTGTCCCTCGAGTCTGGCCATGATGTTGCGGAGCGTGGCAGAGGACACGCCAAACCCGCGGTTGGCCAACCACAACGAGGAAATCGGCTCGCCTTGGTCGATGTAGGCGTGCACGAGGACCCCAAGAATTCGCCTATCCCGTTCCGGAAGCTCAGGATGCCGTGACATCGTTGTTTAGCACTCCCACGAGGAGACTGCTAAGACGATTATACAGGAGGTCAGGAAAACGCGCGTCGTGCCAGCTCTGCACCTGCCGCGCGAGACTCAGCGGCAATTTCTGCCGAGTCGAGCCGAACGAGCTCGAAGTCATCGACCAGCACGTCGCCGTCTGCCATCGTGAGCCGGACGTCGCTGCCGCGCGCCGCGTAGGCCAGCGTTGACCACGCATCGCGGTCGGGCAAGAGGTGCGGGCGATCCCGCGCCACCACGATGAGGTCGGCGCGTTTGCCAACCTCTACGGATCCGAGCTCCGATTCCAGCCCGACCGTACGCGCGCCGTCGCGTGTGGCCATCCAGAGAGCATCCTGCGCGGTGAGCGACCCGGGCCCGCTGCTCACCGCCTGCAGCATGGCCGCGAGCCGGATCTCTTCGAACATGTCGAGCCGGTTGTTGCAGGCGGCGCCGTCGGCTCCGAGCGACACGCAGACGCCGCGACTGCGCATCGCGGCCACAGGCGCAACGCCTGATCCGAGCTTCAAATTGGATCCGGGACAGTGCATGACTTTGACGTCGCGCTCGGCGAGCATCCTCTGTTCGCTTTCCGTCGCCCATACACAGTGCGCGGTGCACAGATGCCGCGTTGCCAAACCCGCATCCGCCAGGTATTCGAGGTTAGAATATCCCCCGGTAATTTTTCTCACGAGCTCGACCTCGTCCCGCGACTCGGACGCGTGCGTGTGAACGAGTGTCGTCTCGCGCGCGGCGATCGCAGCGACAGACTCCAGCAGATCCCGCGAGCACGATACCGCAAACCTGGGAGCGAATACCGCGCGTAGGCGTCCGTTCGCCTTGCCATCCCATCGCTTCTTGAGCGCGACACTCTCATCGATCGAGGTGCTGGTCTGCTCCCGCAGGCGCGGAGGCGCGTCCGGCGCAGCGTCCATCATGCATTTGCCCACCCAGGCCCGCAGTCCCAGCGTGCCCAGCGTCTCGAACACGACATCGGTGTCGTGCACCGTCTCCATCGTCAGCACCGAGGTCGTCCCCGAACGCAGGAGCTCGGCGGCCGCGAGGCGCACCGAAGCGCGCAGTGTCGCGGGTGTGTGCGCGGCTTCCATCGGCCAGACGCGCAGACGCAGCCAATCGAGGAGCGGCAGGTCGTCGGCCGCACCGCGGAACAGCGTCTGGCAGAGATGAACGTGGGTCTGAATGAATCCCGGCAGGAGGTACCCACCGGCCGCATCGATCGTCCGGTCATACTTTTCGTCCGGAACATCGCCAACCGCGGCGATCCGTCCATCGCGCACGAGCACACCGCCATCGAGAATCTCGCGGCGATCGTTCATCGTGACGATCGTCGCGTTACGAATCAGCGTTGTCGGCAAGGAACCGCGATTACACCTTGAGGTCGACGCGTTTCATCGCGAGCGCGGAGGTGTCGACACCGCGGGTGACGGCGATCAGTTCCGCGAGAATGCTGATGGCGATTTCGGCGGGCGTGACCGCGCCGATCTCCAGACCGATGGGCGCATGCACCCGCTGGAGACACTCGGTCGGCATTCCCTCTTCTCGAAGGGCGTCGTAGATACGCGCGACCTTCGCGCGGCTGCCGATCAGCCCGAGGTATTTGAGGTCGCGGGCGGCAAGCGCGCGCATTGCTTCGAGATCGTGCTGATGGCCGCGCGTCACGACGACGACGTATGCAGACGCAGGCAGCTCGACCCGGTGAAGCCACTCGGGGATTGGCTCGACGACGATCTCGGCGCGCGGGAAGCGCTCCGCATTTGCGAACTTCTCGCGATCGTCGACCACGTGGATGCGGAATCCGACGTCTGCGGCAGCGTGGGCGAGGTGAAATCCGACGTGGCCCGCGCCCACGATGAAAAGGCGCGGTGAAGGCGTCAGCGGATCGATGTGCACGTCCATGCGGCCTCCGCAGATGAGCCCGTTCTCCTGCGCGAAGTCGTCGTTCAGCTCGTAATGGAGAATCGACGGCTTGCCGGACGAGATCGCTTCGCGCGCCTTCCAGAAGGCGTCGTTCTCGTAGCAGCCGCCCCCAATCGTTCCTATGGTGCGTCCATCGGCCCAGACGAGCATCTTCGCACCGGCCCGCTGCGGCGTGGACCCCTGCGCACGCACCACCGTCACGAGCGCGACGGTTTCGCCGCGCGACAAGGCTTCCGCCGCGGCCGCGAGAACTTCTTCGTTCAGACGAGCACCTCGATTTTGGCCTTCTGCTTGAGCGAGTCGATGAACGCCTGACCCTTCTGCTGCTTCTGCTGCTGGGTGAGGAACTCCTTGATCTTGTCGCTCACCTGTTCGAAAGGCACCGTCGATGCAGGACGTCGATCGGTCACTTTGATGATGTGGTAGCCGAACTGTGTCGTCACGATGTCGCTGATCTGGCCGGGCTTCAGCACGAAGGCCACCTGGTCGAACTGGGGCACCATCTGGCCTTTTGTGAAGAAATTGAGATCGCCTCCCTGTTGCGCGCTGCCATCGGCGGAGTACTTCTTTGCGAGGTCGGCGAAGTCGGCCCCGGCACGCGCCTGCTTCAGCACGGTCTGCGCCTGCTCGAGCGCTTTTTTCTTCGTCGCCTCGTCGGCGTTCTCGGCCACGCGGAAGAGGATG
>JBKPTT010000070.1:0-8246 GCA_046735635.1 Acidobacteriota bacterium | reverse complement strand
CGACAGTTCCGCGCCAATCGAGCGCCGGAGCGAATCGCTGCCGAAACCGCCGCTCCACGCGCTGCCCACGTCCGCAAAAATGGCCGCGTGAAGTGTTCGCGCAAAAAAGGGAAACGTACCCAACCCGCGCTGCACGTAGCGAACAGGAAACCGGAAGTCGACATTCCCGACCGCCGCGTGCTGACCGACGACGTCGGCGGAATCGAATCCGCGAAGGAGGCCGATTGAATCGGTGCCGATGCCGAAGTCGTCCGGCTGCGGTCCCGATCCGGATGCGCTGAAAATGCGACGGCGGCCGCTGTCGCCCCAGGACGATGCGCCCGCGAGGCGCATGGCGAGCGCGGCGTGACGCGGGCCTGCATGGATGTAGACGCGAAGATCGCCGATGGCTGCACCCGTCGTGGCGTCGGATCCCCAGGCTGCGGGCGCCCATTCCACCGTCGAGTGGAATGCGGACCCCCATTCGCGGCTGATCGAGTAGCCATAGGAGCGCGCGTTGTTGAAGCGCCACCCCGCCTGCAGCGCGCGGCGCTTGACGGTTCCGGCAGCGGGACGCGGACACAGGTCGCAGTCGAATTGGTCGGTCGATCCCGTGACCGCGACGAGCGTCGAAGTCGAGTACCTGA
This sequence comes from Acidobacteriota bacterium, assembly GCA_046735635.1. Lineage (GTDB taxonomy): Bacteria > Acidobacteriota > Vicinamibacteria > Vicinamibacterales > 2-12-FULL-66-21 > JALZOC01. The sequence goes on along the minus strand of JBKPTT010000070.1, from coordinate 7,620 downwards.
CGCGCCGTACCGTGAACAACGCGCCGGCCGCCATCTCACGCGTCCGCTTCTCGCCATCCTGCCACGGATCCGTATTGTCGGACACCGAGGTAAACAGCGTTGGCCACCATCGGTCGTACGTGTAGGACAACGACCAATCGGGATTCGCTCGCGAACTCGCCCACGCCACCGATGCGACGTACTGATGACGCCCGAGCGCATCGAAGCCGGCGGTCCCGGCGCCCGCCGACAGTTCGCCGCCGGTGGATTCGATAACAGGCATCCAGAACTGCGGCAGCATCGTGCGCCAGGGCCTGTAATCGCTGTCGGGAGCCGGCGTCGCGCCTGCCTTCAGCTCCGCGGGTGCGGCTGCCTTGGCTGACGACGCGGCAGGGGAAGCGCCCAACGGAACGTCGCGCCACACCGCGGTCGACAGCGGGACGGAGAACAGATCGTAGCCGGCATCGGTATATCCCACGAATAGCAAACGGCCATCTGGAGAAACGACCGGCGACTGCACCGCGACGCCCGTTCCTTCCAGTCGCCGTATCGACGATCCCGAGACGGTCACCGCGTAGATTGCGAAGGGTTGGCCTCCGCGATCGGACGCGAACAGGATGACGCGTCCGTCGGGCATCCAGTATGGCGTCACGTTTCGAGCGTCTTCGCTCGCAACAACGGTGCGGACGGCTCGAGTCGCGACATCGACGACCACAATCTCCGACGGCCCTCCGAGGCGCCGACGTTCGGCGGCAACATGTCGCCCGTCGGGCGACCAGCGTGGCCCGCTGAAATCGGTGCCGTCCTCCGCAACGAGCGTCACGGGCTGACCTAGCGTTCCCGGGCCCGGGAGTGGCATCGTCGCGAGCGCGCGGCCGCTCAAAGTCTGCACGGTGCAGACGATGGCTGCTCCGTCGGGCGACACGTCGGGATCGGCGGCGCGCATGTTTCGCGTCAGCCGCCGCACTCGGCCGCCGTCCTGACTGACGGCGTAAAGATCGGAACGTTCCGAGACGTTGCGCTCGATCTCGAGCTGATCGAAGACGAGGATGGATCGGGATACAGCGATCCGGCTGCCGAGGAACTTGTCGGCGATCCTTCGGGGCTGGCCTCCGGCGCCTTTGAGCTCGTAGAGTGCTGGAAAACCGTGCGGATCGTCGCCGGCGAAGAACGTCCGGCCCGTCGCAGTCACCACGGGAGCGGTGACGATGAAGCCGTGGTGGGTGAGTTGCACTCGAGCGGAAGCCGCATCCGGGATACGACGTGAGGTATCCGCCTTGAAATCCTTCCAGAGATCCCCCAGCGATCGTCCATAGACGTCTTTGAACGCGCCGCTGCCGAAGTACGGCAGACGGCCGGCCGTTGCATCCGCCAACCGGCTGAGCGACGGGGCTCCGAAGCGATCGGCAAGGTACTGATGAAAGTACGCGCCGTACGCGTAGTGTGCGGAGCCGACGGGCCAATCGACAAGGCCGCCGTTGACACGATCGAGCGGCTCGAACCGATTCGACTGAGCGGCGCGTTGGAGGATGTACCGGAAGTCCGGGGTAGGGACGCGTCCTTCGCCGGTCAGCACGCTCTCGTTGTAGACCGCGACTCCTTCTATCTGCCACAACGGAAGAAAGACATTCGGGTAGAGAAGAGGAGCTCGCCCGAACACCAGCCGCAGCCCGGCAACCCATCCGCGAGCCCGGTCGAGGTGCACGATGTGCGTGTACTCGTGCGAGAAGACGAGCCGGAGCCAATCATCCGTATTTCCGATGCCGCTCGCGCCTGGAGGCGCGGCAACCGTGATCTCGATGACGTTGTACGGAACCGGGCTCGCCCAGCCGTTCGAGACATCGTTCTGATCGACGAGGATGACGTGCACCCGACCGTTGGCGCGCCCAAGCTCCGGCGCCACGCGAGCCGCCACGTCCTCGACAATGACGGCGAGCCTTCTGGCGAGCGCCTCCTCACCTTGATGAAAGTGAATGCTGAATCCGGGCGTGTTCAGCGTTCGGAATCGAAGGCGGGGATCGTAACGTTCGGCCGCCAGCGCATCGGCTGCGGCGCTCACGTGTGCGAGGAGGGCAAGGACGAGCACACGACGCACGGCAACTACGATTCGCCTGTTTCCTGTTTCAATTCGGCGAGCAGTGTGAGCGCCTGCATCGGCGTCATCGAATCGATGTCCAGACTGCGCAGGCGGCGATGGACGGGATCGTCGCCGACCGGCGACTGGAACAGTCCCATCTGTCCGACCGGATCGCCTCCGCCGCTCAGCGACGGACGTCCGCCGCGGGACAACTCATCGCGTTCGAGACCGTTCAGGATTTCACGCGCGCGTCCGACTACGGTTGGAGGCAAGCCGGCCAGCCGCGCCACCTGGATGCCGTAGCTGCGATCCGACCGTCCGGGCACCACCTTGCGGAGGAACACGATATCGTCCTTCCACTCGCGGACGACCACGTGAAAGTTGACGACACCGGGCACGGCGTCCGCCAGGTCCGTCAACTCGTGGTAATGCGTCGCGAAGATCGTTTTCGGCCTCGCGCGCGCGTTGGACGCGAGATGCTCGGCAACTGCCCACGCGAGGCTGAGCCCGTCGAACGTCGACGTGCCTCGACCGATCTCGTCGAGGATGACCAGGCTGCGCGAAGTCGCAGAATGCAGAATGTTCGCGGTCTCCTGCATCTCGACCATGAACGTCGACTGTCCGCGCGCGATGTTGTCTGAAGCGCCGACGCGCGCGAACACTCGATCCACGATCGGCAGCTTGGCGCTGCGCGCCGGGACGAACGATCCCGCCTGCGCCATGAGGCAGAGCAGCGCAGTCTGACGGAGGTACGTCGACTTTCCCCCCATGTTGGGGCCCGTGAGAATCACGAGCTGATGCGCACCGCCGTCCAGCGTGACGTCGTTGGGCACGAAGGCCTCGGTCACGAACCGTTCGACGACGGGGTGGCGAACGTCGCTCGCGACGAGCTCATCGCCTGCGTGCATCAACGGTTTGGTATAGTTCTGAACCGCCGCGGTTTCGGCCAGGGCGGTCAACACATCGAACGTGGCGAGACCGCGGGCCGTGTCCTGAATGCGCGGAGCCTCGGCGGCCACCCGCCGGCGCAGGCCCTCGAAGATCTCGATTTCGCGCTCGAGAATCCGCTCGTCGGCGCCGAGCACCTTTTCTTCGTATGCCTTCAGATCGGGGGTGATGAAGCGTTCCCCGCCCGCGATCGTCTGCTTGCGCAGGTAGTCGGCCGGCACGCTCGCGAGGTTGGATTTGGAGACCTCGATGTAGTACCCGAACACGCGGTTGTAACGAATCTTCAGCGAGCTGATTCCCGTACGCGCGCGCTCGGCCTCCTCCATCTCGGCAATGCGCCGCTTCCCGGATCGGCTGATGGCGCGTAGCTCGTCGAGTTCGCCGTCGATGCCGTCGCGCACGACGCCGCCGTCGCGCGCAAACACCGGCGGTTCGTCGAGCATCGTTCGCTCGAGATCGCCGCGCACGTCGGCGACATCGTCGATCTCACCGAGCAGACTTCGGATGAGAGGCGCCTGGAACGGCTCGAGGAGCATGCGCACGCGCGGGACGGCCGCCAGCGACTGCCGCAGCGCCACGAGATCCCTCGGGCCCGCGGTGCCGAGCGCCGTGCGTGCCACGAGGCGTTCGATGTCGTGTATCGTCTTCAGCGTCTCACGAATCTTCGCGCGCTCCGTGCTGCGGAACGCAAACTCCTCGACGGCGTCGAGCCGATCCTGAATCCGCTCGAGCGCGAGCAGCGGGCGCAGCAGCCAGGATCGCAGGAGGCGTCCTCCCATCGACGTCGCGGTGCGATCCATTTCCTGGAGGAGCGATCCGGAACGTCCTCGGTCGGCGGCTTCGATCACCTCCAGATTTCGGAGCGTCGTCGGATCGATGACCATGCAGTCGGCCGCCGTGCGGAACGCGATCTCGCGCACGTGCGCGAGATCGGCCTTCTGGGTGTCGCGTAGATACTGGACGAGGGCGCCGGCTGCGGATGTCGCCGCGCGTCGATCGGCGAGTCCGAAACCCTGGAGCGATTGCGCCTTCAGCTGCGACAAGAGTGAACGCCGCGCGGACTCGAACTCGAACGTCCAGCCATCCGCCACTGTGACGCGCGCGTCCAGACGCAACTCGTCGACGAGCGCGCGAACGTCGCCGCCTCCCTCGGGCACGACGATCTCCCGAGGACGCAGCACCGTCAGCTCGTCGGCAAGGGCCTGGCGTCCGCCGACCCCGGCGTACTCTGCTGTCGTGAATTCACCGGTCGAGACGTCGAGCAGCGCGACACCGTACCCGGGGTCGGGATGCGCGGGCGCAATCCCCATGAGGAAGGCCGGCTCACGGGCCTCGAGGTAACCTGCATCGGTCAGCGTACCGGGCGACACGACGCGGACGACCTCGCGTTTGACGACGCCTTTCGCCTTCCTCGGATCCTCCATCTGCTCGCAGACGGCGACGCGGAAACCTTTTTTGACAAGCCGGGCGATATACGCGTCGCCGGCGTGATACGGCACGCCGCACATCGGGATCGCGCCGCCGTTGGCATCCTTCGATCTCGAGGTCAGCGTGAGCTCGAGCGCGCGCGCGGCGGTCAGCGCGTCTTCGTAGAACATTTCGTAGAAGTCGCCCATGCGAAAGAACACGATCGCGTCGCGGTGCTGCCGCTTCGCTTCGAAGTACTGGCGCATGGCCGGGGTTGCCCCGGCGGGCTCGGAAGACACGGGAGGCGAGGACATTTCGCGGGGGTTCAGTGCGCGAGTATAACATTCACGAGGTTCTACAGGGTTCTACACGGCTCTACAAGTTTCCGCCGGGTTCGACGAGGTTCTCGGTTCATGATGGTTCTGGCGCTCGACACGACATCGCGGAGCGGCAGCGTCGCGGTTGTGCACGACGAGATCGTCCGCGTGGAGGTCGTCGGGGATCTCGCGATCACGCACGGGCAGCGGCTGCCGCTCGAGCTGGAGCGGGCGCTCGATGACGCCGACACGCCACTCGGAGCGATCGACCTGTTCGCGGTGGTCTCCGGCCCTGGGTCCTTCACGGGGCTTCGGGTTGGCATCGCGACCATTCAGGGTCTCGCGATGGCGCAGGGAAAGAAAGTCGTCGCCGTCTCCGCGCTCGAAGCACTCGCGCGCGCAGCCGTCAACCCGAAGCAGCCAATCGGCGTCTGGATGGACGCGCAGCGAGGGGAAGTATTCGCCGCGTTGTACGCCCCCGATGGGCGTGACCTTCTCATCGATCCGGTATCGGCCGCGCCTGAAATCGTGCTCGATGCCTGGAGCGTTCGCACCGACGTTCGCTCGCTCACCTTCATCGGCGACGGCGCGGAGCGCCACGCCGATGTGATTGCCCGCCGTGCGAGCGTGCCGATCCTGTCTGCCCCCGCGCTCGCCTCGATCGCGGGACGAATCGCCGCGGCGGAGCCGTCTCGCGCCGTACTGCCCCACGCGATCGTTCCCGTATACGTCAGGAAATCGGATGCCGAACTGGCCCGCGATCGCGCGGCTCACCACTGACGCGGATCTGGAGGAGGTCGCTCGGCTGGAAGCGGCTTCCTTTGCGAACCCGTGGTCGCGAGACACGCTCGCGCGCGAGTTGCGGAACACCGCCGTGTCGCGCGTATACGTCATGCGGGACTCCGCCGGTGTCCTGATCGCGTTCTGCGCCTGCTGGCTGCTCGGCGACGAGCTGCACGTCAACACCCTCGCGGTTCTGAACGAACAACGCCGCCGTGGCCACGCGACGCGGCTGCTGCGGCATGTTTTCGACCAATCAATCGGCGAAGGGGCGCGACGCGCGACGCTGGAGGTGCGCCGCTCCAATGTCGCGGCGCTCAACTTGTACGAGCGTTTGGGGTTCGAGGTGCGCGGGACGCGCCGCAAGTACTACGACAACCCGCCGGAGGATGCGTTGATCTTGTGGCGTGATCAGCTCGACCGCCCGGTCGATCCGCCTCCTTGAAGGAGGTTCCGGTCTTGTGGTAGGTTGCATGTATGAATGTCCAGAAGTAACAACCCTGTCTCCAGGAGGCGGCCAATGCCGAAAGACTTCGAAGAGCTGAAGCGCAAACTGCTGCAAAGCGACGAAGAGTACCGCCAACTCGCCACCCGTCATCAGGACCTCGACGAAAAAATTCATAGCCTTGCGGCACGGCACTATCTCACCCAACCCGAACAGCTCGAAGAAGTCAGGCTCAAGAAGGTCAAGCTGCAGCTCAAGGATCAGATGGAGAACATCCTCCGCAAACACAGCCTGGAGGTAGGAGCGCCGCAGCCGACGCGCCACTGACCCGGCCGCGAGAGACCGACCGACGCCCGTTTCAGTTCACAGCAGGGCCAGCAGCCGTCCCGCGCGTCAAGGTGACCGGCTCCTGGCCCTCGTGACTTTCAGCCCGGTTCAGGGCACCATCAACACTTCATGAGAATCGATCGCGCTGGATACCCGTTCATCGCTGCCGGTCTCGTTCCCGCCGCGCTCTTCGCGGCCACCCGCCGGTACGGGGTGGCGGCACCGTTTGCCGCCCTCGGCGGCTTCATGGCGTATTTCTTCCGCGATCCCGATCGAATCGTGCCGAGAGACCCCGGGCTTGTCGTGTCGCCGGCCGATGGCCGGGTGATGATCGCCGGACCGAGCGACGGGCGATGGGCACCCCCCGGCGACTGGAAGCAGGTCACGATCTTCCTGTCTCCCCTCGACGTGCACATGAACCGCACGCCGGTGGACGGCCGCGTGACTCGTGTCGAGTACAGAAAGGGCAAGTTCCTGCCGGCGCACACGCCGGCCGCCAACGATAACGAGCTGAACGAAGTCTGGATCGACCACAAGGGACGGTCCGTGGTATTCCGTCAGGTCGTCGGGATTCTCGCACGACGGATCGTGTGCCGCGTGCGTGAAGGGGAAGTGCTCGAGCGCGGTCAGCGCGTCGGCCTCATGAAGTTCGGGTCGCGCATGGACGTGTTCCTCCCGACCGACGCGGATCTGCGCGTCTCAGTCGGGCAGCACGTCGTGGGCGGAGAGACCGTGCTCGCGGTGCTGGGGAGCGCGAGTGCTCGGTAACGGCCCGCTCCTGCGCCGGCGCCGCGAGGACCGTCAGCACCGGGTCCGCCGCGGCATCTTCCTCCTTCCGTCGCTGCTGACGGTCGGCAACCTGTTCTGCGGCTACGCCTGCGTCGTGCACTCGACGCGCTCCGACTTCGACACCGCCGCGCTGTTCATCGGGATCGCCATGATCCTCGACACGCTCGACGGATTCTTCGCGCGACTGACGAAATCCACCTCCGCGTTCGGCGTCGAGCTCGATTCGCTCGCCGACGTCGTGTCGTTCGGCCTCGCGCCCGCGATCTTGGCGTTCACGTGGGGGCTCTGGCCGCTCCATCGCCTCGGATGGGCCGCAGGATTTCTGTACGTCACCGCCGCCGCGATGCGTCTCGCGCGATTCAACGTGCAGAGCACGACTGCCACGGCACCCGTCGACAAGCGCTACTTCGTCGGGATGCCAAGCCCAGCCGCCGCGGCGGTTATTGCCTCGACCGTCTATCTGTATCCGTACGGCATCGAGGATCCCCAGAAGGCGCTGCCCGCGCTCGCGATGGTGCTGGTCCCCGCGCTGCTCATGGTGAGCACGATCC
>JBKPTT010000069.1:0-20304 GCA_046735635.1 Acidobacteriota bacterium | reverse complement strand
GTGCACAGAGGCTGTCCTGGCATCTGCATTGCGATCCGTGGCCAATACCAGGAGCCACGCCCATGATCGATCGCGAAAAGGTTCTGACGGTTCTCGCGAAGTGGTTCCCGAATGCGGCGGTCGAAGAAACCGCTGCCGCCGCAAACGCCATCGTGGGCCTGGGCGACGAGTGGGAAGAAGTGACCGATCGCGAAGACGAGCTCGGGTATCACTATTCGCCGAGCTGCACCGACATCTGTTACATCGCGCAGCAGGTCGAACGCGGCGACACGTTCCGGCTCTTTCGCCGCCGGGCCCCGTTGAAGCGGTGAGCTCCGGGCGCCGAATTCCGGCAGCTGCCGGATATCCGGCACGACTTCGAGCAGGATTTCGGCGTGTTTCTCGTTTTCCGGCCTGAAAACTCCATAATTCCGTGCGGGCATCGCCCTTGCCTTTGACGCCGGTATGAGCCCAATCGCCCTCGCACTCCATAACCATTTCGATGAAGTTTGTCGAAACGAACTCGTCAGGCTGCGTAAGAAGACCGCCGCGTTGAACCCGGCGGATCGGGAGCAGGTCGACGCCATCAGCGCAGAAGTCACGCGCGCGATCGCCGCTTCGGTCGGCGCGGCCGTCGATGGGCCGCACGGAGCAGATCTGGGTGATATCGTTAGTCGGCTGTTCGCGATTACGCCAGCCGAAACCCGGAACGCGCACGGTGTGTAGACGAGCCGAGGAGCTCGGGAGGGAGAGGACAATGAAACGGATAGCGCTGATCACCCTGGGATGCGCCGCGCTGATGTTGGCGGCGGCTCCAGCCTTCGCGCAGGATGCCAAGGTCAAAAAGGGCGCAGAAGTGTTCACGACCGCGAAATGCACGAAGTGTCACTCGATCGCCGGGAAGGGCAATGCCAAGGGCAGCCTCGACGATGTCGGCAGCAAGCTGACTCCCGAGGAGATCAAGTCGTGGCTCGAGAACCCGGAGAGCATGGCGGTGAAGGCGAAGGCCACGCGCAAGCCGGTGATGAAGAAGACGCCTCTGTCGAAAGACGATGAGGACGCGCTCGTCGCGTACCTCGCCACACTCAAGAAGAAGTAACACTGAAACGGCCGTCGAGGGGCTCGGCTCGCCGACCGGATGAGGGCGACGATGACCACTCGTACCGTTTTCGGAGTAGCTCTGTGCACCTGGGCGCTCGCGCTGACGATGTCCGCGCGGGCGTTCCAGCCCGCGCCGCAGTCAAAGCCCCCGGTCAAATCGCAATCCACGACATCCGCGTCGGCATCTCCAACCAATCAGGACTGCTTCGACTGTCACGAGGACGACGGCGTCACGCGCGAGAAAGACAATTCATCGGTCACCGTGAAGCCCGCAATCTTCAACGCGTCCGTCCACGAATCGCTGCAATGCGTCGAGTGCCACACGTCTCTTGAAAAGGTGAGTGACTTTCCGCACGACGACAAGCTCCCGAAAGTCGACTGCGCGGGCTGCCATGACGAGGAAGTCGCGAAGTACGCCGCAGGCGTGCACGCCAAAGCGCGCAGCGGCGGGTCGACGGTAGCGGCCACATGCGTCGATTGCCATGGGACGCACGACATCCGATCGAAGACCGACCCAAAGTCCCTGACCCATCACCTTCAGCTGGCCGCGACGTGCGCGAAATGCCACGGCAACGCAGAGATCATCAAGAAGGGAGGCATCCCTTCGGACGTCACCAAGGCGTTCGCCGACAGCATCCACGGGAAGGCCCTGTCGAAGAGCGGCCTTGTCGTGGCGCCCACGTGCAGCGATTGCCATGGCGCACACGACATCCTCAAGCCCGGGGATCCCGCCAGCCGTGTGGCCCGTCTTCACGTCCCGGCGACATGCGGGAAGTGCCACGAAGGGATCGCGCAGCAGTTTGGCGCGGGTGTCCACGGCAAGCTGCTCGCCGAAGGCAAGATGAAAGCTCCCGCGTGCCAGACGTGCCATACGGCCCATGCGATCCAGCGCACGGACCGCGCGTCCTGGCAGCTCGGCGTCATCGACGAGTGCGGCAGCTGCCACGGCGACCGCATCGCGACGTTCCGCGACACATTCCACGGACAGGTGACGAGCCTCGGCTTCCGCGCCGTCGCGGGCTGCGCCGACTGCCACGGTGCGCATGAAATCCTGCCTGCGAGCGATCCACGCTCGCCGGTCTCGCCGGGACGACTGATTCAGACGTGCGGCAAGTGCCACACGAACGTCAATGCGAATTTCGTGAAGTACGATCCGCACGCGAACAAGCACGACCGGCACCGGAACCCGGCCCTGTTCTACGTTTCGAAATTCATGTCGGCGCTGCTCCTCGGCGTGTTCGGCATCTTCGGCGTCCACACATCGCTGTGGTTCACGCGCGAGGTGAAAGACAGGCGCGCGCGGCGCCTGAAGGGGTCTGACGAGGGAGGTGCGCAATGATCCGGGTCGGACGCGAGACGATATTCGTGCAGCGATTCGGTCGCGCGGATCGCGTGATGCACGTCATTCTGATGGTGAGCTTTCTCGGTCTTGCGGCCACGGGCCTGCCGCTGCTTTTCAGTGAATCCGCCTGGGCGTCGAGGTTCGCTCATGCCCTTGGAGGCTTCGCAGCAGCCGGGATCATTCATCGCATCTTCGCCGTCGCACTGATTGCGGTGTTCCTGGTTCACCTCTCGCGTATTCTCGTCCGCGTGTTCGTGCGTCACGAGCGCGGGGTTCTCTGGGGGCCGACCTCGCTTGTACCGCAGCCTCGCGACGTGCGCGACATCATCGGTCACGTCAAATGGTTCGTCGGCCGTGGGCCCCGCCCGCAGTTCGAGCGGTATACCTACTGGGAGAAGTTCGATTACTGGGCGGTCTTCTGGGGGATGGCCATCATCGGGGGCTCGGGTCTGATGTTATGGTTCCCCCTGTTTTTCACGCGCGCCATACCCGGTTGGTTGTTTAATATCGCGCTGCTCATCCATGGCGAAGAGGCGCTGCTCGCTGTCGGCTTCATCTTCACGATTCACTTCTTCAACGGCCATCTTCGCCCGGAAAAATTCCCTATGGACCTGGTAATTTTCACAGGCCGAACTACCGTCGAGGAGATGCGGCGCGATCGCCCTGGAGAGTATGCTCGCGTTGCCGCGACCGGCGAGCTCGATCGGATGGTCGTGTCCGCGGCCGACGAACAGGTCCACAGTGCCGGGCGCGCGCTCGGCGCGTTCGCGGTGACCACAGGGGTCGTGCTGTTGACCTTGATCGTGTACGCCCTGGCGCAGCGATAACCGTAAGGAGCGGAGATGGCTTGGAGCGGCCCACGGCTGATTCGCAACGGAGTTTCATTGGCGGGGCTCATCATCGTCACGGTGACGGCCCTGCTCTTCTTGATTGTCTTTTTCGCCGACCTGTTCGGGATGCACGCCAATCCTTACGGCGGCATCATTTTTTTCCTTATCATCCCGGGACTGTTCATCCTCGGCCTGCTGATGGTGCCGCTCGGGATGTGGCGCGAGCGGCGGCGCATCTCTCACGGCCTGCCTCCCCGCGGCTGGCCGCGCCTCGATCTGAACGACCGGCATCAGCGCCGCGTCGTGTTCGTCGTCACAGTCCTCACGTTGGTCAATATCGTCATCGTCTCGCTTGCCGCGTATCGCGGCATCGAGTTCATGGACTCGACCCAGTTCTGCGGGCAGGTGTGCCACACCGTGATGGAGCCGGAGTTCGTCGCATTTCAGGACGGCCCGCACTCCCGGGTTCGCTGCGTGAGCTGCCATATCGGTCCCGGCGCGTCATTTTTCGTCAAGTCGAAGCTCGATGGGACACGGCAGGTCGTGGCCGTGGCCATGAACAGCTATTCGCGTCCGATCGCGTCGCCGGTTCATACGCTGCGTCCTGCGCGCGAGGTCTGCGAGCAGTGCCACTGGCCCGAAAAGTTCCACGGGGATCGCATCAAGAAGATCCCCGAGTACAAAGACGACGAGCAGAGCTCCGATAACGGGACAACGATGCGCATTCACGTGGGTGGCGGGAGCGAGAAGCTCGGACTTGCGACCGGCATTCATTGGCACATGAACGTCGCGAACGAGGTCGAATACATCTCGACCGATGCCAAACGCCAGGTGATTCCGTACGTGCGCGTGAAGGATCGGACGGGCGCGGTTCGCGAGTACTTCGCTGAAGGGATCACCCCGGAGCAGCTCGCGCAAGGCGAGCGCCGGCGCATGGACTGCATGGACTGCCACAACCGGCCCAGCCACCGATTCTCGGCGACGCCGGAGCGTGCGGTCGACGACGCGCTTGCGACGGGCGAGATGCCGCGGGAGCTGCCGTTCATCCGCCGCCAGGTCGTCGAGGCGCTGAAGGCCGAGTACCGGGACAAGGCGACGGCGGAACAGGAGATTGCGTCGAAGTTGATGAATTTCTACCGCTCAGCGCCGGGCGATGTATTCCGGACGAAGCAGGAGCAGGTGGAACGAGCCGTCCGCGCAGCGCAGCGGCTCTACGATCGCAACAACTTCCCGGCCATGAACGTCACCTGGGGCACCTACGCCGACAACCTGGGCCACAACGATTTTCCAGGCTGTTTCCGCTGCCACGACGACGAGCACAAGACGAAGGACGGCCGTGCCATCACGCAGGATTGCGAGCAATGCCATGATGACATCAGTGAGGCCGCGGCGGCCGTGAAGGCTGAAATCGCGAAGCAGTAGCACTCTATACCGCGCCTGTCGGTCACGAGCGACGGCTTACGGACGTTTGTGAGAGAAACGAAGAAGCGAGGAAGCGAAGATCTAAGTGTTCTTCGTATCTTCGTTTCTTCGCTTCCCCACTTGATAGCCGTCGGCGCGTGTAGTGTGAGGGCTGTCGCTGACTACAGCGCACGTACCGCCGCAGAGATCATCGCCTCGCTGCCCTCGACGGCGTAATGGATGCGTCCGTCGGCGCCTATCACATACACCAGGGACGGGTGCGAGATCGCCCCCGTTTGCTCGTTGCGTGCGCGCGGCACGCGCCAGGCGTTCAGGATCCGTTCGACGTCTGCCGACTCGCCCGACAAGACGTGTTCTCCATTCGTGAGGGCCCAGCCTTGCGCGATTGCCGGAAGCCGGGTCAGCGTATCCCGCCAGGGATCGAGCGTGACGATGAGGAGAGCCGGCGCGTTCGGTCCCAGGCGACCTCTGGCCGCCCGGACCTGGGAGACGGTCGCCGGGCAGACTGTTTCACAGTGGGCATATGCGAACGTGATGAGAACCGGCTCGCCACGAAACGTGTCGAGCGTGACACCGCGCCCGTTCTGATCCACGAGCGCGATCGCAGGCGCGGCATCGTCGATCCGGGTCAGGGCAACCGTGGACGGATTGGTGTCGAAAGGTTCCAGTCCCGCCGTTCGCACACGGACGACCACCGCTCCGGCACCCGTCACGACGAGCGCGAGCGCGATTCCGACGGCGAGCTGGCCGACTACGCGCGCCGTTACCGCGCGCAGCCCGCGCCGCAGGTCCGCTCCCCAGACCGAGAACAGGAACGCGAGCATCCCGGCAGGCTGGCCGATCAACACGATCCAGCCTGCGGCATTCGGCAGACGATCCGAGGCAGCGCCGAAGCAGACCAGCCGCGTCCGTAGCACCCATTCGGGGCCCGACGTATCAACCGGCCAGAGCGCAAGCATCCACCAGGCGGCGGTGATGACGGCGATGGCCGCGAGGCTCGCCACCGCCGCGAGTGGGCGTGCACCCGGTCTCATCCAATCCTCCAGAGGAACGACAACACCTTCCAGTTGACGAAGAAGTAGACGACGAACGCACCGAGGAATACGAATGCGAGCACGAGCGTGCCGGGGACGGGTCCCATGGACGATGCGTCTCGATGCAGCGCCGCGTTGCGCTCGTCGACATCCGCCGCATGAACTGGCGGATGTGTCAGGCCAGCGGGTACGCCCGCCATCGCAATGCCTGGCGTAATCGCGCCAAGCGGCTCGCCGAAGAAGACGGATTTCACTGCGATTGCAATGAACAGGAACGCGCCCGTCGCGGCAAGCAGCCCGCCCATCGCCATCACGGCGAGTATCAGGTCGACAATCGGGTTGAACTGGACGTCGAAGGGCGCCATGCTGAACGTGATGTCCCAGTGCCGCCGCGGCACCCCGAAGGTGCCGGCAAACGTCATGGACATCGTGAAGATCAGCATCCCTGTCGCGAACAGATACGGTTGTGCCTGCGCGCCCTTCCAGAACGCGACTTTCTTCCGGAAGATCAGCGGAATGAGGTAGTAGGTGGCGCCCATGAAGGCCATGGCCGTGCCGCTGACCACCGTCGCGTGGAAGTGGCCGGGCACGCGCAGCGTGTTGTGGACCATGATGTTGATCTGTTCGGTACCTATCGTCACGCCGGTGATCCCTCCGACGAAACCGAACACGACCACCGAGAACACGAGCGCGCTGAATCCGGGGTCGCCCCATGGTGCACGGCGCAGCCACTCGAACATGCCGTTGGTGAATCCGCGCAGCCGCATTCCGAGTTCCATGCCGGCCGGGACGGTGAAGCCGTGAATCAGCGACGCGAGCACCGCCATGTACATGAAGTAGCTCGTGTTGACGACCTTCCACGCGGGCCCCATGCCGGGATCGACGAGCAGATGGTGTGCCGACGCCATCGAGATGAACAGGATGTAGAGCACGAACGCGGATCGGCTGATCTTCTCGTTGAGCACCACGGCGCCGATGGTCAGCGCGCCGAGCATGTACCACACCGCGACCATCGCCGCGACGTTGATCTGTTGCGAGGAATGCCCGAGACCCCACCAGATCATGCGGTACACCTCCGGGTCGACGTTCATGAGACCGAGCGACCAGAGATATGTCGGAATGTAGATGAGCGCGCCGTGCACGAGCGTGATGACGGCGATAATCGCGGCAGTCATCGCGCCGTAGACGACGAGCGGCACCGATCCCTCGTACGTGCGTTCGCGCCGGGCGACGACCAGATTCGCAAAGAAGACGCCGACGGTCACGAGGGCGCCCACCGCGAACAGAATCACGCCGAGATAGAAGTTCGGGTTCGCGCGAAGCGGCACGTACGACGTGAACAGCACGTCGGCGTTGCCGGACCACATCATCGCTTCGACGGTCAGGGCCCCTGCCAGCATCAGCGCGAACGCGGCCCACGACGTCTTCGGTGCCGAGTTCCGCGCGTTCAGCAGCACGGTTCCGGTGAAAAAGAGGACCGCCATCTCGAAGAAGATGATGAAAAAGATGAGCATGCTCATGCCGTGCACGCCGAGGATGCGGTAGAACCACACGGCAGGGAGCAGGTGCACCGCCTGCCATCGGGTGAGCACGAGGAGTACCGCGGCGATGGCGCCGATGAGCAGCGCGACCACGGACGCAACGGCGTGAACCTTGATCAGCAGCTCGGCGCCGAGATCGATGCGCCGTCCCGTGATTTCGCAGGTACGAAATCGTGCGCTTGCCGGCGGCGCGGCGACAGACACAGGTGGAAAGGTCATCGCGCGGCTCCTGTTGCGGCGGGCCCGGCCGGCTGGTCATCGACAATGACGCGCCCCACCATGACGTGGTGGCCGATGCCGCAGAACTCGTTGCACATGATGCGAAAGTCGCCCGACGCGTTTGGCGTCACCCGCAGCCCATAGTCGTACCCCGGCACGACCTGGAAGTTGACGTTGATCGGATACAGCGAGAAGCCGTGATTCACGTCGAGCGATGACAGGTGCAGCGTGTATTCCACGTTCTTCCGCAGCCGCACGATGGGGAACCACTGGAACGACACCGCCGCCAGGTAGACGTCTCCGCCGGGCGGCGGGCTGACGATCGGCATGCCTCGATCGTTTCCGCTCTGGTACTGCGTGATGAACTCGCCGACGCGTGCGCCGTACGCCTGCGGGGTCGTGCGCGTGCGGATCCCCGACGGGTTCTGTCCACCCTTCCAGTGCCAGAGCGGCATCATGGCGAACAGCACCATGCACCACGCGAAGGCGATGCCCACCCAGACCTTTTCGGATTTGTGGGCGGGCTTCCACCAGATCCCTTTCGGCGAATCGAGGCCGGTGTGCGTTTCGGTGTGCATGGCGACCTACTTCAGTACGCCCGAGGGAAGGCTGGTGATCTCCCACAGCCCCCAGCCCGTATAGAACAGGAACATGACGAGCAGACCGGCGCCGAGCAGCAGGAACATGTTGTCGAAGAGGCGCTGCCCGAGCGGCGTCGGGGGATCGGGACGCGGCGCGTGATGGGAACTGTCCATAAGCCTCCGCCCTCTTGAATACGAATGTGCGATGCGGCCGAGCGTATGCCGGAGGCTGGCGGTTGCATATGATCGCCGTCATATCGGCGCCGCCCCCGGTCTGTGAAGATTCGGGACGGCGATGCTTCGTAACGTCTTCCGCCTTCTGTCCGCCCTCCTGTCCGCGGCCGACGCGTTCTGTAACCGGCTCTACGGAAAACGCTTCAACCCGCTGTACCAGAGCGGAACGATCGTCGTGACCTTGTACGTCGTGCTCGTCGCGACCGGGCTGTGGCTCGTTGTCTTCTATCGAGTCGGCGCGCCGTGGGAATCGGTCGCCGCGCTCACGGCCAACCCGTGGATCGGCAACTGGGTCCGCGGCCTTCATCGTTATTCCAGCGATCTCGCCGTCGTCGCGACCGCGGTGCACGCGCTGCGGATGTTCGCGCAGGCGCGCAGCACGGGGGCTCGTACGCAGGCATGGGCGAGCGGATGCGTGCTGCTGCTGTTGCTGTTCGTTTGTGGATGGACCGGCTACGTGATGGTCTGGGACAGCTTCGGGCAGCTTCTCGCCCGTGAGGGTTCCCGGATGATCGACGTGCTGCCCGTTCTCTCGGAGCCGACGACCCGGGCCTTCACAGGCGAGCAGCCCGTTGCAACCGTGTTCTTCTTCCTGAACCTGTTCGCGCACATCGGCGTGCCGCTCGTCATGGGCGGGGTCTTCTGGATGCACGTCAAACGGCTCCAGCGCCCGCTGCTGTTGCCGCCGCGGCCGTTGATGTGGACGGTGATCGGCGCCGCGACGGCGGCAGCCGTCCTGCGCCCGATCGTCATGGCGCCGCGCGCCGACGCGTTCACGCTTCCGCCAACAGTGCCGGCGGATCTGTTTTTCGCGTTCTGGCTGCCGCTGTCCCATCGGCTGTCCGCGGGACATGCCCTGCTGGCCGCCACGGCGTTCGGGATCGGGTTCCTGATTTTGCCGCGCGTGACGAGACCGCGCGTCGCTGCCGCACCGTCCGTCGTGGATGAAGACCTGTGTGTCGGGTGCGTCCAATGCGCCATCGATTGCCCCTACGGCGCGATTACGATGGTGAGGCGTGCGGACGATCGGGCGGATCTCGTGGCCAGGGTCGATTCGCACCTGTGCGTGAGCTGCGGCATCTGCGCGGGCGCCTGCGCTCCAATGGGCGTCGGCCCGCCCGGCCGCAGCGGGCGCGATCAGCTGGAGCGCGTACGCACGTTCGTCTCATCAGGCGTCGCCGCTGGCCACATCGTCCTCGTGGGATGCGAGCATGCCGGCGCTGGGGCCGACGGGCGGGCGGGCACGCGCATCGTGTCGTATCCCGTGGACTGCGGCGGCAACCTTCATACCTCCGTTGTAGAGCTCCTGCTTCGTGGAGGCGCCGCCGGGGTGATGATTGTTGCCTGCCCGCCCCGGGACTGCCGGCATCGTGAAGGGCCTCGCTGGCTCGAGGAACGTTTGTATAAGGGCCGCGAGGCGGAGTTGCAGCCACGGGTGGATCGAGCCAGAGTGCGATACGCGACCGCCGGTCCTGGCGATCGCCATCAGCTCGCCGCAGCGATCGACGAATTCGCCGCGCAGATTCGATCGCTCAATCCAGCACAGGCCTCTGCCTCGCTCGACGTGGAGGCAGAGTGCGAGCCTGCGATCATCGAGGACACAGCGTGACGGCGACGACGCGGATTCTGTCGCTGGCTGCCGCGTGTGCGTTCATCGCGGGGGTCGTCTGGTTGTCGAGCGTGCCCATAACCGCACACGCGTCATCTGCTGCGCTGCTGCGTCTGGCCTGGAGCGCGAGGCCGGAACGTGTCGAGGATTGCCGGCAGCGCAGCGCCGAGGAGCTGGCGAACCTTCCACAACATATGCGCCAGCCGCTCGCGTGCGAGGGGACGACGGCCGAGTACCGGCTGCAGGTGCGCGCCGCAGGCGCGCTCGTCGTCGATCGAGTCGTTCGGGGCGGCGGTATGCGCCACGATCGACGCCTCTACGTTCTCGAGGAAGTACCGGTTCCTGCCGGAGACACCGACATCCAGGTGCGGTTCGATCGCGTGGAGACTGCTCGATCCGCAAGCACGGGACCGCCCCAGCGCATCGAGTCGGTGCCGCCACACCTCGATTACGAGCAGCGCATCACGTTCCGTACGCGCGAAGTCGTGCTCATTACTTACACGCCGGACGTACGCGCGCTTGCTGCCGTCCAGGGAAGTTCGGATCCCGCGCACAAAGGGCCGCAGCCCTAGCCTTCACGCCGCCGGACGCCTCAGGTCCGGCAGGAAGCACCGGTGCTCCGGGCGCGTGCGCAGAATACGCAGGATGCGGGCGATCAACACTCGCGAGGCGGCCGACTCGGCCACCGCGTCGTCAAACCCTGCGGCAATTGCCAGCCGGCGCTCATCAGCGGTAACCGCCGGAGCCAGGGCGATAAGTATGCGGCGCCCGAACCTGGGTTTGGCACGCATTCGGGCGGCCAGCATTCCAACGGATTCCAGCGTGCGAAGCACCACGATGACCACTTCTGCGTCGAGCACGACATGATCCGGGGGCCACTCGTTCACCATCACCACGCGAAAGCCGCGTTTTTCGAGTTCGGCTTCGTAAGCCTTCCCGCGGTCGCTGCCGTTGACGATGAGAAGTGAACATTGCTTCACGGCTCAGTCGCTCCTGGACTGATCTCATCGCAACCGATGTGCCACCTTACGGACGAGTTTCCGCGGATGTAAACCGGGGCTCGATGTCGACCGGGACGCTGGCGAGCTTATCGAGCACTCGCTGAACCTCTGGACGCACGACTCCCAGACGATCGAGCAGGCTCTTCGCCTTCATGTAATCTCCCTCCGCCTCGAGCGTCATGATTTCGCGCGTCAGGCGGGCCACCGCTTCGCCAATCTTCGAATCGTCGACCGCGAACGTCCCCCCCGGCATCACCTTGAATGCGCCGGCGTCCAGGAGGTAATTGAGCTGCACCGCGATGCCCTTGCCGTGCGCCTCGTTGATTCCGAACCGTATCGATCGGAACGCCGAGGCGAGAAACGTCGTGTACATCGTCCGCGCGATCACCGGGTCGAGGAGCTGACGGTCGGCGAGCTGACGGAGAGCCCAGAGTCCGGAGACATCCGCCTTTGCCTCTTCGATGGCACTGTAGGTCTCCTTCAGCTCCTGCCGGACGGTGGTCGTGCGGCCGGTCGCGGTGATGTTGTGCGGGCCGAGGCCATGCATCAGCTCGTGCATCAGGATGTGCGTGAAAAAGGCGTCGAACGAGACATCCTTCTGGTCTACGGCGCGGAGGGCGACTTTACTGATCGGCACGAGCACGCGCGAGAACTTCGCATCCTGGACGTTCTTCAACATCACGCGCTTGGTGCCCTTCTCGCGCACGACACGTTCGTCGTTCGGAAGATTGAACGCGGCAGTCTGCACGCCGCGATTGCCGTCGCCTGCGGTGAAGACGACGTTCACCACCCGGATGGGGGCGAGCGCCCCCAGCTTCGGATTGCGGTACTTCGGATCGATCGGCAGCGCGTTCTCGAGCTGCTGCAGGTGCTGCGAGAACGACTGCAGCTTCCGCGATTCGGCGTCATCGCGGACCGTAATGAACGCTTCGAAGGCTGCTTTGAAGTTGAACCACTCGTCTTCATATACCTCGTACGGTCCGATCGTCGGCTCGATCGAGGCGTCCAGCTCCATCCACGCGACGTCGCTCTCGTAGTAGTCGTCGGTCAGGAATGCCTGGGCGCGAGTGGTGAGGAAGCGCTTCAGCGTGGGCTGCGCCGTCAGGTCGGCAGCCTCGCGCAGCAGCGACGCCGCCCGCGCGAGCTCTCCCTGGTACTCGACGCTGTAGGGGACGGCGGCGAACGACCCGTTCGGCGTCCGGCGGATCGTGGTGAAGAAGCCCGTTGCCCGCGCCTTCTCGTCCCCCGCCAACGAGTCGAGCCACTTCTGGACGTCCGCCTTCGTCGCGCCGGCTGGATAGAAGTTCGCCCCTTCGGGCTTCTCCGGTGCGCCAGGGACGAACACGCGATTGTGATCGAGCCGCGACCACGGCCCCTTGTTGATCAGGAAGTAGTGCAGCCGTGCATATGCGAGGTCTGGCGAAGCGGTCCCTGTCGTTCCGCGCGAGTGCGCTACGGCGCCATGCGCGAGATCCTGCAGCATGGCGTCATTGCCGGCCCAAACCTGCTCGAGAAACAGGCTGTCCATGATGCGCGCCGCTTCGACGAGCTTTGCGAGCGCGCGGCGTTCGCTCTCGGGCAGCGCCGACAGATCCGCGCGGATGTCAGCGGGCGCGAACCGCGCCGCCATCGTGTTGATCTCGCTCGCCGATGGTGCGGGCGGCGCAGCCTGGGCCTGGTGAGTCACGGAAAAATCTCCAGCCGCGACGGCGAGCGCCGCCGCGCCAAACGAAATGACGGCAATCGCCGCAAGTGTCCTCAGGTTCATATGGGTTCACACATGTGCGCGATGTATCTCATGCACGGGCTAGGCGACGAACAAGGCGCGGGACTACAATAATGGATTGTAGGTCGGACCGCCGAGGATTCAATCACATGAGAAACATCGCTCCACAGGACAACTCCGAGCTCGAGGCCCTCGAACGGCGAGAGTGGCGCGAATCGCTCGATTACGTCATACAGCAGGGGGATCGTGGACGCGTCCAGCGGCTCCTGACGTCGCTGCGCGACCATGCGCGCGTGGCGGGGGTCGGCCTGCCGTTCACCGCGGTGACCCCGTACATCAACACGATCCGTGCGGAAGAGGAGACGCCGCTGCCCGGCAGCCAGGAGATCGAACGGCGGATCAAGAGCCTGGTGCGCTGGAACGCGATGGCCATGGTCGTCCGGGCCAATCGCGCGTCGGACGGCATCGGCGGACACATCTCGACCTACGCGTCCGCCGCGACCTTGTACGAGGTCGGCTTCAATCATTTCTTCCGCGGCAGAGGCAACGACGGCGGTGGCGACATTGTTTACTTCCAGGGACATGCATCGCCAGGGATCTATGCGCGCGCGTTCCTCGAAGGACGAATGTCGGTTGAGAAACTCCACAACTTCCGTCGAGAGCTCGGGCAGGGCGGCGGCCTGTCTTCGTACCCGCATCCCTGGCTGATGCCTGATTTCTGGGAATACCCGACGGTGTCGATGGGCCTCGGTCCGATCATGTCGATCTACCAGGCGCGCTTCAACCGCTACCTGGAAGACCGCGGCCTGAAGAAAACGTCGAACGCGAAAGTGTGGGCGTTCCTCGGCGACGGCGAGACCGATGAACCGGAATCACTGGGCGCCATCAGCCTTGCGGCCCGCGAAAAGCTCGACAACCTGATCTTCGTCATCAACTGCAACCTGCAGCGGCTCGACGGCCCCGTCCGGGGCAACGGCCAGATCATCCAGGAGCTCGAGGCGATCTTCCGGGGCGCCGGCTGGAACGTGATCAAGGTGATCTGGGGTTGCGATTGGGATCACCTCCTCGCCAGCGATCACGACGGCCTGCTCGTCAAGCGCATGGGAGAGATTGTCGACGGCCAGTATCAGAAGTACGCCGTCGAAGACGGTGCCTACATGCGCGAGCACTTCTTCGGCGTCGATCCGCGCCTGCTCGACATGGTCAAGCACCTGTCCGACGAGCAGCTCAAACGCCTTCGCCTCGGCGGACACGACCCCGTCAAGGTCTACAACGCGTTCAAGGCCGCGGTGGAAACGACCGGGCAGCCGACCGTCGTGCTGGCGCGCACGATCAAGGGCTACGGGCTCGGCGAGGCGGGCGAAGGCAAGAACATCACGCACCAGCAGAAAAAACTCAACGAATCGGACCTCCGCGTATTTCGCACGCGTTTCGGCATTCCCATCTCCGACGAGGAGATCGCGGATGCGCCGTTTTACCGGCCTGCCGACGACAGCACCGAGCTCCAGTACCTCCGGGAGCGTCGGAAGGCGCTCGGCGGGTACGTGCCGAGCCGGAGCGTGCGCGTCGAGCCGCTGCACGCGCCGATCGATGCGCTTTTTGAAGAGTTCTCGAAGGGCACGGAAGGCCGCAAGGCGTCCACGACGATGGTGTTCGTGCGCATCCTCGCGAAGCTGCTTCGCGACAAGGAAATCGGCGAGCTGATCGTGCCGATCATTCCCGACGAGGCGCGAACGTTCGGCATGGAATCGCTGTTCCGCGCCATCGGCATCTACTCGCACGTCGGGCAGAAGTACGAGCCGGTCGACATGGACACGCTCCTCTATTACAAGGAGGCGCAGAACGGTCAGATCCTGGAGGAAGGGATCACCGAAGCCGGATCGATGTCATCGTTCATCGCCGCCGGCAGCGCGTACGCCACGCACGGCGTGAACACGATCCCGTTCTTCATCTATTACTCGATGTTCGGGTTCCAGCGCGTCGGCGACTTGATCTGGGCCGCCGGCGACACCCGAGTTCGCGGCTTCATGGTGGGCGCCACCGCTGGACGGACGACGCTCGCCGGTGAAGGGCTCCAGCACCAGGACGGGCACAGCCACGTGCTGTCGCTGCCCGTACCCAACTGCATCTCGTACGACCCCGCGTACGCGTACGAGATGGCCGTCATCATTCAGGACGGCATCAGGCGCATGTATCGCGATCAGGAAAGCATCTTCTATTACCTGACCGTGATGAACGAGCAGTACGTCATGCCGGCGATGCCCACCGGCGTCCGCGACGGAATTCTCAAAGGGATGTACCGGCTGCAGCCTGCGTCGAACCCCAAAGCGAAGCTCCGCGCGCAGCTGTTTGGCAGCGGCGCCATCCTCAACGAGGTCGTGCAGGCAGCAGGGCTTCTCGAGAAGTACGGTGTCTCGGCCGACGTGTGGAGCGTCACGAGCTACCAGGAACTGTACCGTGACGGCCACGCGTGCGACCGCTGGAACATGCTGCACCCGGGCGACAAACTGCGCGTGCCTTACGTGGCCGAGTGCCTGAAGGACGCACCGGGTGTGCTCGTCGCCGCGTCTGATTATCTGAAGGTGCTGCCCGACGCCATCGATCAATGGATGCCCCGGCGGATGCGTTCGCTTGGAACCGACGGCTTCGGCCGCAGTGAGGATCGGCAGCGGCTCCGCGACTTCTTCGAAGTCGACGCACGGTTCGTCGCGCTCGCGACGCTCGCCGAGCTGGCCAAAGACGGGCAACTCGATCAGAAGGTCGTCGCGCAGGCGATCAAGGACTTCGGAATCAACCCCGAGAAGCCGAACCCCGCGAGAAGCTGAACACGATGGCTACCGATTTCACATTGCCCGAGCTCGGCGAGAACATCACCGCCGGCGACGTCGTCCGCGTGCTCGTCTCGCCGGGGGACTCGGTCGCGAAAGATCAACCCGTCCTGGAGCTCGAAACCGACAAGGCGACTATTGAGGTCCCGTCGAGCGTCGCCGGAACGGTAAAGGACGTCCGCGTCAAGCAGGGAGAGCGCATCAAGGTGGGGCAGGTTGTGCTCACCGTGGACGACGGCGCGGCAGCTGCCCAGGCGAAAGAAACCGGCACATCGAAGAAGAGTCCGGAACAGGCTGACAAACCGAAACCGCAGCCGACTGAAGCCGCCGCCGAAGGCGGGCTCAGTCAACGCGCCACGCCTGATAGCGGGGGGGCCGGCACTGGTGCTTCCGCCCGAAAGGGCGCCGAGGAGCGCGCCACCGGAGTGGCGGAACAGCCCGAGGCGCAGCAAGCCGAGGCCCCCTCGAAGCCGAAACGTGGTGAGGTCGTGGATATCAGCCGCGGCGCGCGCGCGCCGCAGGCGCCTGCGGCTCCGGAGGAGACGCCCGAGGGACCCGCGGCACCCGCGGCGCCATCCGTGCGGCGGCTCGCGCGGGAGCTCGGCGTGGACATCGCTCGCGTGAACGGAAGCGGCGCAGGCGGACGCATCAGCGCGGAGGATGTGCAGGCGTACGTCCGCTCCGCGTTATCGAGCGGCGGCGGCACGGCGGTCGCGGCGGCGCCGCTCTCCGATTTCGCAAAATGGGGCGAGGTCGAACGCAAACCGATGAGCAACATCCGCCGGAAGACGGCGGAGCATCTCGGCCACGCATGGAGCGTCATCCCGCACGTCACTCAGCACGACAAGGCTGACATCACGGCGCTCGAGGCTCTGCGCAAGCAGTACGCGCCACACGCGGAGAGAGCCGGCGGGAAACTGACGATGACGGCCATTGCGCTGAAGATTGCCGCGGCGGCGCTGCGGAAGTTTCCGCAGTTCAACGCATCGATCGACGTCGCACGCAACGAAATCGTGTTCAAGAGCGCGGTGCACATCGGCGTCGCGGTCGATACGCCGCGCGGCCTGCTCGTTCCCGTGATCCGCGACGCCGACCGGAAAGGAATCGTCGAGTTGTCGTCCGAGCTGGCGGCCGCATCCGAGAAGGCGCGCACCGGCAAATTATCGCTCGACGAAATGCAGGGCGGCAGCTTCACGATCACAAATCTCGGCGGCATCGGCGGCACGGCGTTCACGCCCATCGTCAACTGGCCCGAGGTGGCGATCCTGGGAATCTCGCGCGGGGCGTACGAGCCGATCTACAACGGCCAGAATTTCGACCCCCGCCTCATGCTGCCGCTGTCGCTTTCCTACGATCATCGGATCATCGACGGTGCAGACGGCGCCCGGTTCCTGCGCTGGGTCGCCGATGCGTTCGAGCAGCCCTTCGTGCTCGCCCTCTGATGCCGTCGTCTACTCAGCTCGTCGTCATCGGCGCCGGTCCCGGCGGTTACGCGGCGGCGTTCTATGCCGCGGATCTGGGCATGCGGGTCGTACTCGTCGACCCCGCGATCAACCCCGGCGGGGTCTGCTTGTACCGCGGCTGCATCCCCTCGAAGGCGTTGCTGCACGTCGCGGAGGTGATTAACGAGGCGAAGCACGCCGAGGCGTGGGGCGTCTCGTTCGGGCCGCCGAAGATCGACGTCGACCAGGTCCGCGCCTTCAAAACCAAAGTCGTGAACCAGCTGACGGGCGGCCTCGGACAGCTCTCGAAGCAGCGCAAAATCACGTACATCCAGGGGACCGCGAGGTTCCGCGACGCGCGCAGTCTCGACATTTCGACGGGGGACGACAAGTCCGACACGTTGACGTTCGAGCATGCGATCATCGCGACCGGCTCCCGTCCGTCCACCATTCCAGGGTTGAGCATCGACAGCCCGCGGCTGATGGATTCAACGAGCGCGCTGGAGCTGCCGGACGTTCCCAAATCCCTGCTTGTCGTCGGTGGCGGCTACATCGGGCTCGAGCTCGGGAGCGTCTATGCGGCGCTCGGCACCAAGGTGACGGTCGTCGAAATGACGCCGGGCCTCCTTCCAGGCGCCGATCGCGATCTCGTGGCTATCCTCGCCAGGCGCATCGAGTCGATCTGCGAGGCGGTGCTCGTCAACACGAAGGTCGTCGGCATGAAGGAGGCGGGCAACGGGATCGCGGTCTCTTTCGAAGGCCCTTCGACAGGCTCAGGGCACGAGCAGTCGGAATCGCCGCAGGAACGTACATTCGAGCGTGTGCTCGTCTCGATCGGACGCCGTCCGAATTCCGCCGTTCCGGGCCTCGACAAGACCAGGGTCAGAGTGAACCAGCGTGGATTCATCGAGGTGGATGCCGCGCGGCGGACCGCCGAACCGACGATTTACGCAATCGGGGACGTGGTCGGCGAGCCGATGCTCGCGCACAAGGCGTCGCACGAAGGACGCGTGGCCGTCGAGGCGATCGCGGGCGAGCGTGTTGCGTTCGAGCCGCTCGCGATTCCCGCGGTCGTGTTCACCGATCCCGAGCTCGCATGGTGCGGGCTCACCGAAACCGAGGCGCAGAAGCAGGGACGTGAGGTTGCGGTAACGCGATTTCCGTGGGCGGCGTCGGGGCGCGCGCTCACGCTCGATCGATCCGACGGCATGACCAAGCTCGTCCTCGATCCGAAAAGCGAGCGTGTCCTGGGAGTCGGAATCGTCGGACCCGGTGCGGGAGAGCTGATCGCGGAAGGAGTGCTCGCCGTCGAGATGGGGGCGAATGCTACCGACATTCGCATGAGCATCCACCCGCATCCGACGCTGTCGGAGACCGTGATGGAATCGGCCGAGGTGTTCTTCGGCCAGGCCACGCACGTGTATCGCCCGAAACGCGCGGCGAAAGCGTAGCTCTAGCGGCCGACCGCGTTCGGCGCCGCGGTGCCGCACGTCTGTCCCGTCGCGGTCACCTTCTCCACGGCCATTTCCGGAACGTTGCCGTTCGACTGGCTCACGCGTCCGATCGGTCCGGCCTCTTTCGCGACCTTCTCCGACGGCCGTTCCGAGCTGGCCGCGCGTGCCGCGTCGTGCGGCGACTCCGCCTCGTCCGGTTCGGTCGCCTTCCCCGCGGTCCCGATCGTGTTCCGGCCATCGTCGAGGATGGTTCCCGACACCGACACCATCTGACCGACGTGATCCTTCAACCGATCGGAGGCATCGTGCAGCCGGACCCACGATCCTTCTGTCACTGTCAGCCCGTGTGCGGTTGGCGCGTCGGTTTTCTGCATCGATACGGGATCGATGTGGATCTGGCGCAGGACGTATTCTTTCGAGCCCGGCGCCTCCTCGACGCATCCTTTCAGCGAAATCATCTCGTATCGAGCGCCGCCGATTCCGATCCGATCACCAGCGGAGCTGTGGGTTCCCTTGGAACACCCCACAATCATCGCGGCCGCGGCAAGCGGCGCTACCCGTATTGCCCAGGTCGTGCGCATGAAAGTTCCACCTCCCCAGAGAACGTGGTGCAATTCGGACGCCGCGTGTAGAGCGGCCCTTTATGGGCCGCGGCGAGTGGGGCGGCCCTTTATGGGCCGGCCGTCGGCGCTAAAGCCCCGCCGTAGCTGCGGCGAGGCGAAAGACCGATTCCAGCATCTCTGGCGTCAGCTTCCGCGTGTTGGTGTTCTGGCGGCTCGGATGGTAGGAGGCGATAACGGCCGGGGCTGAATCGGGTTCGTAGATGAGTCCATGGCCGAATACAGGTTTGGGCCGGACCCGTACGCCGCGATCGGCGAGGACTCGCCAGGCCGCGTCGAAGCCGATGCGGCCGAGCGCAACAATCACGCGCAACCGGCGGAGCGCGATTACCTCGGCGACGAGGTGCGGATGACACGCCGCGATTTCCTCGACGGCCGGTTTGTTGTCAGGAGGCGCGCATCGAACCGCGGCAGCGATGTAGGCGCCGCTCAGCTGCAGCCCGTCGTCGATGCGCTGGGAAGTCTGAATGTTCGCGAATCCCGCGGCGTTCATGGCGCGCATCAGGAAATCGCCCGACCCGTCGCCCGTGAATACGCGGCCGGTTCGATTCGCGCCGTGGGCCGCGGGCGCGAGGCCGAGCACGAGCACGCGGGCGTGCGGATCGCCGAAACCCGGCACCGGCCTGCCCCAGTACACGTCGTTTCGGTGCGCGGCCTTTTTTTCGATCGCGACGCGTGTGCAGTAGGTACGCAGCCGTTCGCACTTCGTGCACGTCACGATCTGCTGATGAATCTGCGTGAGAGACATTTGAAGAGGCAGGACTAAAGCCCCGCCCTACCTTTAAAGGCAGGCCTGAAGCCCCGCCTTACCCTGTGGGCCGGCGATGGTGATCTTCCAACGCTTGGACCTGCTCGTGCGCGTGGTAGGACGAGCGGACGAGCGGCCCCGATTCGACGTGTCCGAAACCCAGCCCGAGGCCGATGCGCTTCAGTTCCGCGAACTCCGCGGGCGTGTAATAGCGCACCATCGGCATGTTCGCAAGAGACGGCCTCAGATATTGACCGATCGTCACGATCTGGCAGCCTGCGGCGCGCAGGTCATGGAGGGTTGCGATGACTTCGTCCCATTCCTCGCCGAGGCCGACCATCAGTCCCGACTTCGTTGGGATAGAGGGCGCGTAGCGGTGCGCGCGGTCCAGCAGCTCGAGCGCGCGCGCGTACCGTCCGCCTGGCCTGGCGATCCGGTACATCCGCGGCACGGTTTCGATGTTGTGGTTCAGAATGTCCGGACCGGCGTCCAGCACGGATCGCAGCGCGGCGTGGTCCCCCTTGAAATCGGGGATGAGCACTTCGATGCTGCATCCGGGCACACGCGCCCGCGTTTCGGCGATCGTGCGCGCG
>JBKPTT010000068.1:0-8290 GCA_046735635.1 Acidobacteriota bacterium | reverse complement strand
GAGCTCGTCGCTTCCAATGAGGAGCTGCAAAGCACGAACGAGGAGCTGCACTCGGTCAACGAGGAGCTCTATACCGTCAACGCCGAGTACCAGAAGAAGAACGTCGAGCTCCAGGAGCTCAACGACGACGTCGAGCACCTGCTCGATGGGACCGACGTCGGCACTTTGTTCCTCGATCGACAGCTCTGCATCAGGAAGTTCACGCGGCGCATCGCCGACACGTTCCACATCATCCCGAACGATCTCGGACGGCCGATTCGCACCTTCACGCACGACCTCCAGCGCCCGACGCTGATTGCCGACATCGAGCGCGTCCTGAGCGAAGGAGTAACCATCGAAGCGCAGACGTGGGATGCGCGCGGACGATGTTTCTTCCTGCGCATTCTGCCGTATCGCGGGCGCGGCCACGAGTCGTCCGACGGGGAGCGGCAGGGATCGGAGGGCGTCGTCCTGACGCTCACCGACATATCCGCGCTCGAACAGGCTCGCGCGCGGCTCGCGCAGCTCTCGGCAATCGTCGAGTCTTCGGAAGAAGCGATCATCGGCCACGATCTCGAGGGCCATGTCATCACCTGGAACAACGGAGCGGTTCGCCTCTACGGGTACACCACAGAGGAGGCGGTAGGGCGCCATATCAGCTTCCTGGTGCCGCCGGAACAGCGCCGCGAGATCGACACCATCCTGGCCGACGTCCGCGCGGGCCGCGCCGTGGAGCGGATCGAGACGTCATGTGTGCGGAGTGATGGATCGCGCGTCGACGTCGCGGTGACTTTTTCGCCGATCTTCGATGCGGCAGCCGCGATCGTCGGCATATCGGTCATTGCGCGCGACATCGGGCAGCTCGTTCGCGCGCGCGAAGAGATCGCCGAGCGGGAGGAGCAGATCCGCCTGCTGCTCGACTCGACCGCCGAGGCCATTTACGGCATCGACCCGAGCGGCAACTGCACATTCTGCAACCCTGTGTGCGCGCGGCTCCTCGGGTACGACTCCCCCGCCGCGCTCATCGGACGCCAGATTCACCCGCTCATTCACCATACCAGGCCGGACGGCACGCCGTATCCCCCGGAGCAGTCAGCAATTTACGACTCGATGCGGCATCGGACCGAGGCGCACGTCGATGACGAGGTGCTCTGGCGGGCCGACGGCACGAGCTTCCCCGCCGAATACTGGAGCCATCCGATCCTGCGGCGCGGGGAAGTCATCGGCGCGGTCGTCACGTTTCTCGACATCACCGAACGGCGCAAGAGCGAGGAGGAACTTCAGGAAGGCGTGCGGCGCCGCGAGCAGTTCCTCGCGATGCTGTCGCACGAGCTGCGCAACCCGCTGGCGGCAATCCTCAGCGCGACGCGCCTGCTCGACAGCGCCGGGTGGACCGATCCTCGATGCGAAGAGGCGGGGCGCGTGGTCGAACGGCAGGCGAAGCACATGACGCGGCTGCTCGATGATCTGCTCGACGTCTCACGCATCACGCGCGGCCGCATCACGCTGCGCAACGAGCTCATCGATTTGCGGGACACCGCGCGGTCGGCCATTGAATCGCTGGCCCCGCTCATGGCGGAACACGATACGCACCTGACGGTCGAAGTGAGCCCCGAGCCGTTGACGGTGATTGGCGATCCGACGCGGCTGCAGCAGGTGCAGGCGAACCTTCTGAGCAATGCCACCAAGTACTCACACCGCGGGGCGCACGTGAGATTCGAGGTCCACCGAGCAGGCAACGAGGCAATCATTCGAGTGACCGACAACGGCCGCGGAATCGAGCGTGAGCTGCTGCCGAAGATCTTCGATCTCTTCGTGCAGGGCAACCAGTCGATCGCGCGTTCCGAGGGAGGCCTCGGAATCGGTCTGACGCTGCTGCGATCGCTCGTCGAACTGCACAAGGGACGCGTCGAGGTGTACAGCGACGGCCCGGGGACCGGCAGCACGTTCACGGTGATGCTGCCTCTGGCTACCGCGCACTCGACCGCGTCCGAACCCGCGAGCCCGCGCCGCCGCCCGGCGGTGCGCAGCGTCGTTCTGGTCGAAGATCAGCCGGACGCGCGGCGGATGATGCAGCTGCTCCTGGAATCCGAAGGGTTGAGCGTCGCGATTGCCGAGAACGGCCTCGATGGCGTCGCATTGATCGAACGGATCCATCCGGATCTTGCGCTGGTCGATCTCGGCCTGCCGGTCCTCAGCGGCTTCGATCTCGCACGGCAGATTCGCCGAAACCCGGCGAATAACTCGACCCGCCTGATTGCGCTGAGCGGATACGGACAGGAGTCCGACATCCAGGCGGCGCTCGACGCCGGATTCGACGAGCACCTGACCAAGCCGCCCGACCCGGACCGGCTCGAGCGCCTCCTCGCCGGTGCGGACACGGAGACTGAAGCACCGTCCAGTGTGCCGGAAGGGCGACTGTCGGCCAACGAGTAGTTCACGTCCGGAGAGTCTTCGCTGTGACGCTGAAACGCACCGACGGTTGGGTGTGGAGAAGCGAAGAAGCGAAGAAATCTGTTGGATCGGTTCCAGCCGAAACACACGCTGAGGATCGGTCCGCGCATCTCGTTCTTGCTCCCGCGGACGCCGCGTGGAAAAACGCGCCCTTCGCGTGGATTCCTGCGACCCGCGCTGGCCTCGCGTTTCGTTGCCCGGCGCAGCGCGGCCGTCTGGCTCCGGGCGCGTTTTACTTCTCACCGCGTGTCACGCGGGTCCGAGGTCGCTGCGAACGAGACACTCGAACCGACCCTCCGCGTGTGTCTTTCCCGGAACTGATCCAAGAGCTTTTCTTCGTATCTTCGCCTCCCCCCGAACCGTCGGTCCGTGTCAGCGTGACAGCGAACGTTGTTCGACGTGTCTCGTCAAGCCGTGCGCTGGAGGACGGTGTCTTTGGACGGCGACACGGATGTAACGCGGGGCTCGAAGATCCTTACCCGCCGCAGCAGGATATCCACGAACCACAACGCCAACGCCGCCATCGTGAGCGCGGGCCAGAGCGGACGCCGTTTGCTGTGACGCTCGCCCGGGGACGCCGCGAGAGCCTCCGCGCGCGGACGCAACGTGCCGCCCGTCGATGCCGCAATCTCGCGTAAGGCGTCGTCGTCCACGGGCTGAAAACGGTACTCGGCCGCCGGGTCGGGCACGATGATGCGCGTGATCGAGCCCCCCGTTGCGTCGGTCGCCGATACCGTCGCAGTCTGCGCGGCATCGGCGAGGACGGACGCCTGATATCGCCCCGGCGCCACCTGGCGGAGGGGAACGGTGGTCGAACGTGCGTCGGTCTTCACGATCACGGACGGCCGGAGCAGGTTGCGATAGCCGCCGCGCTCGTCGCGCGCTTCGAGCGTAATCGCGATGGAGCGAGTCCCGGAGCGAATCGGCCCGGCCGCGATCGAGAGATCAACGGGCGACACTCGCTGGCGCTGCACCGAACGCACGACGCTCGCGAAGAACGGCCCGTATCCCCGCCACTTGATCCACGGCGCGCCCCAGCGGTCCTTGACGTCGGATGCGAATACCGCAGTGCGTCCCAGGCCGACTGGCCAGAAGGCGAGCAATGGATCGCCTTCGTCGGTCGCGAGCACTTCGAGCGCCGGATCCTTGATGACCGTCGCGGTCATCCCCTTCAAATGCGGAATCTTCGCAACATCGACATTCGCCAGGAACGCCGGCGCCTTCACGACGGGCACAATCTCCTTTTCATCGAAGGACGGCGTCGCGGCGTTCTTCGCCTCCTTGACGAAGACCTCCGGCAGCTCACGCGCATTCTGCACGGCGTAATCGCGCCCTTTGCCCCACACCGCGATGTTGTGCAGCAGCTCGCGATCCGCCGCGGGTCCCACCGCAATCGAAGAGACGGTGATATGGGACCCGGTCATCCTTCGCACGAGCGACTCGTGATCGTCGGGCAGCGACCGGCCGTCCGACAGCAAGACGACGTGCTTTGCTCTTGCGCGCGTGTTCTTCAACGAGAGATAGGCCTGCTCGAGCGCGGGATAGATGCGGGTGGGCCCCGACGGCGTGATCGCGCCAATCTGCTCGCGGATACGGGCGCGGTTGGCTCCAACGGTACCCAGCGCAACGTTCCATTCGTACTGATCGTTGAACGTGATCACGCCGACCGCCTGCTTGTCGGTCAGCACGTCCACGGCCGCCTGGGCCGCCGCTTTGCACAAGTCGATCGACGATCCCGCCATGCTCCACGATCGATCGAGCACGAGCACGAGCGCGACATCAGGTTCGTCGCGGCGTTCGTAGGTGACGGGCGACACGCGCTCGAGCGCCG
Organism: Acidobacteriota bacterium; assembly: GCA_046735635.1. GTDB lineage: Bacteria > Acidobacteriota > Vicinamibacteria > Vicinamibacterales > 2-12-FULL-66-21 > JALZOC01. The sequence goes on along the minus strand of JBKPTT010000068.1, from coordinate 4,026 downwards.
TTTTCTGATACCCCCCTTCACCGTACACTGATTCGCCGCCGGCGATGAGCAGCCCGCCGCCTTTGTGCTCGACCCAATCGGCGAGCGCGTTCATGCCCGCGTCGCGGATTGCGGATCGCGCGACGTCGCTGATGATGACGACGTCCCACGGCTCGAACGCCGCCGCGGTCGCCGGCAGCGCCGAAGGCGGCTTGACCGTCACATCGAATCCTGCTGCCGTCAGCGCAGCGGCAAGGTAATGGGCGCTCGCCGGAGTTCCTTCGATGTACAGCACACGCGCTCGGGTCTCCGCGATCACCGCCCGCTCGAGCATGTTGTTGGCAACAAGCGGATCGCCGGGGGTGGCGACGGCCGCCTGCAGCACCTGCGTGCCTGGCGAGTCCAGCTTGACCTCGATGGGAACGACAGTTGGTCCAGGCAAGAGCGTCACCTGCTGTCGTCCGATGGTTTTACCACCTGTGCGCAGCTCGACCGTCGCTGAGCCGCGACGCTGCGCGCCGACCGAGACCTGCGCCACGAACATCGCGCCGGCGGGAATACGATCGGGCACATCTATCGCGTTCACCCAGATGTCTGCGATCGATCGCACCGCCATCGGCTCGATGGACACGGGCACGCCAGATCGTCCCAGCCGCAACAACGCCCGTCGGGCCTCCCCCTCCGTCTCGTGACCGTCGCTGAACAACACGATGCGCGGCGTCGAGTCTGGAGCGAGCTCCGCGCGTGCCGCGGCCAGCGCGCCCTCGATGTCGGTGCCGCTCCGGTCGATGGCTGCGGAGCCCCCGGTCGCTTCGACGTCGGCAAAACGGCGAAGGGCGGCCACGTCCTCCACGCGCGCCGCAGTTCGGCCGAATACGACGATGCGGGACTGTGTGGGGTGGACCGCGCGATCGAGATCCTCGATGCGCGCGGCCGCACTGTCGATCGCGTGGCCGGAAATACTGTGCGACACGTCGACGAGGTACACGATCGACTGGCGCGGCGAGCTCGTCGACAGGATCGGCCGTGCGACGGCGACCACGATCACGACGAGCAGGAGCGACCGCACCAATGCCTGCGCCGCTCGTTGTCGGGTATTGAACGTGGTTCGCGTGAACGCGTGCGCCGCCCACACAAGGGGCACCAGGATCAGAAGCCAGAGCGCTGATGGGGCGGTCCAGGTCAGCATGGCTTCATACGGTAATTCGCCGCTGCCACGTCCACCACTCCGCGAGCGCGAGGATGAATGCGGCGAGCGCGCAGCCGATCCACCAGGGACGATCGAGCCCGCCTTGGCCGACGTTCGAGCTCGCCTTCACGGTCGTCCGGCTGATGTTGGAGCGCTGCGGGTCTGCCGCATTGACGGCGATCGTGCTGCGTGCGCCGCCGCCTTCCGCGACGTAGAGTCCCGGCGCCCGGAGCATCGCGTACTCTGATCCGCCGGCGCGGAAAAATTGCAGCGGCTCTCCATCAGGCGCGGTTACCTTCGCGATGCCGGGTGAAAAGACGGCCGGGCCCGGATGCCGCGCTCCGCCGTCCGCTACAGGATGCACGAGCCAGTCGAGCGCGTTCGCCACGAGGACTGGGAACGCGGCCGCCGTCGGTAGGTTCGACTCCGCCGCGCTGAACGTAACCACGACGACGCGGTGCGCTGCCGTGTCCTGAACGTAAACGAGCGGCGTGCCCTGTCGCGATTGCGCCACGGCGTGCAGTTCGGGTGACGAGTAGCTGCGCGCGCGATCGATACGCAGCGTCGCCGGATCCACGCCGCGAAGCACGGGATGGTCTCCCGACTGCGTCCACACGGGCTTCAGCTCCGCTCGCGACGACCCCATCCATCGAACGCCTTCCGGCGGCGCAAAATACAGCGCAGGTCCGTTCGGCGGATCCGCCGGCGCCGAGCGATCGAAGATCGTGACGTCCTGTCCCGCTACGCGATACTCCGATGGCCCCACATAGGCGGTCCTCACGTCGGGCATCCCGCCGACCAGCCGTCGCAGCCAATCCGTCTGAGTGCCTACCACCAGGATGGACATCGGTCGAGCCCGATCGACCCACGCGTAGGCATCGTCGTCTACCGAGAGCGCATTGTCTTCGGCCTGGACGTGAAGGTGGAGCGCGGGGTCGCCGCGGCCGGCAATCGGCACCGTCTCACGAAACGCTTCACCGGCGCCCATCTGAACGTCATGACGGCCGATCTCCGTCGTTCCTCTCGTGAGTGTCAGGCGAAGCCTTTGAGGACGGGTCGCGAAGTTCGCGACCTCCAGGTACGCCTCGGCCAGCAGCAAAGGGCTGCCGTGCTCGGCAGGCGCAAGCGGCGGGCGCACCTCGAACGCGGTCACGGCGACATTGGATGCAGGCTCGAAGACGGAATGCACGAGCACACGACGATCGAGCGGCCGCGAGACCGCCCCGTCGGTGATGAAATGAACGGCGTCGACGGCCGATAGCGTCGGCCACGCGGTGTCGTCTTCTCCCGAGGGCGCCAGGCGGCGGAGTGCTGTGTCGAGCAGGACGACGTCGTCGGTCGGACCCTCGACGAGCCCCTCGGCAGTTGTGGCAATGGCGGCTTCCTCGCTCGACGCCGCAATCCGTCGCGCCTCGGCAAGCGCGCGATCCCACCGGGTTTCGCCGTTTCGCGTACGCGCGAGCATCGACCACGAGGAATCGAGGACGATCAGCACGCGGCCGTGTCCCGAGCCCGCTCGGTCAGACGTCCGAGACGGACGTGCAATCGCAAACCCGAGCAGGAGCGCCAACGCGATCGTGGCGGCGAGCGAGACCGCACGGCGGATTCGTTCCCACCGAGTCAGTTCCGGCGAGCGATCCAGAACTCGCTGCCACAAAACGAGAGACGGAACGAGAATGCGAGGCGGCCGCAGCTTGATCAGGAACAGGCCGGCGGCGATCGCGCCCGCCGCGGCGAGCAGGACCCACGCCTGCCACGACGCCATCGCGCCGAAGGTCATGCGAGAAACCGTCCTTGCCGGAACGCCCTCAGCACGATGTCTTCGAATGGACGCTCGGCGTCGGCCCGCACGTAACCGATGTCGTACCGGCCGCAGAAGTGTTCCAGTGCCTCGGCATGGGCCTGCGACGCTTTCACGTACGCCGCTGCGAGCCTCGGCGTCACCTCGACCTCACGCAGGTCACCGGTCTCGACGTCCACGAACCGCACGAGCCCGTACACGCCCGGATCCCGGTCCCGCTCCGATGTGATCTGTACCGCGAACACGTCATGGCCGAGCGTGCGCAGGATCTTCAGGGCGTGCTCGAACCCGCCCGGATCGAGAAAATCCGAAATGATCACCACGAGCCCGAGCTGCCGCGGTCGGGACGCAAAGGTTTTGCAGGATTCCCGGAGGTTTGTGGAACCCGACGTCTCGAGCTGCTCCAGCATCTCGAACACGCGGAAGATTTTTCCCTTGCCACGACCGGGCGTCGATTCACGCCCGAGCGCAGTTCCGAACGGCAGGATCGTCAGTCTATCGAGGTGAACGAGCCCGATGTAACAGAGCGCCGCGGCGATACGCCGCGCCATGTCGAACTTCGCCGGCTCGGCCATCGAGCGGCTGACGTCGAGCATCAGGTAGATGGAGAGGTCGCGTTCTTCGTCGAACAGGCGCAGGAGGAGCCGATTCAGGCGCTGGTACGCCTTCCAGTCGATGTGGCGGTAGTCGTCGCCGGCGGAGTACGGCCGATGATCCGCGAATTCGAGGCCGCGACCCCGTTTCGGCGAGAGCCGATCCGCCCGGTTCTGACCCGCGAGCGCGCGTTTCGAGACGACGTGCAGGTATTCGAGTTTCTTGAGGAAATCGTTGTCAAATCGAAGCGCCATAGGAAGAATTGCTGAATGCTGATTTCTGATTGTCGATTGAACTTCATTCAGCAATCAGCAATCAAAAATCAGCACTTCTTTTTAGTCGCCGTCGCGGACCGTGGCTAACAGTTCGTCCACGATCGTGTCGGTGCTCACCTCGTCGGCCTCCCCTTCGAAGTTGAGGAGAATCCGGTGCCGAAGCGCAGGCAGCGCGAAGGCGCGTATAT
>JBKPTT010000067.1:0-12302 GCA_046735635.1 Acidobacteriota bacterium | reverse complement strand
AGGCGATCGGCGCGCTGCCGCTGGCCTCCGGCGACATCAAGGAGTACTGGCAGCACGCGGTTGACCTGTATCCGCGCCAGTGCTCTATCGGGGTCAACGCCAAGGATCTCGCGACAATGGCGGCGACGCTTGCCGCGGCAGGGAAAAATCCTGTGACCGGCAAGCCGGTCATGGACGCCGACAAGGTTCCCGGCGTGCTCGCCGTCATGGCCACGGCAGGTCTATACGACGACTCCGGCAAGTGGCTGTATCACACGGGCCTTCCCGCGAAGAGTGGAGTAGGAGGCGGGATCATCGCGGTGTCGCCGGGGAAATTCGGAATCGCCGTCGTGTCGCCGCCGCTCGATGATGCAGGGAACAGCGTCCGCGCGCAGCGCGCGATCGCCCAGATCTCCAATGCTCTTGGCGGGAATCCTCTCGCGGCGAAAACGGGATCCTAGCTGCGCAATCACGTGAACTCCTGAGGCCGGCGTGGCCTCAGGGCTTCACGTTCACCAACACACCATAGCCCTTCGGCAGGAGCATCGGCGACGCATAGAAATTGCGGCCGTGCCACGTCACCGACCGTCCGACGATGATTCCTTCGGTCGCGCCGGCCACGACGTCGCTCGCCCAGTGGCGATCGTCGACGAGGCGCGACATGGCGACGTACGAGGCGATGGTGTAGGTGGGGACTGCCCACTTCCAACCCAGATGCTGCTGCAGCACGGTCGCGGCCGCGAATGTGCCTGCCGCATGTCCGGACGGGAATGCGAATCCGGACGCGCGCGTCCCGTCATCGCGAATGGGCCGCTCACGCCGGACCGACACCTTGATGAGTTCCGTGATGCCTTCGGAAAGCAGCGTCGCCTCGATGAGATCCATTCCCAGGTGGCGTCCCCGACGTGAAGATCGTCCTTTGCCGACCAGGTAAGTCGTCCCGGCTGCGCCAATCAGCACTGGAAACGATCCGATGTATCGACCGAGCTTGAAAACGTTCTTGGCCGTGTCGGACGTGCTCAGCTGATTATTGAAGTAGTCGTCGGCAGGATGGATCGCGAGCGACGCGACGGTGCCGGCGCCGAGCCAGTACAGCGTGTTCTTGCGGGGAATGTGCTTCAGATCGTCGCCCAAGTTGTGAAACAGGGCGGGAATGAAGCTGCGGGTCGGTTTCCCCTCTTCCTCCCCTTGCGCGACCTTTTCGCCGGTGCCTTGCGGCGGATTGGCCGGCGGCTGCGTTTGCTGAGCGCGTGCTGCTGCGTCCTGGGCGGCGGCGACTGGCGCGACCATGAGCACGGCCGCGAGCACGACCGCGGTGCGGGTCGATGTCATCATTTTGATTGGTCCTTGACGTCCTTGAGGATGAACACGACCTCGCCAGGTCGTACCAGTCCAAGCTCCTCCCGTGCCAGCGATTCGATGGCGGCGGGATCCTCGTTCAGCCGACGCATCTCCTCCCGCAGGCGGGCGTTCTCGCGCTTGACGTCCTCGAGAGATCCGGCCAGCTGCTGATACTGCCGCCGTGCGCGCGTCGATTCCATCAGGCCTTTTTCGCCGACCAACGCATCGATCAAAAGAACCAGCGTCACGAAAAGGAGCAGAAGATGGATGCCGCGCCTCCGCCAGGCAGGCGTGCTCGTCGGGGCAACGCGCCTGCGCCGCAATGGTTCGACGCCGATGGTCCGCCTGGGGTCTGGTTGCGGTTCGATAAGGAGGGGCATGCGCCGCGTTGTCATTTGTACAATAGTTTCGCCCTCTTCGTCCCGATAATTTAGGGGTGCTGCGATGACGCATGATTACGTCGTAGTTCTGACGACGCTGCCGACCGATGTCGAAGCGGTGGGATTCGCTCGCCGCATCATTGAAGAGCGGCTGGCGGCCTGCGTGAACCTCCTGCCGCCGATGGAATCGATTTACCGGTGGGAGGACGGGATCGAGCAGGAGACCGAGCGGCAGGTCATCTTGAAAACGTCGCGGGATCGGGTGGGCGCGCTGTGGGAGCGCGTCCGCGATCTTCACCCGTACGATGTCCCGGAATTCGTCGTCCTGCCGATCGTGGACGGCAACGACGCGTACTTACGCTGGATTGGAGACGCTACGGGATTGCCATAATTGGCAGAATTGCCAAAATTGCCATAATTTCGTTCCCTGAATTGATCGATTCAATTGTGGCAATTTTGGCAATTTTGGCAATTGTGGCAATTATGGCAATGCCTGAAGCGCCTGATCGATGTCGGCGATCAGGTCTTCAGGGTCTTCGATCCCCGCGGAGATTCTGACCAATCCCTCGGTCAGCCCGATCTTCGCCCGGCGGTCCGGCGGGACCGACGCGTGGGTCATCGATGCCGGATGCGAGATGAGCGTCTCCACTCCGCCAAGGCTTTCCGCAAGCGCCATCAGGCGAACGCGCTTGCAGACCTCCAGCGCGGCTTCTCGCGAGCCGGTCTCGAACGTGAGCATGCCGCCGAAGCCGCGCATTTGACGTTTCGCCAGCTCGTGTTGGGGATGCGACGGCAGGCCGGGATACAAGACCTGTTTCACCTTCGGATGGCGGGCCAGAAACTCCGCAAGGGTTTGCCCGTTCGCACTGTGCTGCGCCATGCGCAGCGCCAGCGTTTTGGTCCCGCGTAATACGAGCCACGAATCGAAAGGTCCGAGGATCGCGCCGGCGGCGTTCTGCACGAACTCGAGCCACTCGATGTCGTCGTCGTGTACCGCGACCACGATGCCGCCGACGCTGTCGCTGTGCCCGTTCAAGTACTTCGTCGTGCTATGCACGACCATGTCGGCGCCGAACTCGATCGGCCGCTGAATCGACGGGCTGGCGAACGTGTTGTCGACGACCACCTTGACGTCGTGGGTGTGCGCCAGCCGTGACACCGCGTCGAGGTCCGTCAGCCGCATCACCGGATTGGTCGGTGTCTCGATGAACAGCATCTTCGTTTCCGGCCGGATCGCCTGCTCGACCAACTCGAGCTGGGAGGTATCCACGTAGGAAAACGAGAGCTGGTATTTGCGGAGGACGCGCTCGAACAAGCGGAACGTGCCGCCGTAAGTATTGTCGGTCACGACGACGTGATCGCCGGCTTGAAGGAACGTCGTAACCGCGTCGATGGCGGCCATCCCTGACGCGAAGGCGTACGCCGCCTTGCCGCGCTCGATGGCGGCGATGTTCTTCTCGAGCGCAAGCCGCGTGGGGTTCTGCGTGCGCGCGTATTCGAAACCCTTGTGCCGCCCGACTTCTTCCTGCGCGTACGTCGACGTTTGATAAATAGGCGTGATGATCGCCCCGGTCGAGGGATCCGGCTCCTGGCCGGCGTGGATGCAAACGGTCGAGAAGCGGGCGGAATCGGGAAGTTTCACGGTGTTGATGGTACCATCCTTTCCGAGCGCATGAGTACCGCGAGGGTTGCCAAAGAGGCGCCGTTCTCGACATCGCACCTGCTGCTCCGCACCTGGCCCGGCCGTGTGTTTCTCGCGTCGGCGGCGGCGAAGCTCGTTGTCGGAGTGCTTCGAGCCACGAACATTCTTCCGAGTGTTGTCGCGATCGTCAGCCCGCTCGCGACGATTGGGATCGTCGTGTCGCTCGGGTACTTCGTCTGGCACTTGTTCGTGCTGACCAAACGCCGCCTGCTCTGGGCGGTGCGCCGCAAGCTGATCCTCTCCTACATCTTCATCGGTGTGGTGCCGGCACTGCTGATCGTGACGTTCTTCCTCGTGGGCGGCGTACTCATCTTCACGAACATCAGCGCCTACTTGTTCAAGGACGGGTACGACAAGGCGGGAAACGATCTCAATCTCGCGACGCGTGGAGCGGCGTCGGAGCTCGGCCGGGCGCCGGAGAGCGAAGCGCAGTCTCTCTCGAGAATCCAGCGGAACCTTGCCGCGAGATACCGGGAGATCTCGTTCGCGTTCGTTCCGGCTTCCGCGGCGCGAGACGGACGGCTCGAGCCGATGCAGGCGGGTCCGTGGCGGCACGCCCAGCCGCCCGCACGCATTCCGTTGTGGATTACACGCAGTGGATGGGCAGGCACGCTGACGCTGCCGGTCCCGAATACCGCGGACGAAGTGGACCTGATCGCGCGTGCAGTCGCCGCCGTCGTCATCAACGACACTCTGGTCGGGTACGTCGTCGGCGATCTGCCGATCGATGCCGAGATGATTCAGAAGCTCCAGGACGCGACCAGCGTGCGGGCCGGGACAGCCACGTCGCTGAGACGACGAGGCGAGGGACAGCCGAGCGCCGTCACGACGAATCCGATCGTCGATCGCACGAGTGATGCCGGGTGGAGCACGCTGTTTCGAAAGAGCGTCATCTTCCTCGACCACAACGACTGGGAGACGGGAGAGCTTCGACGTGTCAGCGTTGCCTTGAGTTACCGGCCCTCGGAGCTCTACCGGCGGTTGGCCGACGCGCAGAAGCTGGAAGTCAGCGGCGCGCAATTCGGAACGCTGGCCCTGTTGCTGTTGCTCGTGGTGGCAGGTTTGTTCCTGATCATCGAAATGGTTGCGCTCAGCATGGGACTGGCGCTCGCCAGGTCGATTACGAGCTCGGTCCATCAGCTGTTCACCGGGACCGAGCGCGTGCGACATGGCGACTTCTCTCACCGCATCAGCGTTCAGACCGACGACCAGCTCGGCGAGCTGGCCGGATCATTCAACGAGATGACCGGCAGCATCGAAGGGCTGCTGCAGACAGCGGCCGAGAAGAAACGCCTCGAAGAAGAGCTCCGCATCGCGCGTGCGATTCAAATGTCGCTCTTGCCTCGCGGCCCTATCGACGTGCCGGGCTTCGGCATTACGGCGCTCTGCGTACCCGCGCGCGAAGTTGGCGGGGATTACTACGACTTCTTCCAGCTGGCGGGCAACCGGATGGGAATCCTGATTGCCGACGTGTCGGGAAAAGGCACGTCCGCGGCACTGTACATGGCGGAGCTGAAGGGGCTGGTGCTCGCGCTCAGCCAGCGGTACGACTCGCCGCGCGAGCTTCTGATCGAAGTGAACCGGATCATCTCCGAGCACCTCGACAGCCGCAGCTTCATCACCGCGTCGTACGCGGTCGTCGATCTCGAGCGCGGCACGATGCGATTCTGCCGTGCTGGACACACACCCCTGATCTTCTTCTCTGGCGCGGGCCCGGCCGCCAGCATTTTGACGCCGAACGGCATGGTGCTGGGGCTCCGCATCGAAGCTGCCGAAGAGCTCTTTTCGCAGCTTCTCGAGGAAGTCTGCATCGAGCTGGCGGTGGGCGACGTGATCGTCCTGTACACGGACGGGATCACCGAGGCCATGAACTCCGAGAGCGATCTCTTCGGCGAAGGACGGCTGCGCAGCCTGGTGGAGGAGCACGGGCATCTCGACTCCGGCGAGCTGCGCGAGCGCATCATGCGCGAGATCGAGTCGTTTGTCGGCGCGGCGAACCAGCACGACGACATGACGATGATTCTCGTCAAAGTGGAGCGCGCGTTCGCGACCGCCGGGAAGGTGGCGGTGTGAACGACCTCGTCGTCATCTTCCGCACGCCGTCCCAAATCGAAGCGGACGTCGTGCGAGGGCTGCTCGAGACCCACGGCATCGCGACCATGATCTCGTCGGACATGTCCCGCACTCCCTTTCCACTTGCGGTCAACGAGCTGCGCGTTTCGGTGAACGCGCACGAGGCGCAGCACGCCAAGCAGATCATCGAGAGCCATCGCGAGGAGACCGGACCGGGCCGCGTCGTCCCGTTCGGCTCCGAATTCGAGCCGCTCGAGCGGCGCATCGGATATCGGTTCCGCGACCGCGGCCTGCTCGAGCATGCGCTCACGCATCGGTCTCGCGTCCACGAGGACGCAAGCGGCGGCGTGTTCGACAACGAGTCGATGGAGTTTCTCGGCGACTCCGTGCTCGGCTTCGTGATTGCCGACCTGCTGTTTCGTCGATTCCCGCAGCACAACGAAGGTCAGAAATCGAAGCTCAAGGCGTCCATCGTGTCGGCCGCGTCTCTGGCGCGGCTGGGTGACGCGATGGGGCTGGGGGAGTTTCTGATTCTCGGACGCGGCGAGGAGAAGACGGGCGGCCGCCGGAAGCACGCGCTCATCGCGGACTGCTACGAGGCGCTGATAGCGGCAATCTACCTCGACGGAGGCATTGAGCCGGCGGCGGCCTTCATCGAGCGGCAGTTCGCCGCGCTGATCGACGAAGCGCGTCGTACGGGCGCGCATGCCGCCTTCACCGAAGACTACAAATCGGCGCTGCAGGAGTGGCTGCAGTCTCACGACCGCGGACTGCCGTCCTATCGTCTGGCGGCCGAGCAGGGCCCGGCACACCGCCGTCTGTTCGACGTCGAGGTGCTCGTCAACGGCGAAGCCATCGCGCGCGCCGAGGGGAAGAGCAAGAAGGAAGCCGCTCAGGCCGCGGCCAAGAAAGCGCTCGAACTGCTGACGACGACGCAGTAGGAACCGAGTCCGCGGCCTGCGTCACAATGAAGAATGCAGCTTGCCGAGTGCCGAATTATCGATTGGCGAGTGGCGAATTAGAGTGTTCGATCGTCGAATGGGAATGCCGAGTGTCGAATGGAATGCGGAATGTTGAATGGATGCCGAATGTCGAATGGATGCCGAATGTCGAATGGAACGCCGAACATTCTACCTTCGTCAACCATCATTCCATTCGGCGTTCGCCATTCCGATTCGGCAATCCGACCTTCTCCTTCGTCACTCGAAAATCGCCGCGATCGGCATTCGGCACTCGGCCATCGGCAATGACATCGGTCAGTCGATTTCGATAATCCCCCATGACTTGTCGCGGTCGCGATCGACCGGCTGTGCGCCGGCGAGAGCGAGCGCCGGCTCGTTGTGCGGGAGGCGTCCGAGCACGTAGGCGTGCACTTCGCGCGCAACGTCCTCTTCGCTCGGGGGCGCCGCGTGGCCGTTCAGGCGCACCCACAGCCGCATGATCGGATCGCTGAAGCTGTAACGCTTCTGCCGTGACGTGATGAGGTCCACGTCTTCGAGCCAGGACAGATAGTCCTTCGTTGACCCCGGCGTGCGCTGCAGGCGCAGCGCGATCTCCGTGAGCGTGAGCGGCTCTTCGTGCGCCAGCACGTCGAGAATGGCCTTGAGCGCGCCGTAGCCGCGGGCGCGATGCAGGCGCAGCTCATAACAGAAGCGGCAGGCCGCCGACATCGTGCCGCCGACCGCGAGCAGCGCGCTGAGTGCGCTCACGGGGTCGACGGCGTCGCGCGGGGCCATGGCCCCCGATGCCTCAGCGATCATGCGCGCGTAGGCGGGGCGCCCGTCGGAGATGGCGTGGATCAGGCGTGCGAGGTCGTCGCGAACCCGATCGTCCTCGTCTTCGTGCGATCCCGACAGCGTGCGCGCAGGAAATGTCGCCGGCATCGTCGCGCGCACTTCGGCGGGGGTGAGCGGGGCGACTTGAACGATCTCGAAGCGGGCCGGCGCATCCCGCAGCAGCCGGTGGGCTCGTGCTCCATACCGTGTGGTCAGCACGAAGCGGTTGCCGCTCGAGGCGAGCGCCGTCAGCAGGTCGCGCAGCACGGAGCGCAGGCCGGGAAAGCTCTCGAACGTACGCAGCTCGAGGAACTCGTCGAGAAGGAACGTCGCGGCCGCGCCGCCGTCGGCACGGCACGTGTCGAGGAACGCCAGCGCGGCATCGAATGCGCCGCGCGCGCTGCTCTCGCCGTTCTCCTTCTCGCCGTACGGAATGGCGGCGAACGGCGTCGCCGTCCGCATCGATTGAACAAAGCGCTCGGGCGTGGTGGCGATCCGCTCGACGTCGACGTATTGCGACGACTGCCTGCCGATCAGGTCGCGCAGGCGGAGAAGCAGGGACGTTCGTCCCGAGCCGCATCCGCCGATGACCACCGGAATGCGCGGCGCCGCTCCCGCGGTACCATCGAGCGCAGCAAGCACCCGCCGCTCCAGCGCGGGGCGCTCTGGGATCATCATGGCAGGGAACCTCCGGAACCGAATGATGGCATCTTAATGCCAAAACGTCTGGCCGTGTCGACCGCTTCCGGATATCCGGCGTCCGCGTGGCGGACGACGCCGAGACCGGGGTCGCAGGTCAACACGCGTTGAAGTTTGTCGTCGGCTTCCCGGGTGCCGTCGGCGACGATGACCATGCCGGCGTGCAGCGAGTAGCCGATGCCAACGCCGCCGCCGTGGTGGACCGAAACCCATGTTGCGCCCGACGAGGCGTTCAGCAGGGCGTTGAGAACGGGCCAGTCGGCGATCGCGTCGCTGCCGTCGCGCATGTCCTCGGTCTCGCGATTGGGCGACGCGACCGAGCCCGCGTCGAGGTGATCGCGGCCGATCACGATCGGCGCCTTCAGCCGTCCGCGGCGGACCAGATCGTTGATTGCGAGGCCGAACTTCGCACGTTCGCCGTAGCCAAGCCACAAAATGCGCGCCGGAAGTCCCTGAAAAGCAACGCGTTCCTGCGCCATCCGAATCCAGCGGCACAACGGCGCGTTGTCGGCGAACATCTCGAGCGCGAGCGCATCGGTCGCGGCGATGTCGGCCGGATCGCCCGACAGCGCCGCCCAGCGGAACGGACCCTTCCCGAGACAAAACAGCGGACGGATGTACTCGGGGACGAACCCGGGGATGTCGAAGGCGTCCGACACGCCGGCGCTTTCAGCCTGCGCACGAATATTGTTGCCGTAATCGAATGTGACAGCGCCGGCACGCTTGAGCGTCAACATGGCGCGCACGTGCTGCCCCATCGAGGCGAGCGCTCGCTCGATGTACTGACTCGGGTTGGTTCGGCGCAGCGACTCCACCTCGTTCAATCTCAGGCCGGCCGGCACGTACCCGTTCAGCGCATCGTGCGCCGACGTCTGATCCGTCAGCACGTCGGGGACGACGCCGCGTCGCGCAAGCTCGGGCAGAACGTCTGCGGCATTCCCTTCCAGCGCCACCGATCGCGCGATTCCTTCGCGGCGGTATCTCTCCACACGGCCGAGCGCATCGTCCAGGCTTGATGCACGCTCGTCGACGTACCTGGTTGCGAGGCGGCGCTCGATCCGCTTCGGATCCACTTCGACGACCAGCGCGACCCCTTCGTTCATCGTGACCGCCAGCGGCTGCGCGCCGCCCATGCCGCCGAGGCCTGCCGTCACGACCAGGCGCCGCGCCAGGCTGCCGCCGAAATGACGACGCGCGAGCTCTGCCAGCGTCTCGTAAGTCCCCTGAAGAATGCCCTGTGTACCTATATATATCCAACTGCCCGCCGTCATCTGCCCGTACATCGTCAGGCCGAGGTTCTCGAGCGCGCGGAAGTTTTCCCACGTCGCCCAGGCCGGGACGAGCAGGGCGTTCGCGATGATCACGCGGGGAGACCAGGGATGGGTGCGGAAGATGGCAACCGGCTTGCCGGACTGAACGACGAGCGTTTCATCGTGATCGAGACGCCGCAGCGATTCGACAATCGCATCGAAGGCAGCCCAGCTCCGAGCCGCGCGGCCCGAGCCGCCGTAGACGATGAGATCGTCCGGCCGTTCGGCAACGTCGGGGTCGAGATTGTTCATCAGCATTCTGAGCGCGGCTTCCTGCGGCCATCCCTTACACGACAGGACGGCACCTCGAGGCGCGCTCACGTGACGGCTGACGATGCTCATCGACAAGTGGGATGCGATCTTCAATCACGTTTCGCAGGTGGCCGGAAGACCGCGGCGAAGCAAGCAATCTAGAAACGTACGCCCGCGTTGTCAATTTGAAATTAAAAAATTTCTTACTTGACTTCCAGCGCGCACGAGGTTTCGAGCGAACCGTCGGCGATCAAACGGGAAATCGCTTCGATATCGGGCGCAGGCGGACGATCGCCGCCGAGCCGCGGGACGATCGAGCGGACGCGCGTGTGCACGCGTTCGAGCGCCTCCGATGTTTTTAGCGGCGCGAGCAGATCGATCGCCTGAGACGCGCACAGCACCTCCACAGCGATGACGCGTGTCGCGAGTTGCAGCGCGCGCTCGGCCTTCAGTGCCGCTCCCATGCTCATGCTGACGTGGTCCTCGCGGTTCGCAGAGGTGGGGATCGTGTCGACGCTCGCGGGATGCGTCAATGTTTTAATCTCGGACACGAGTGCCGCGGCGGTGACCTGCGCCATCATGTAACCCGAATGCAGGCCGCTGTCGGTCGTGAGGAACGCGGGAAGCTCGCTGAGCGCGGGATTGACGAGCCGATCCGACCGCCGCTCGCTGATCGTGACGAGTTGCGCGAGCGCGATGGCGCAAAGATCGGCCGCGATCGCGACCGGCGCGCCATGAAAGTTGCCGCCGGACAGGATTTCGTCGTCGGCCGCGAACACCATCGGGTTGTCGGTCGCGCCGTTGGCTTCGACGAGGAGCGTCTGGTGCGCCCAGGCGAGCGCGTCACGCGCGGCGCCGTGTACCTGCGCGGCACATCGGAGCGAGTACGCGTCCTGGACCCTTCCGCAGTGCTCGTGTGAGTGGTTGATTGCGCTTCCCGCGACGAGCCGCTGAATGTTCGAAGCGGAGATGCCCTGGCCGGCGTGGGGACGCGCCGCGTGAATGCGCGCGTCGAACGGCTTCACCGATCCGCGCAGTGCATCGATCGACAACGCAGCGGCGATGTCGACCGCGCGCGTGAGCCGCTCGGCTCCGGCAACGGCGAGCGCGGCGATCGCCGTGGACGGCTGCGTGCCGTTAATCAGCGCGAGACCCTCTTTGGGCTGGAGAGAAACCGGCGTGAGCCCGGCGGCCCGCAACGCCTCGCGGCCGGGCAGGGCCTCGACCGCATCGCCGACGACGGCGTGGCCCTCGCCGACCATGACGAGGCCGAGATGGGCGAGCGGCGCGAGATCGCCGCTCGCGCCCACCGAGCCGCGGCTCGGCACGATCGGATGCACCCGCCGGTTGAGCATCGCGATCAGCGATTCGACCGTCGTGCGCCGGATGCCTGAAAAGCCCTTCGCCAGTACGTTCGCGCGCAGCGCCATCGAGGCACGGACCGCGCGCACCGGCAGCGGCTCGCCGACTCCGGCGGCATGGCTGCGCAACAGGTTCAGCTGCAGCGCGCCGAGCGCATCGTGGGGAATGCGGGTCTCGGCAAGCGCGCCGAACCCCGTGTTGATGCCGTAGACCGCCTCGTCGCCTTCCGCTTTGCGATCGACGACGATGCGTGCCGAGTCGACCCGCGCGGCGGCGTCGCGGGAGAGCGCCACGGGCGCGTTCTCGTCGGCAATCGCGATCAGATCCGAAAGCGAGAGCGAGTTGCCGTCGAGGAAGATCATGCGGTTCGCGGGTAGAATACTTCAGTTATGAACATCGCGGTGCTCGGTGCACAGTGGGGCGACGAAGGAAAAGGCAAGATCGTCGATCTTCTGACGCCGCATTTCTCGATCGTCGCGCGCTACCAGGGCGGACACAACGCCGGACACACCGTGTACGCGAACGGCCGGAAGTTTGTGCTGCGTCTGTTGCCGTCGGGCATTTTGCACGACGGCATCACGTGTGTGATCGGCAACGGCGTGGTCGTGGATCCGCAGGCGCTCTTTGCCGAGATCGACGAGCTGGAGCGCGCCGGAATCACAATCGGCGATCGGCTCCGGATCAGCGACAAGGCGCATCTGATCCTGCCGTACCATCGCGAGCTCGATCTGCTGAGCGAGGCGCGCCGGGGGGAGCGCAAGATCGGAACGACATCGCGCGGCATCGGTCCGGCCTACGAGGACAAGATCGCGCGCCGCGGCGTCCGCGTCGGCGATCTCGCGAATCCTGAATCGCTTGGCGACGCGATCGAGCACAACGTCGCGGCGCGCAACCGAATCATCGGCGATTCGATTATGGATGCGGGCCAACTCCTCGACGATCTCGCGCAGGCGTGGCAGCGCATGCAGCCGTGGGTCACCGATGTTTCGCTGTTCCTCGACGGGGCCCGCAAGGCGGGCCGCTCGATCATGTTCGAAGGCGCGCAGGGGACGCTGCTCGACATCGATCACGGCACCTATCCGTACGTCACGTCTTCGAATGCGACCGTCGGCGGCGTGTGCACCGGCCTCGGGATCGGCCCGCAGGCCATCGACGGCGTGCTCGGCGCCGCCAAGGCGTACACGACACGGGTTGGCGAAGGACCGCTGCCGACGGAACTGACCGGCGAGATCGGAAACCGGCTGCGCGAGAGCGGGCAGGAGTTCGGAGCCGTGACGGGACGTCCCAGGCGGTGCGGATGGTACGACGCCGTCGCGGTGCGCTATGCCGTTCGCGTCAACGGCCTGAGCGGCCTCGCGCTGACGAAGCTCGACGTGCTCGACGGCCTCCCCGAGCTGCAGGTGTGCACCGCGTATCGATGCCGCGGCGC
>JBKPTT010000066.1:0-14918 GCA_046735635.1 Acidobacteriota bacterium | reverse complement strand
TTCGAATCGCCAAGCGGCAGCGTCGGGAGCTTCGTCCCCTCGATCTTCACGACGGCCAAATCTGTGGCAGCGTCGGTGCCGACAAGCTTCGCCTTGAAGCTGCGGCCATCATTCAGCTCCACGCTGAGCTGGTCGGCGCGGTCGACCCCGTGAGTGTTGGTCAGGATGTACCCGTCCGGACGCACGACCACGCCCGAACCGAGTCCGTCCTCCCGACGTTCCGGCCGCTGCGTGCCGCGCCGGCCGAAGCCGAACTGGTCGCCAAAGAACCGGCGATACTCCTCAGGCATGTCCTGGCTGACGTTCCGAACCCGGCGTTCCATTCGAATCGTCACGACTGCTGGCGTGACCTGGTCGACCAGTCCGGCATAAGAAGCTCCCGCCGCGGGCAGCGTCGGCGCGGGCGCGGCAATCGGTGCAGTCGCGGCCGACGCGGTCAGTCCGACTCTTGATGACGCCGTCCACCCGATGATCGACCCGGTGAGCAGCAGCGCCGCGGCAGCGGCGGTTCCTGCGCCGGACCGGGCCCGGCCTCCGGCGCGGCGTCGCGGCGTGGAATCCTGATACTCGTTGATGTTCATGTTGGTGCTGTCTCCAGAAAAAAATCACTGTACTGAGGATACGGAGCCAGCATTACCGGGACATGGCGGCTGCATTACATCGCTGAAAGGTTCGGCCGGGGCACCTCGACGGGCAGACGAAGTTCGAAGGTGGATCCTTGTCCAAGGCGGGATCGCACACTGACCTTTCCACCATGGGCGGCGACGATGGCCTTGACCAGGCTGAGCCCGAGGCCCAGGCCCCTGCTCGAACGGCTCTTGTCTCCGCGATAGAGCCGGTCCCAGATTCGGGGCAGTTCATCCGCGGGGATTCCGACGCCGGTATCCGAGACCGTCGCGACCGCGTCGTCGTGGTCCCGATGTGCAGCGATCTCGACGACTCCTCCGGGCGCCGTGTATTTCACAGCATTGTCGATCAGGTTGGCCATGACCTGCCGCATCCGGTTCCGATCGATCTCGACGACGAGCTTTGATGGTACGTTCGTCCGGATTTCGACGCCTCGCTCGTCGGCGAGATCCTCGTACAACTCCACCGACTGACCGATGAGATCGTCGAGATCGGTCTGCTCACGGTGCAGCGTCATCGTCCCGGTCTCCGCCTCCGAGATATCCATCAGCGTGTTCAGCATTTCGATGACGCGGTCCGATTCATCGAGACAGTCGGCCAGGGCGTCACGAAGGAGGGCTAGATCGCTCGAATTGAGAGCGGTTTCGGCAATCCCGCGCAAGCGCGTCATTGGTGTGCGCAGATCGTGCGCGACGTTGTCGAGGGCGCCCCGCATACCGGCGAGAACGGCGTCGATACGATTGAGCATCGCGTTGACCAGCGCGCTCAGCTCGTCGAGTGCATCTCCGGTGTTCTGTGTGACGACGCGCACATCGGTGCGGCCGGTGTGCAGAATCGATCGAACGGTGTCGGCAAGCCGCCTGAGCGGTTGGAGCGCGGACGAAGTGAGGATTGCACCGCCAGCGAGGCCGACGACGATCAGCGAGAGAACGTTAATGAGCAGCACTCTGCGGAACCGCTGCAGGAGTTGCGCGCGGCGCTCGCTGCTCATGCCCACCTGGAACAGCGTGCCGTCGTGCAGCCTGACCGACGCGACCTCCAGCTCGAATCCGTCCTGTCCCGTGTCGAGCGTGCTCCATGTCTGTTGGCCGTCGGGTGACGGCACCTCCAGCCGCGACAGATCGAACTCGGGCCATTCGCTTGGTCGGCTCAAGAACGTCACCACCTGCCGCTCACCGACCGTGCGCACGAGCATCGGGCCGGGAGCGGCCGTCGCCTGCGTGCGCCGGATCTCCTCTCGGAGCGCGACGACGCCGCCAACCTGATACGCGTTGGCGTACTGAACGAGCGCGTTGCCGATGATCTCGCGGTCGTACTGCCGCAGCGAGGCTGCGACCAGCACATACGTCAGACCTGTAAGCGCGAGGGAGCTGACGACGAAGATGACCGCGTACCAGAGGGCAAGGCGGAAGCCGAGCGTATGCTGGAGACGCTCACGCCACTTTGAGTACATAGCCCATGCCCCGCACCGTCTGGATCATCTTGTGGTCGAAGTCGCGATCGATCTTCTCGCGCAGACGGTGGACGAGGACGTCGACGACATTGGTGCGCGGATCGAAGCTGTAGTCCCACACGTGAGACAGGATCATCGTCTTCGAGATGACCCGCCCGGTGTTGCGCATCAGATACTCGAGCAACGCAAACTCGCGCGGACGCAGCTCGATCTCGCGCCCGCCCCGGATTGCGAGGCGCGACCGGAGGTCGAGGGTGAGGTCGCCGGCCGTGAGGCGCGTCGAGGCGGGCGCCGCGGTTGCGCGGCGAATCAACGCCTGCACGCGAGCGATCAGCTCAGCGAAGGCGAAAGGTTTGATCAGGTAGTCATCGCCGCCGGCCTCGAGCCCAGTGACGCGGTCGTCCACGGTGTGGCGGGCGCTCAGGATCAGGACGGGAGTCGCGATCTGACGACGCCGGAGTTCTTTGATCAGTGACAGGCCGTCGAGCTTCGGGAGCATCACGTCGACAATCGCGACGTCATAGGTCGCCGTCGCCGCGAGCTGCAATCCCTCAACTCCGTCGGCAGCTCTGTCGGCTCTGAACCCAGCCTCGCGTAACCCACGCGCGACGAAGTCCGCGATGGTGTCGTCGTCCTCGACGAGCAGGGCCCGCATCGCCCGACTATACCAATACCCGACTCCGCGCAGCCGGCGCTCAACTAACGCCAGCGCGTATAATTCCCACCGAATCTGCAGACGATGATCGTACCGATCGAACCGCGACTGGTGGCGTGAAAGGGGAGTCATGGTCACACGACGAGAAGTTGTTTCTGCCCTCGCCGGCGTTTCCGGCCTCGCGACGCTCGGGATCCCGGTTGCCGCCGCTCAGACGCCCGGTCGTCGGCCCGATCTGCGACTTCAGAAGGGTGAGAAGCTGGTGATGATCGGCGACTCGATCACTGACGTCGGCCGCGCCAGGCCGATCGGTGAGGGGCGAGCGGACGACGCGCTGGGGCGCGGTTACGTGATGATGGTCGACGCGCTGCTCGGCGCGGTGTATCCCGAGCGCCTGATCCGCGTCATCAACATGGGAGTCAGCGGAAACACGACCCGCGATCTCAAGGCGCGATGGCAGAAGGACGTGCTGGACCTGAAGCCAGACTGGCTGTCGATCATGATTGGCGCGAACGACGTCTGGCGCCAGTACGACTCGCCGAAGCAGACCGAGAGTCATGTGCTGATCGACGAATACGAGCGCAACCTCGGGGAGCTGGTCTCGTCCACAAAGCCGTTGGTCAAGGGGCTCATCCTGATGACGCCGTACTACATCGAGCCGAACCGCCAGGACGCGATGCGCGCGACGATGGACAAGTACGGCGCCGTTGTGAAGAAGGTCGCCGCTGCGACAGCGGGCACCGTGTTCGTCGATGTGCAGGCCGCCTTCGATCGACTGCTCACGACCTACTATCCAGCCACGGTCAACTGGGACCGCGTGCACCCCAATAACACCGGGTCGGCCCTGATTGCCCGTGCCTTTCTCACCGCGATCGGGTTCGACTGGCAGCGAGGTCTCGAAGGCGTGTGATGCGCATCAGCGCGGTGTCAGCCCAAGAGAATCATGCGCGCCTCTCGGTCGGGATCGTCGACCATGTGGCACTCGTTGTCGAAGACCATCGTCGGACATCGATCTGGTGTAAACGCCGGCCACGGCAGCCCGGGTTGGCTCGGATTGCCCGTCCGGGCGAAGTTGGCCCATGCCGTCGCCACCTTTTTCGCCAGCGCCTGTGACTCCGATCCGTTGCCGGTGCCCTGCGCGCAGCGTGCGGTGTTGTCGAAGCAGAACGCGAGTTCCGCGGTGTGCCAGGCGCCCGCGTCTTCCAGCATCGGCGACTGCCACCGGAAGTAATATGCGAAGGCGGGCGCGCCCTGCTGCTGGTGCTTCATCGTCGCCATCCGCGTGACGTTGTTGCGCATGCTCAGGCCGTTCAGCCCTGGCCCGCTGCACATGTAGGAGAGCGTTCGGATGCTCTTGTTCGGATAGGCGCGCTTCAGCGCCGCCGCTATCGCTGCGGCCTTCGTCTCTCCGTAACTCCTCGCCAGCGTCGCCATCCATTCCGCCTCGCTGGGGCGCGACGACATGCGATTGCCCTCCTCGCTGACCGAGCCGATCAGCATCGGCACCTGCTTCGAGATCTCGGGGGCACCCTCGAAGAAGGCACGCATGGTGATGATCCGGCCGTCGACACTCGGTCCCCAGCCGACACGCGGCGTCGAGCCTAAAGGCGGTATCGGACCGGCCGTCGGGTCCGGCGGCGGATTCATGGCGGCCACCGCGGCGTTGCCGGCGGCATTCAGCCGGGCCCAGTCCATCTTCTGCAGCGCGGCCATGTCCTTGACGCCGAGTTCGGCGATGAGACGCTTCGTGAGCTCGCGCGACTGCTCCGCCGAGGGCGGATTACCGCCGCCGCCGGACTGCGCCGAGGCGCGATGGATCAACCCGCGGGCCGACGGCATCCCGAGCAGCGTCGTGACCTTGGAGCCACCGCCGGACTGGCCGTAGATCATCACGCGGTCGGGGTCGCCGCCAAAGTTCGCGATGTTGTCGCGGACCCACTGCAGCGCGGCGACGAGATCCGTCATGCCGACGTTGGCTGAATCGGCATACGCCGGTCCGCCGAATTCGGAGAGGTTGAAGAAGCCGAGGATGTTCAGCCGGTGGTTGACCGTCACCGAGACGACGTCGTGGTGCCGGGCCAGCTGCGCGCCGTCCTGCGACGCCAGCTCGTAGGCCGATCCGAAGGTGTAGCCGCCGCCGTGGATGTAGCACATCACGGGCCGCGAGCCGGTCAGGCTCGGCGTCCAGATGTTCACTTTGAGCATGTCCTCGCTCTGCCAGCCGTCCGTCCACTGGTACAGAAAGCTCTGCTCCTGGACCCAGTCGTGGAGACGCTGCGGGCAGTTGGCGCCGTAGATCAGCGTCGGCAGTTCGCCGTCCCAGGGAGCGGGCGGTTTCGCCGGCAGCCAGCGGTTCTCGCCGCCGGTGGTGGCGCCGTACGGCACTCCCTTGAACGTCAACACGCCGTCCTCGACATAGCCGCGGACCTTTCCGTACCGGGTCTTCGCGATCGCCGTTCGCGGTGTGCTGCAGGTGGCGGAGGCGGCTCCCGTCGCGGCAGTTGGTCGAGGTTGTGCCGCAGCCGCGGATCCGGGCAGGGCGACCCCGATGCCCGCGGCCGTAGAAAGCCGAAGTACCTGTCGGCGGTTCATGGTGGCGGCATTCGAGCGAGGTGGTGTGGACATCCGGTCTCCTTGAGGACTGCGTTGCGGCGATGGCCAGCAGTGTAAGCGCTTTCGAGGCAAAGAACCAGCGTGCCGCATGGTAGGCGAATGTCCGTTGACACCAAGAGAGTAAGCGCTTACATTCGGCACGCGCTCATACCACCGTTCGGTCACCTCCGACATCGTCGCTCGGATTCTGTTCGCAACCGGTAGGGGAGGAACGATGAAACAGCAGTCGCGTTCGGTCGTCCGTTTACTCGCCGTAGCGATGGTCCTCACGGCGTACGTATCTACTGCTCACGCGCAGACGCAAGGTGGGATCAGCGGCCTGGTGACGGACTCGTCAAGCGCCGCCATCCCGGGCGCGACCGTCACGGTGACGAACACGGCCACCGGCGGCACGCGCACGACCACGACCAATGCGGACGGCCTGTACTCGTTCCCGTCGCTCCCTCCGGGCATCTACGCGCTCAAGGTCGAACTGCAAGGCTTCAAGACGGCGGAGTTGCCGCACGTCAAGGTCGATGTCGAGCAGACCGTGAGAGTGGACGTGCCGCTGCAAGTCGGCAAGGTCGAGGAGACGGTGACGGTCAGTGGGATGTCCCCACTGCTCAACACCGAGAGCACCACGCTCGGGACCGTCATCGAGAACAAGGTGGTGACCGAGCTGCCGCTGAACGGCCGGCAGTATCTGAATCTCGTCGCGATGTCGCCGAACGTCAACGTGCTCTCGCCCGCCGCGGGGCAGGCGGCCAGCCGGCTGGGCGGCGAGCGCGCGCAGCAGTCCATCTCCACCGGCGGACAGCGCATTTTCTTCAATTACTACACCCTCGACGGTGTCAGCAACATGGACGTGAACTTCAACAACTACATCGCGCTGCCGTCGATCGACGCGATCCAGGAGTTCAGGGTCCAGACCGGCGTCTACCCGGCCGAGTTCGGCCACCAGAGCACGCAGGTGAACGTGGTCACCAAGTCTGGCGGCAATACCTTCCACGGCACGGCCTTCGAGTTCGTCCGCAACGATGCGCTGGACGCCAAGCCCTACGCGTTCACCAGCGTCCATCCAGCGAAGTCGCCGTTCAAGTGGAACGACTACGGCTTCGAAGCCGACGGCCCGCTGCTTCGCAACAAGTTGTTCTTCATGACGAACTTGGAACAGCTGCGCCGCCGGCAGACCACCCAGTCCACGTTCACCGTGCCGACCACGAAGATGTTCGCCGGCGATTTCAGTGAGATCCTCCCCGGCACCGTCATCTACGATCCCGCCACGGGTCAGCCGTTCCCCAGCAACGTCATCCCGGCGGACCGGATCGATCCGATCTCGAAGAAGTTCCTGTCGTACTACCACCCGGCGACACTTCCCGGCCTGCTCAACAACTACGTGCAGGACAACTCGGCCCCCTTCGATCGCAACGGCTATGTCGTTCGCGCCGATTTCAACGAATCGCCAACCTCGCAGTGGATGGGGCGCTACAACTGGGGCGACGACACCCAGTCGAGCCAGGGCATCGGTCTGGCGGGATCGAAGATCCTGACCCACTACAAGCAGTGGGGCGCGTCCAATACGCGCACGTTCAGCTCCTCTCTCGTCAACGAGGCGCGCTTCGGCTACACCAAGTTCTTCAACTCGATCGGCACGCTCTCGGCCTACACCAACAACGTCGTCGCCGATGTCGGCGTCCCGAACCAGGACCCCGGAGCCCCGGTCACCTGGGGCATTCCCAACGTCGTGTTCAACGGCGGCGGCTTTACCGCTATCGGCGACGCGAACGACGGTCCGTTCGCGGTCGACAACAACAACCTGCAATTGGTCGATAAGCTGACGTGGACCCGCGGCAAGCACACCATCGGGCTCGGGGCCGAATACAACCGGCAGCACTTCGACGAGGTCGGCAACCAGTTCTCGCGCGGCGTCTTCACCTTCCAGGCGAACGCGACCAAGAACCCGGTGGACGGCAGCGGCGGCTATGCGTTTGCCGAATTCCTGCTCGGCAGAATGTTCGTGTCGACTAACGCCGCCGCCGTTGCCAACGCGAAGTTCGAGCGCAACGTCGTCCACGCGTTCGTCGACGACAGCTGGAAGATGACGTCGAACTTCACGCTGCTGGCTGGGCTTCGCTACCAGCTGACGCCGCCCTTCACCAACACGCTGGGCAACTACTTCACGGTGGCGATCCCGAAGATCGATTTCACCCCCAACCAACCGGAGGCGAATTGGCCGTATTTCGTACGGCAGCCGGGCTGCACGGACCCCTACGAGGGGCTCGCCATCCGATGGACCGCCACGAAAGCTGTCTGCGGCGGGGGCTTGAACAAGAACCTGCGCGAGACCAAGTACACGAACTTCGCGCCGCGGCTCGGCGCGACCTACGCCTGGAAAGAGAAGACGGTCATCCGCGCCGGGGTCGGGCTGTACTACATGGAAGACATCGGCAACGCCGAATACTTCGACATGGCCCGCAACATCGCGGCTCGCGTGGACCTGACCTCGACGCCGGCCAATCCGATCACCTGGGCCAACGCCGTTCCCGGCGGCAGCGGGGTCATCGTCCAGGTACCGCCGCCGTATGCCTTTGCGGCCGCCTACGACCATGCCACGCCGCGCACCTGGCAATATCTGGTCAACGTCGAGCGGCAGCTCGCCACAAACTGGGCGCTGGAAGTTGGCTATCTCGGGTCGCAGAGCCGGCACCTCTACGGCTTCCGGAACGTCAACCAGGCAGCGCCCGGCCCGCTCGACAGCATCAACGCTCGCCGCCCCTATCCGAATTTCGGCGTCCTCCAGTACGTGAACGACACGTTCGCGGGGCACTACAACGCCGGCAGCGTGAAGCTGACGCGCCGCTACGGCGGTGGTCTCAGCCTGAACACGAGCTACACGTTGGCAAAGTCCATCGACAACTCCAGCGGCATTCGAACGCAGGGACTCGACACGCTCTTCCCGCAGGACAGCACTTGCCTGGAGTGCGAGACGGGGCCGTCGTCCTTCGACGTCCGCCATCGCTGGGTACTCGGCGCCGTCTATGAGCTGCCGTTTGGCAAGGGGAAGCGGGTGAATATCAGCAACACGGTGGCGGATGCGGTTCTCGGCGGGTGGCAGTTGGGCACCAACACGACGATTCAGAGCGGCGTGCCGCAGTCCCTCACAGTCGGCATCAATAATGCCGGCACCAACAACCCGGTGCCCGATCGCCCGAGCTACTCCGGCACCGGCGACGGCTATGCGTCCAACCGCTCAGCCGTGCGCTGGTACGACCCCGCGTCATTCATCGTGGCACCGCAGGGCACGTTTGGCAACGTCGGACGGAACAGCATGGTCACCCCGCATCTGCAGGCGATCGACATGTCGCTCTCGAAGCGCTTCGCCTTCGGGCAGAGCGGCCATGCCCTCCAGTTCCGGCTCGAGGCCTTCAACGTGTTCAACCATCCGGTGTGGGGTGCGCCGAACGGAAACATCCTGGCCGGCCCGGCGTTTCCGGGACAACCTGCCAACGCCGCGCACCAGGGGTTCGGCGTCATCACCTCGACGGCGCTGCCGATGCGCCAGATTCAGCTGGGGCTGAAGTACTCGTTCTGATTACGCCCGGGCGCGAGGGTCCACGTTCCATTCTCCCCTCGCGCCCGGGTCTGCCAACGGACCGGGCGCCCGCGCCTCTCCCGCGTGCTCTCCGAGAATGTCGACGTCGATGTGGTTGACCGCGGCCACCTTCGGCAGCGGCGGTCGGCTCGACAACATCAACCGGAGCGTGTCCGGGTCGAAATCGACCTGCGCGTCCGCACTCACCGAATTCGTGTCCCACCGGTGGGCCGCGCGCCACGCCACCAGGTCGACATACTGCTTCGCGTCCCCCTCGCCGTATCCCTGAAACCGTTCCGGCATTCCCGTATAGACGTTGCCGTCCGCTTCGTTGCTCGGATTCAAGAACACGATGGCGGACGTGCCGCACTTCGCGAAGATGTTGTTGGACACGATGTTGCCCGTACCGGTCCCGCTTCCGCGGCGGTCAGGACGAGTAATGGCAAAGAGCCCGGAGTTGTCGCAGCGGCCGATCAGGTTGTGCGCGACGATCAGCTTGTCGGTCGCATTGTCGAAGATGCCGGAGCCCGCGCATCCTCGCTGACCGGGCGTCCCCTTCTCGGCGTTGCGCACGTCCCAGATGACATTGTTGTCAATCTGGTTGGTTTCGGTGGTCATCTCCATGTGTACCGCCGCGCTGACCGAGACGACATCAGCGAACACGTTCCGCGTGAGGCGGCAGTTGACATTGCCGACATCGAGCCAGATCGCGTTGGCGTGCCGCATGTGGCGCACCACATTGCGGCGGAAGAGGAGATTGCGGGCGTTGTGGAACTTGGCGCCGGCCGCCTCCCAGCCGCGTTCGGCATCGGCCCATCCGCACCATTCGATGAGGTTGTCCTCGATCAGGGTATTGGCGGTGCCCATGCCGCCGATGCCTTCGATCCCGCAGTAGCGGATCGCGTTGCGGCGGAGGATGTGCGAAGCGCCGGCCTGACGCGAGGCACCGCTGTTGGCGTCTCGGCCTATCGACAAGCCGCCGCCGTTGGCCCATTCGATGGTGTTGTCTTCGACGATCCAGTGATCGCCGCCGCCGCAGGAGATCATGCCGAACTGTGGAAACGGATACGCGTTGGCGGCGTGCTGGAATGTCAGGCCCTTGATGCGAATGAAGCCGGCGCCAGGCTGCGCGGGAACGAACGCGGCCTGACGCGTTGTCGCTTCGACCACGTGGTCGGCCGGCGTGCCAGACGCCAGCCTGATGTGGATGGCCCGACCCGAGGGATCCACCCAGAAGCGTGCCTCGGGCGAGCCGCCGACCTCTTGCATGACCGGTCCGCCCCGGCGGCGCGGCGGCAGTCCGTTTTGCGGCTGCGCCGGCACCGTGAAGTCGGGTGCGGGTTGGAGCCGCGGCGCGGCTAATTCGCGTTGCTGCTCGACCGGTTCGAGCGGTTTGCCGTCGACGAACACCAATCCACGCCGGCGCAGAAACGGGCCCATGTCGACCACGCGCGGATCGAGCCAGGACCAGCTGCCCATGATGCTCGGCAACGCAAACGGCTGATACGCATCGGGGAACATCGCGGCGGTGAATTCGTACCGCCAGGTGGTGACCGGCGGCTCGGGCGGCCCGCCGCCCCGCCCGGCGCCCCCGGGACCTCCAGCCGGAACGGCCTCCTGGATCCACCCATCCTTCAGCACTTCGGATCCCTTGATGATCACCTTCGCTCCGGGGGCGGCTTCGTAGCTGATCATCTGTGACGGACTCGTCCCGCCGCGGGACGGGCGCACGCACTCCCGATAAGTGCCGGACGCGATCACCACGCGCTCGCCGGGCTGCAACACCTCGGCGGCTTTGTTGATCGTGCGGAAGGGCCGCATCCTGCTGCCCGGACCGGTGTCGTCGGCCGCCGCATCGTGGTTATCCACGTGATACGTCTTCGAAAATGTCAGCGGCTGTTCCCACGCGGCGTAGGCCGTGCCGTCGGGCAGGTGCGCGTCCCCGGAGACGCCGGCCTGGGCTGCGCGAGACGCGGCGGAGACGCGCCCGCCGAGGGTCAGCATTGCCCCCGCGCCTGCCGCGCATTTGAGAAAGCGACGACGATCAATCTGCTTGTGCGTCGATTCCATGTTCAGTCCCATTCAGAGAGAGCGACGTTCGATCGAGGGCGAGCGTCTGGCGCCGTCAGGGTCGTTGTCGGCGCTGATCGCGGGGCCGAAGTCCCGATCGCTGGCGGCTACCGAACGCCGACCGCCACCGTGGCGACGCTGTAGGACCGCGCCGGCAGCTCGAACGTCATGCGGCCGCCCGGCGCAGGCGCAGTCAGCGACTGGGGCACGACGCGCTTCGGCTGATCGATGGTGTTGAACGCCTTCAGATCCGGACCGGTCATCGTTTCGCAGGTGATTACGCGCGTCGGCGCGATGTCTTCCCACTCCAAGGTGACCTGGCGCGTCGCATCGAGATCGCGGTTCAGCATCAGGACGCACGCTTGCCCGCCTGCCTCGTCCAGCGTCGCGACGACGTCGACGAATGGGACGTCGGCGTTGCGCGCGAAGTCGGCTTGCAAGCCCGCCGCCTTGATTGGATAGGTCTCGGACTCGACGCGCAGATCGAGAATGCGGCCTCGGGCGTGGTGAAGCGCCCACGCGTACGGATAGTAGGTGCTCTGGCGAAGCACGCTGTTCTCGTGCGTGACGATCGGCGCAATGACGTTGACCAGTTGCGCGAGACAGGCGACGTGCACGCGATCCGAGTTGCGCAGCAGCGTGTTGAGGAAGCCGCCGACGAGCAGCGCGTCCTCGAGGTTGTAGACCTCCTCCAGCAGGTGCGGGGCGGTTGCGCGGCGGCCGTCGGTCGCTTGTCGATCACGCGCGCGATACCAGACGTTCCACTCGTCAAAAGACAGCCACAGGCGCTTGCTCGATTTCTGCAGACCTTGCACGTAGTCGCACACGGCGGCGATCTCGTGGATGTGCCGATCCATGTCGAGGTTCATCGCGAGGTAGCGCGCGGTGCTGTTCCCGCTCGTCGCCGGGGTATTGCCGTAATAGGCGTGCAGCGAAATACCATCGACCTGGTCGTAGCATTCCTCCAGCACCTCGCGATCCCAGGTCAGGTACGTCGGCATCGACGGTGCGCTCGATCCGCACGCGATCAGCCGGAGGTCGGGCGTGATCACCCGCATCTGTTTGGCGACGTCGCGGGCCTTGCGCCCGTATTCGCGTGCCTGCAGCTGGCCGATCTGCCACGGGCCGTCCATTTCGTTGCCGAGGCACCAGTAGCGCACGTTGTGCGGTTGATCGTAGCCGTGGGTACGTCGCAGCTCGCTCCACTTCGTGCCGCGATCCAGGTTGCAGTACTCCACGTAGGCGACCGCCAT
The DNA here is from genome assembly GCA_046735635.1 of Acidobacteriota bacterium. Lineage (GTDB taxonomy): Bacteria > Acidobacteriota > Vicinamibacteria > Vicinamibacterales > 2-12-FULL-66-21 > JALZOC01. The sequence goes on along the minus strand of JBKPTT010000066.1, from coordinate 2,676 downwards.
CTCGGCCGACCCGGTCCCGAAGTTCAATCCGAGCAGCGGCTCGGCGCCCGTCAGCCGGCACCAGTCGATGAAGTCGTTCGTGCCGAATTGATTCGTCTCGGTCGAGTTCCACGCGCGGTCGAGAACTGTCGGACGCTGCGCCTTCGGTCCGACGCCATCGAGCCAGTTGTAGCCGGAGATGAAGTTGCCGCCCGGATACCGAACGATGGGGACGCCGAGCTCCTTGATTTCTCGGACGACGTCGGTGCGGAACCCTTTCGCGTCCGAGAGGCGTGAGCCCGGCTCGTAAATGCCGGTGTAGATGGCGCGTCCGAGGTGCTCGAGGAACGAGCCCAGCAGCCGCCGATCGAAGTCCGTACGATCCGGCGAACGGCGAATCCTGACGCGTGACGGCCCGCGAGCGCCCTGCGCGTAGCCGATGGCCCGCAGCCAGGGATTGGCGGCGAGCAACGCACCAGTCTTCCCCAGACCGGCGAGAAACTCGCGTCGCGCTTTCTTCATGTGAACCACCGCGTCATGTGTAAGCGCTTACAGGCGCGGCCGAGCGTATCATAACGGCATGAGTTTGGAGCGCGTCGCGCGCCGGGCGAGGGTTTCGACGGCGACCGTCTCCCGGGTCCTGAACGACACCGGGCCAGTCAAGAGCTCGACCCGTGCCCGCGTCCTGAAGGCCATCGCGGACGTCAAGTACAGTCCGAATCTGCACGCACGAAGCCTCGCCGGCGGGCAGAGCCGCAGCATCGGGGTGATCGTCTCCAACATCGACAATCCGTTCTTTCTCGATGTCTATCGCGCTGTCGAAACCCGCGCCCACGAGGCCGGCTACGAAGTCGTCATGGCTCACACCGACTACACGTCGGAGCGGCTGGTGACCAGCGTCCGGCTGATGCTCGGCCGCCGGGTTGCCGGCCTGGCCGCCATCGTGTCGGAGGTGGACTCGGAGCTGATCGCGGAACTCAGCGCGCAGCGCATTCCCGTCGTCTTCTACGATGTCGGTATCCCGCGGCGCAACATCACCAACATCCGCGTCGACTACGCGAGCGGCATGGCGAAGCTGACCTCGTACTTGTACAGCCTGGGCCATCGCCGCCTGGGATTCCTCGCGCATCACGTGACGCTCGGCCCGATCAACGAGCGGCAGAGAGCGGTCGTCGACGCGGCAAGACGGCACGAGGGCGTGCAGGTTGCCACCGCCGCCGACGCGGATACGCTCGAGGGGGGGCGCCGCGCCGCTCGCGCACTGCTGGATGCACATCCGCGGGTGACCGCGGTCGTCTGCGTCAACGACCTGATGGCGGTGGGCGCGATCCGCGAGCTGCGGGCCCGGGGACGCCGCATTCCCGACGACGTGTCGGTGACCGGTTTCGACAACATCACGCTCGCGCAGTTCTGCCAGCCGGCCCTCACGACCGTGCATATTCCCCGGGACACCATCGGCGAGACGGTCTGTGACTTCCTGATGAACCCGGGCAAGGCACCGTTACCGCAGGAGTTCGTGATCGATCCGGAGCTCGTGCTCCGCGAATCCACGGCGACGGCCCCCCGCGCGCGGAAGTAGGCGCCGAGTCGTCCGCCAACTCTGACCGTCCTTTCTCCGTCCAACCCAAAGGCGCAGTCTCGCCCGCGATCTCCGTCATGCCGTCGGGTTACTACCGTATGGAGCTGAACCGATGAGAGTTCTCTTGCAAGATCTGGGTTATGCGTTGCGCCAGTTGCGCAAGACTCCGGGCTACACGATCACCGCTTTGCTGACGCTGGCGCTGGGCATCGGCGCCAACTCGGCCATCTTCACCTTGGTCAACGCCATACTGCTGCATAACCTGCCGGTCGTGGACCCCAACGCCCTTGTGCGAATTGGGGACAGGGATGACTGCTGCGTCAATAGCGGATGGAACGACGCCGGCGATTACTCCCTCTTCGCGACAGACACCTACTACATGTTCAAAAAGAGCCTGCCGGAGTTCGAAGAGCTAGCCGCAATGGAGTCCGGTTACGCCTGGCGGCCCCTCACCGTCCGTCGCGCCGGAACCCAGACCGTTGCGAAGTCCGTCATGGGGACGTTCGTTTCCGGCAATTACTTCCGCGTGTTCGGGCTGTCGCCGGCAGCTGGCCGCCTCCTCTCAGATGCCGACGACCAGAAAGGCGCGCCCCTTACGGCTGTGATGAGCTACGACGCATGGGAACAGGACTATGCAGGGGATCCGAGTGTGGTCGGAAGCGCGTTCTACATCAATGCCAAGCCGGCCACCATCATCGGCGTCGCTCCCAAGGGTTTCTATGGGGACCGCATCGATACGAATCCGCCCAAGTACTTCCTTCCCATGAATTCGATGGACCCTGTCATCGGCGCGCCGTACTTCAATGATCCCGACACTCAGTGGGCCTACATCATCGGTCGCGTAAGGCCGGGAACCGTCGTGGCTGCCGTCCAGGCCAAGGCCAGCGCGCTGCTGAGGCAACAGTTTGCGCCACTCAAGACATTTACCGATCCACGCGCCCAGAAGGTTCTTCCTCGCACCCACGTTGTGCTTACACCCGGAGGCGGAGGCATCCAGAACATGCAGAACGGGTATAAGGATCACCTGAAGCTGCTGCAATGGATCGCCGCGCTCGTCCTTTTCGTCGCCTGCGCCAATATTGCCAACCTCCTGTTGGTGCGCGGCGTGAGCCGCAAGG
>JBKPTT010000065.1:0-21688 GCA_046735635.1 Acidobacteriota bacterium | reverse complement strand
AGCTCACAGACCACCCTTCGTGACGGTCAAGCCCGCTCGGGCCGGTCGCCTCGACGCGATCGGCCGTCGCCGTCACCTGCACCCGCGACGCGATCGCCCGCGCCTGTTCCTGCGTGTCGGCCGTCGCAATGACGCGAGCGGAGACCCGAATGTCGTTGCGCGCCTCGCCTTCGACGTTGATACCGCCGTTCGGGGCTGCGTCCACGGTGAGCGTGGCCCCCGCGGCTGGAACGGTGTATTCGCGAACCTCGCAGACGCCTTCGCGATCGTTTCCCCAGTTTTCACCCCCGCACGGGTCGTTCGTGGCGCTCCGCTGAGCGACCCCAGCAGAGCCGGCGGCGAACGTCATGGCGCCAAACACGCAGATCCAGGTCCAGTAGTGTGACGGTTTCAAATTCATACGAGCTCCTTCTTCCGACCGTTGGACGTAACGGACCCCCGACGGGTTGCCCTGTCATTGCTGATTGCTGATTGCTGATTGGCGATTGGTGATTGGTGGGTGGCTGATTCGGTATCATTGCCGCGTGGCCGCACAGCTCGACCTTCCGTTCCTGGTGACGCCGCCGGCTGCTCCCGACGTTTCGGCGGTGGACTTCGTGCGGATGCGGCGGGCGCGCAAGTACATTCTCAGGGTGCGCCCGGATGGAACCGTACGTGTGACCGTGCCTCGCGGCGGGTCACGTGCCGAAGCCCAGCGGTTCCTCGAGCGCCATGCCGTGTGGGTGGAAGAGGAACGGGCTCGGGTCCGAGCGGCGCACGTCACGCCCATCTGGACAGCCGGCGCGACGATGTGGCTTCGCGGTGAGCCCGTGACCATTCGGCTTGACGAATCGCGCGGCCGTCATTTCGCGCGCTACGGCGATCGAGCGGTTCGGATTCCCTCCGATGCGATTGATCTTCGGCGACACATCGAGAGAGATCTTCGCCTCCTCGCCAGGCAGGAGTTGGGTGCGCGACTGCGGGAGCTTGCGGCCGAGCACGGGTTGGCCGTGCCACGGATTAGTATTCGCAACCAGCAGTCGCGATGGGGATCCTGCTCGCGCGACGGCAGGATCGCCCTGAATTTCCGTCTGGTCCAGATGCCGACGTTCGTGAGCGATTACGTCCTCGTCCACGAATTGATGCACCTGAAGCAACAGAACCATTCTCGGCGGTTCTGGCGGCTGGTCGAGCAAGCGTGCCCGGGCTTCCGTGAAGCCGAGAAATGGCTCGAGCGGCACGGTCGGGGACTGCTCGGATGAAACTCGTCGGCTCCCGTTGCGCCGTCCGGCCGTGGCGGATGAACGACGCCGACGCCGTCGTCCGGCACGCGAACAACGCCAACGTGGCGAAACAGCTGCGGGATCGGTTTCCGCACCCCTACACACGAGCGAATGCCGTTGCGTTCCTGAAGTCCGCCGTTACGAGCGGTGACGTTTCGAACCTCGCGATCGAGGTCGATGGGGAAGCCGCTGGCGCGATCGGGTACGTGCGCGGCACCGACGTCGAGCGCTACTCGGCGGAGATCGGCTACTGGCTCGGGGAAGAGTTCTGGTGCAGAGGAATCGTGAGCGAGGCGCTGGCGCTCGTCTCGGAACACGCGTTCGTGACTGTCAACCTGCTCAGGCTTTTCGCGCTGCCCTTTGCCGATAACGTGGCGTCGATCCGGGTCCTCGAGAAGGCGGGGTACGTCCGGGAGGCGATATTGAGATCGAGCAGCGTCAAGTTCGGACACCCGCGTGATCAGGCGCTGTACGCCCGCATCAATCCCACGTGGCGCGGTGTGAGTGACTGAATTTTACCTTTTACCTTCTACCTTTTACCTTTTTCGAAAAGAGCTTCACCTGTTCGGCTTGCCACAGGTGACGCCGATCGTGCGCGGCCAGGACCGCCAACCCCGTTCCGACACGCATTCGGACGATAGGGATGAATGGGTTCTGGAACGTCGCACGGTTCAGATCGATTTCCGCGGCGTCCACGATCAGCTGCCGGACGATGTCGTGCGCCGCGTGATACTCGCGCAGGAGCTGTTCGCGCGGCTTGTTGGTTGGCGACCGGCCAACCTTTGGCGCCTTCGTCTTCATTCGTACTGGCGGCTCCATCGATGCGATGAATCGCCGGCCGAAGAACGTTGGCTGCGACGGTCCCTCCCGGCGCAGGTTGCGCCGACGCCCATCCTCGATGCCGCTACGCACAGCGGCTGAGTAAAACATGTTCATTACCGCAAGATGGTCCAGACATTGCGCGATGCTCCACGCACGCCCTTCGTGCGGTTGCCAGTGCAATTCTTCCTCGGTGAGCCCCTCGGTGACGGCATCGCCGGCGCGATCGGCAGCATCGATCGCGTCGAGCAGCTGCTGGAGATCAGGCGGAAGTGTCGGCATCTGTTCGCAACCGGGATGAACTGCCAGCCCGGGGACACTTGGCCCAATCGGCGGGCGAGTCTCTATTAATAACGCATTAACGTCGTTCGACTCACACCTTCCGGCAGGATTTCCGCTGCGCCGTTCGACGCCTCTTCAAGAGGCCTGGCTTCACCCTCGTCGCCACGCTTCCTCTCGCGGTTGGCATCGGCGCGAACAGCGCGATCTTCAGCGTCGTGCACGGGCCGGCTATCCGATGCGCTTCGCCAGAAAGATGTCTGGTCTTCCCCGACCATTCGCGTCCGGTAAAAAACCGGTGATCTGGAATCCGAGCCGCCGATAGAAATCGAACGGGTGATTGCCGCGGATCTTTCTGAGACTGGCGATTGCGCCCGGGACGTCTGCGTACAGGTCGATATCGGCAGCGGTCGTCTCGCCATTCTCGTCGTCGCTGCCGATCCACAGCGTCAGCCCACCGCGCGCCGCCACGATGGCGGCAAGATCCTCGACGAGCGCGCGGCCGATGCCGCGGCGTCGATGTGACTCCGCGACCACGAGCGGGTGGAGCTCCCAGACGCGATTGCGGTAGCTCGACATCGCGCCGATCCATCCGACGATGCGTCCTGATTCGAGGGCGACGCGGCTGATCCGGTCCTGTCCGAACGACGCCAGCACTTCTTCGCGCGCGGAGTCGAGATCCTGCCAGTCTTCCGTGCGGCCTTTGAACGAGTCGTGCAGGAGCGCCGCCGCATCTTCGATGCGATCGTGAGCGCTACCATTCAGGTCGATGATTTCCACGTGTCGCTACGCGGCGTCGTCCGGATAGTGGAACGCCTGATGGCTCACCGCATCCGTTCGAGAGGAGGAGGCTGACGACAGCCGTGAGGGCGCGAACTACAACGATGCCAGAGCGGCCGTCGACGCGTCACATTCCCGCATGATCACTTCAGGACCAGGTCTCCGGCTCCCAGCCTTGCTCGCAGCGTGTACTTGCCCTTTCCAGACCACCTGAACGATTGCAGGAGGCCGGACTTCGATTCGCCGAACGGGTTCGCGCGGAGATCGCCGACTTTGACCGCCGCGTCAACCGATGAGTACTGATTCGGATCGCCGACCGCGATCGTGACATCGCCGCCATAGCTCTCGACGTCCTTGCTCCCGGTAATCTCCGCGATCGTCAGAGCGCCGCCGGTCAGACGAACCGTCAAGTCCGCTGCCTTTGGCACCTCGATGGTGGCACTGAAATTGTTCGTGGGCGAGTTGGTGATCTTCACGGTGCCGGCATTTCCGTTGGTCGCGATGTCAACCTTCGAGGATCCGGGATTGCGCGTCAGGCTGACGCGAATGCGGTTATCGGCTGTGGGCTTGATCTGGTACTCGCCGCCGGGGAGCTGGAGATCGATTCGTCCGCCCGAGACGAACGTCTTCTCGCTCGGCGGCGGCAGCGCCTGCGCCCGTAGCGACTGCGACGCGAGCAAACCGGCAGCGACGAGGAGCGCGATCGTCCGGCCTCTTCCGATCGCCCGCGCCGTGCTCGTCGGCGGCGGTTCCTCGAGTGCGACAGCGGAGCTTCGGCCGCCCGGGCGCGCCGGCCGAGGCTCGCGAACCGCGGCATACGGGTCCGCGGGAGGGTTGAAGGGGTGAAAAGGCGAGTGCCGGCGCAAGAACGAAACCGCGAGGCGACGCAGGTAGTTCAACATGATTCGCAGAGGATAGCGCGAAATGGCATCCTTGTACCGGATGCCGCTGCCCGCCGCGCTACGTGCCTTTCGGTCGAGAAACTATCGCCTGTTCGTCGCCGGACAGCTCGTCTCGCTGATCGGAACCTGGATGCAGTCGGTTGCGCAGTCCTGGCTCGTCTATCGCCTGACGGGTTCCGCCGCGCTCCTCGGTCTGATTGGCTTCGCCGGACAGATTCCGATCTTCGTGCTCGCGCCGTTCGGGGGCGTCGTCGCCGATCGGGTGAACCGGCACCGTGTGCTCATCGCGACGCAGACGATGATGATGCTGCTCGCGTTTGCGCTTGCGGTCCTCACGTTTGAAGGGTTCGTTCGGGTATGGCACATCTTTCTGCTGGCGTCGCTGCTCGGTGTGGCCAACGCGTTCGACATCCCGGCGCGGCAAGCGTTCCTGGTCGAGATGGTCGGCAAAGACGACATCATCAACGCGATTGCGCTGACCTCGTCAATGATGAACGGCGCACGCATAGTCGGGCCCGCCTTGGCGGGCATCGTCGTCGCGACAATGGGCGAAGGCTGGTGCTTTCTGCTCAACGGCGTCAGCTACGTTGCGGTAATCGTCGCGTTGCTGCTGATGCACATCGCGCCGCGACGGGACGTTCATCCGCAGGTCTCCGCGTGGCACAGCCTCGTCGAGGGATTCTCGTTCGCGTGGCACACCCGCGCGATTCGCGCCCTGCTCATGCTGCTTGCGTTCGCCAGTGTCATGGGCATGCCGTACACGGTGCTGATGCCGATCCTTGCGGATCGGACGCTGCACGGCGGTCCGGATGGGTACGGTCTCTTGATGTCGGCCTCCGGCAGCGGCGCCCTGATTGGCGCGGCGATCCTGACCTTGCGCCGCCATATCATCGGGCTCGGCCGGTGGGTCGCGGTGACGGCCATCGGCTTTGGGGTCAGCCTGATTCTGTTTTCGCTGTCGCGCATGATGTGGCTGTCGGCGGTCCTGCTCGTGCCCGCGGGATTCTGCATGATGGTCGAGATGGCAGCGTCGAACACCTTGATTCAATCCATGGTGCCCGACAGGCTGCGCGGCCGCGTGATGGCGGTCTACTCGATGATGTTCATGGGCATGGCGCCTGTCGGTGCCCTGCTCGCCGGCGCGGTTGCGGCGCGCCTCGGTGCGCCCGAGACCGTCGCCATCGGCGGAGCGGCGTGCGTCGCCGGGGGGCTTGTTTTCGGGGCGCAACTGCCGCGGTTGCGAGGGGAGCGCCGCGAACTGATCGTCGCGCAGCAGGTGTCGGCGGGCCTGCCGGCCGATGATGCGGCACCGATCGCCGAGGAAGCCTGACGGCGCGCACGCGCACTGGAGAGGCCAGGCGGCCCGTAATATAGTAATAACCCGGTGGAATACCTCATCAAGCAGTATTCCCTCCAGCAGGGAGCGCTCGAGATCCAATACATCGAGGAATTCTTCCTCGACTTTCCGCGCAAGAAGACGGCGTCGGAAGTGATCCAGCGGCTCTCCGATCGCGACCATCAGATACTGATGGCCGAAGCGCCACTGCCGGACGATCCCGGCATGATCGTGCCGGTGTCGTTCAAGGTGTCGCACGAGCTTCGCGCGCAGGAGAACGATCCAAGGCTGGCCGACCTGGTCGCCTCGCTCGAGGACGTCGTCCAGTTCGACGGGCGCCGGATCCTCTACCAGTGGATTGGCGGCACCCGCACGGACTGGCGGGGACAGGGCCACTTTCGCGCGTTGACCGAGGAACAGGAGGTCTGGGCGCTCGCGAACGGGTTCGACGAGATTATCGTGAAGACGAAGAACCGGTTTTACGAGATGCGCAGCACGCTCGCGCAGCTCCATTTCGATCTGATCCGGTTCGTGCAGCACCCGTACGACACCGGCGAATCGAAGCTGTTTTTCAGCAAGCGGCTCGGCCAGCACGTCATCGACCGCCACCGCAGCCGCCGGTCCGTCATCCGAACCTCTTGACTCATCGCATCGACTCGCTGTCGGACGTCCGGATCGCCGACTACGCGCACGTTGCCGATGCAACGTGGCTCGCCGAACGCGGGCTGTTCGTCGCCGAAGGTCGACTCGTCGTGCGGCGGCTGCTCGAAACCGATCGCTTCGAAGTGCAATCCGTGCTGCTGACGCCGGCCGCCGTTGCGGCGCTGGGCGACGAGCTGTCCGGAGAACGCTATCGCGATCGCCTGCCGGTGTATGTCTGCGAACAGCAGGCGCTGAACGAGCTCGCGGGGTTCAACTTCCACCGCGGCTGCCTCGCGCTCGCGAAGCGGCCGCTCGATACGATCCCGCTCGATCACTTTGCCGGCGCGCATCGGCTGCTCGCGCTCGAGGGCGTCGGCAATCCCGACAACGTCGGCGGGCTCTTCCGTGTCGCCGCGGCGTTCGGCGCTCGAGGAGTGATTCTCGATGGGCGGAGCGGCGACCCGCTCTATCGCAAGGCGATCAGGACGTCGATGGGCGCCGTCCTGAAGGTCCCCTTCACGCAATCGCAATCGTGGCTCGACGACCTCAAGTGGCTGCAACGCGCCGGGGCGACGCTCGTCGCGCTGACGCCGGACCCGTCGGCCATGACCCTACGAGCGTTCGCGGCTTCGCAGCCCACGGACCAGCCGCTGGTGTTGATGCTCGGTGCCGAGGAGCCCGGCCTCACGGCCGCAGCGCGCAAGGCGGCACACGTCCGCGTGCGCATCCCCATTTCCGAGGACGTCGATTCGCTGAACGTCGTGGTCGCGGCGGGCATCGTGCTGGCTACCTTGCAGCCGCCTTCAGGAGATCCGCCGCACGCGCGACGTCCCCTGCCAGCTTCCTGATCGCGTCGGCCACGATCGGCGTGAACTTTCGCGCCTCGTCCCATTCCCCCTGCTCGGCGCTCTCACGTATTCCGGGCAGCGTCTTCACGCCGTAGCCCGTGTAGAAACCGGGCGCGTATGCGAGGTGCTTGAACCACTCGCGTTTGGGAAGACCGCCGTCGTGCCGGAAGCTGCGCTCGCTCGTGTAGAGCGCTTCGTTCAGTGCCGCGAGATCCGCGCGAGAATCGAGGTGATCGATTCGACGGAGCGCTTTCTCGTACTTCTGAGCCGCGGAGTCGAGTGCCGCAATCGCCGCCCGAACCGCGCCAAGGTCCAGCTGCTTGTCTGCCCCTGGCATCTTCGCGATCTCGTCGGTGTACTGGGTCAACGTCGCCGCGGTCGCGCGGAACTCGAATGGCAGAACGTCGGCGTCGGCGAGCCGCAACATCGCGGTGCCGATGACGCGCGACAGCGCCATCGAGTGCTTGAAGTCGCCGTCGGAAAAGTGAGTGTACCAGTAGAACGAATCGTACACCGAGTGGTAAACGCCGCCGCCGCCGTCGCCTCCGAACCCGAGATCGAGCGACGCAATTTGCAGGTAGTCGAGGAACGCGGTGTAATCGGACCCGGACCCGAGGGCGTCGATCGCCAGGTCGCGACGCGCTTTGATCTCGGCACGGGCGGCGTCGGTGGACGCCTGCTCGATCAGCCTTGCGCGCTTCGCCTCGAGCACGTTCGCGCCGCCGCGAGGGTCTGGAACGTCACGCGCGACGTCGTTGATGAACGCCTGCAGCGAATGCGAGCCGCTCATCGAGAGCCATCCCTTCCCGGTGCTGTCGCTGTTGATGTAGGCGACCGCCTTTCGAGCAAGCTCCTGCTGATGCTTCTCGACCCACTCGGTGGAACCGAGAAGTCCCCACTCCTCGCCGTCCCACGACGCGATGACGATCGTTCGGCGAGGCTTCCACCCATGTTTGAGCAGCTCCGCGAGCCCGCGCGCGGTTTCCATGAGCGCGACGTTGCCGCTCGTAGGATCTGACGCGCCGTTCACCCAGGCGTCGTGATGATTGCCTTCGATGATCCACTCGTCCGGGAACTCCGAGCCATCGATCCTCGCGATCACGTCGTAGAGCGGCCGCGTCCGCCACTCGAACGCGAGCTTGAGGTGTGCCTTCGAGGGTCCGGGGCCGATGTGATAGGTCACCGGCAGCGCGCCGCGCCACGACTCGGGCGCGACGGGCCCTTTCAAGTGCTTCAACAGCGGGAGCGCGTCCTCGTACGAAATCGGCAGCACCGGAATCTTCAGGATCGTCTTCGAGGCGGCACGGTCGATCTCTGGCGATCCCGGTTCGTTCGCTACCCCGGGTGTCAACGGATCACCGGGATGCACCGGCATGTCCATCACGCTGCCCCGCTGGACACCTTGCTCCGGGCGCCACGCACCTTCCGCGTATACGTCACCCTGATAGAACCCGTCGTCTTTCGGATCCGAATAGATGATGCAGCCGACCGCTCCGTGCTCCCACGCGACCTTCGGTTTGATGCCGCGCCAGCTGCGTCCATATCGGGCGAGCACGATCCGCCCCTTGACGTCCACTTTCAGCTTTGCGAGCTGCTCGTAATCTTCGGGTGTGCCGTAGTTCACATACACGAGGTCGGCCGTGACGTCGCCATCGGCGGAGTAGGCATTGAAGGTGGGAAGCTGGTCGGCGTCGCCCGAATCGGGATCCTCGGCGACCACCGGCTCCTTCAGTGTGGCGACGTATCGCTCCGGCCCGACGAGCTCGAGTACGCGCTCGATTGGATATGGCATGAGGGCCTGAAACTCCTCGATCGATGCGTGCAGGCCCCAGCTTCGCATCTTGCTCAATATGTATTCGGCAACCTTGCGGCTTCCGGCGCTGCCCGCATGATGCGGCGCGGCGCTGATGGTCCGCATGTTCTCGCGCAGCTCGTCGGGCGACGGCATGCCCTGAAACTGCTTCTCGCGCTCCCGCTCGGCCGAGGCGTGCGCGGTCGTGAAGCCGCGAATCGACGGGGCCGGCTGCGACCCCAGGACAGAAGGCACGAGGCAGAGGCTGACTACGAGAGCAATCCGGTTGCGCATGCGGTTCGATTATCTGGTACTCCGCTTGCTCGAATCACGGCGGAGGGAATCATGGCCACAACACGGCAAACGTCGAAGAAGTCTGGTGTGAAGTCAACCGCACGCAAGATGGACAACAGCCGCCACGGGTTTGCGCCGCATCCGGCGTCGAACAAGACGGCCGGCGCGTTTGGGAAGGAAGCAACGCGCGGAAGAGAGACGGGCGGGCCGAGGCCAGGCAAGCGCGCAGCGCTCGGCCGCCAGAAGCCGAACGTCTAACGCGTCAGTTCTCGTACGCGCACCCGCACCGGCCGCCGCCGCACGTCGGTGCGGACGGCCTGTTGCAGGTTTCGTTGCGCGTTGCCGCGCTGCCGACCATGCCGGGGCTGGACAACTGTTTCGCCAGGTTTTGGCCTTGACACGCTGGGCAGTGGGGCACCCGATCCGCCGTTACGAACGTTTCGAACGGTTTGCCGCAGTCGCGGCACTCGTATTCGAAGAGTGGCATATCGGTAATTCTAGCTCGAAGGTGTTTTCGCGACCGCCACCGACGCGGGCCGAAGCACGTCGTCGCCGATCGTGTAGCCGTGGCGGACAACGCCGACGATGCGGCCCTCGTCGTTGGGGTTCGACGCTGGAACGGTGGTGATCGCTTCGTGCTTGAGTGGATCGAAGAGTCGCCCTTCCACTTCGATGCGATTCACCCCGAAGCCCTCCAGCTTCGACAGGAACTGCCGGCGCACCATCTCGATGCCCTGGAGCAGCGCGTCGGCCGAGGCGGCCTGACGCGCCGAGTCCACGGCGCGATCCAGGTTATCCAGCACCTCGAGGAGATCCGCGAGAATCTCTCGTCTGCCGCGCTCGACGTCTCTCGACACTTCGCGACGAAGACGCAAGCGGGATTCGTCGAACTCCGCGGCCGCCTGCCGGTACTTCGCGATGTACTCCTGCGCGATCCGATCTTTCTCGGCGACCTGCCGCTCGAGCTCTTCGACGTAGGTGGGCTTCGTCGTGGAACGCGCAGCGGTCGTGGTGTCCCCATCTTCGCCGCGCGCCCACCAGCGGCGGTCGACGACCTTGACGGGAATCTCGTGGTCTTTGTCTGCCATCGCTCTTCGTGTCATTCCGCGGGCGCTGGCGCTGCAGCGGGCCGCGGCTCATACGCGAAGGTCAGACGACCATCCGCGATCCCCAGGGTAACGGTGCCGCCGTGTTCGAGCGCGCCAAAGAGGATTTCGTCGGTGAGCGGATCGCGCACGTCCGTCTGGATCACGCGGGCGAGCGGCCGCGCGCCGTACACCGCGTCGTAGCCCTTTTCGGCGAGCCACGTGCGCGCGGCTGGATCGAGCGCGATCGCGATGCGGCGCTCGGAGAGCTGGGCCTCGAGCTGCAGGATGAATTTCTCGACGATCGTTTCCATGACAGCCGGCGTCAACGGATCGAACGAGACGATCGCGTCGAGCCGATTCCTGAACTCCGGGCTGAATACCTTTTCGATCGCCTGGCGGGAACGCTGCTGGGCGGCTTTCTGGCGGCTGTCCACCGCGCGCGCCGAGACGCCCGATTCCCAGAAGCCGATTGCCGAGTTGCTCAACTCTCGAGACCCCGCGTTTGACGTCATGATCAGCACGACCTGGCGGAAGTCCGCCTTGCGGCCGTTGTTGTCGGTCAACGTCGCGTGGTCCATCACCTGCAACAGGATGTTGAAGATGTCCGGGTGCGCCTTCTCGATCTCGTCCAGGAGGAGCACGGCGTAGGGGTGCTGCCGGATGGCGTCGACGAGCAGTCCGCCCTGCTCGAACCCGACGTAGCCAGGCGGCGCGCCGATCAGTCGCGCGACCGCGTGCTTCTCCATGTACTCGCTCATGTCGTAGCGAAGGAACTCGTTGCCAAGATGCAGCGCGAGCTGCTTGGCCAGCTCGGTCTTCCCGACGCCTGTCGGCCCGGTAAACAGGAAACAGCCCGCCGGCCGATCCGGTTGGCCCAGTCCCGCGCGAGACCTCTTGATCGCACGCGCGACAGTGCGGACTGCCTCCGTCTGGCCGAAGACGACGCGGCCGAGCGCCTCTTCGAGGCCTTTCAACCGATCCTTGTCGGAGGCCGACGCCTGCTTGGCCGGGATCCGAGCCATCCGGGCGACGACTTCTTCCATCTGCTCGGCGCCGATTTCCGTTCCACCCTTGAGCCGCGTCTTCGCGCCCGCTTCGTCAAGCAGATCGATCGCGCTGTCGGGCAGGCGGTAGTCGCGCAGATGCCGGGCCGCCAGCTTGGCTGCCGCATCGAGCGCCTCGTCGATGTACTTCACCTGATGGTGCTCTTCGTAGCGCGATCGCAGGCCCTGGAGAATCCTGACCGTTTCGGGGATCGACGGCTCGTCGATCGTGATCTTCTGAAGCCGCCGGGCGAGCGCTCTGTCCTTCTCGATGTGCTTGAACTCCTCGTGGGTCGTCGATCCGACTACGCGAAGCTGTCCGGTGGTCAGCACCGGCTTGATCATCGTCGCGAGATCCATCGTGCCGCCCGTGGTCGCGCCGGCGCCGACGGTGGCGTGAATCTCGTCGATGAAGAGAATCGGCATCGGCCGCTTCGAGAGCGCGTGAATGACTGCCTTGAAACGCTCTTCGAAGTCGCCGCGGAAGCGCGTGCCCGCGAGCAGGGCGCTCGTGTCGAGCGAAAACACTTCCGCCCCTTGCAGGAGCTCGGGCACGTCGTCGCCGAGGAGGCGCGTGGCGAGGCCTTCGGCCAACGCGGTCTTGCCGACCCCCGCGTCGCCGACGAACACCGGATTGTTCTTTCTCCGGCGGCAGAGGATCTCGATGGTGCGCTGTAGTTCGTCCGTTCGGCCGATCAGGGGATCGAGCTCGCCGGCGCGGGCGCGCGCCGTCAGGTTCATGGCGTACGCGGCGAGCGGGTCGCGGGAAGTGCCGCTGCCGCGTTCTCCCGAACCAGCTTCGGCGTCTTCCGACTCTCCTTCAGCGCCGGCACCACTGCCGTTCAACGGCACCTTCGAAATCCCGTGCGTGATGTACTCGAGGACGTCCAGGCGTGTGATCCCCTGCGCCGCGAGGAGCTGCGCCGCATACGACTTGTTCTGTTGAAGCGTGGCCGCGAGGACGTCGCCCGACTGCACCTCCTGACGTCCCGCGCTCTGCACGTGCAGCACGGCCGTCTGAAGGACGCGGCGGAAGGCAAGCGTCTGCTCCGGTTCCTTCTGCTGGCCTCGCGAGTACTGCTCGACCGATTCCTTGAGATACGTATCCAGATCGCGCCGCAGCTTCGGCAGGTCCGCGCCGCAGGCCGCCAGAATGCGCTCGCCGTCCTGATCGTGCGCAAGCGCGTACAGGAGATGCTCCAGCGTGAGATGCGTGTGTCGCCGTGCCGTTGCCTCGCGATACGCAACGGTCAGCACGATTTCCAAGGCTTGACTGAACACGTTAGGTCCTGATTGCCATCATCGCCCGAATTGCCAGAATCACCGTAATTGAATTGATAAGTCGGGGAACGAATTTATGGCAATTCTGGCAATTCTGGCAGTTTTGGCAATTTCTTATTCGGGTTCCATCGCGGCGCGAAGCGGAAACCCGTGATCGCGCGCGCGTTCCATGACGGTGTCGACTTTCGTTTCCGCGACTTCGTGCGGGTACAGTCCGCAGAGTCCCTTCCCCTGCGTGTGCACCAGCATCATGATCCGGAACGCCTCGGCCGGCTGCTTGTGAAAGATCGACTCCAGCACCTCGACAACGAAATCCATCGTGGTGTAGTCGTCGTTCAGCAGAAACACCTTGTAGAGCTCGGGCTTCTTCGTTTCCTGCCTGGTCCGCTCGAGCAGCTCGCTGTCGGTTCGCCGGTCGGCTCCGGACATGGTCCGATCCGATTTTATCAGGGTGATAGAATCCCGGGGGATCCCGCCTTTGCCGTCGAATATGACGCGCCCGGCGCGGCAGGCACAGCATGACCACTCTTGCGGCGGGGCTGGACTACGTCGATCTTCAGTTCCTCGGCCTTCCCGAAATCATCGCGACAGCCGTCCTGCATGGCGCCGCCGGTGTCGCACTGATTGACCCCGGGCCATCGACGACTCTGGGCAATCTGAAGCAGTCACTGCAGCGGAAAGGGATTTCTCTCCGTGATGTGCGGCAGATTCTGCTCACGCACATTCACCTCGACCACGCGGGCAGCACCGGCTCGATCCTGCGTGAGAACCCGGCAATCGAAGTCTTCGTACACGGCCGCGGCGCGCCACACATGGTGGACCCGTCAAAGCTGATGGCGAGCGCAGGACGCTTGTACGGGCAGGACATGGATCGGCTGTGGGGTGAGTTCGTAGCCGTTCCTGGTGAGAGGATCCGTGTGCTCGACGGAAGGGAGCACCTGAGCGCAAGCGGCCGCGACCTCCACGTCGCATATACGCCAGGCCACGCGTATCACCACGTCAGTTTTTTCGATCCAGCCACGCGGGTCGCGTTCGTGGGGGACACCGCGGGCATCAGGAGGCATTCGCTCGGCTACATCATGCCGCCGACGCCGCCGCCGGACATCGACATCGAAGCATGGCGCGAGAGCGCGGACCGCATTCTGGCCTGGGACCCGGACACCCTGTTCCTGACGCACTTCGGTCCGTTCCACGGCGCGCGGCCGCACTTTCAGGGGATGCTCGACAACCTCGAGAGCTGGAGCGAGATCGTGAGGCGGCTGATTGCCAATCCGGCGCTCGACGATGCGCAGAAGCGACGCGCGTTTGTCGAGGAGGTCGTCACCGACATGAAGCGGAAGATCGGCGAGCAGGAGGCGGAGCAGTACGGTCGCGCCGGCCGGCTCGACTTTTCGTGGCAAGGGCTGTCGCGATATTGGCGAAAGAAACTGGAGGTTGCATAAACTGGCACGCGACTGGTATTCCACAGCTCGGGGGCGTGTCATGACAGTACTAACTCGTCTGCTGATAGCCTCAGCAGTTCTCCTCGCAGCGACCCAACCATCCCGGGCGCAAATCAGCATTCAACCGGCAGCGACGCCGATCATCAGCGCGGAAAACGAAACGTGGTACCGGGCCGGTGAGCCTGTCGTTTTCGGGGGCAGCCTCTACTATCCCGGAGGCGCAGCCACTCATTTCCTTCCAAACGAGATGGTGCCCAGCGGCTTTTACCGTGGGATTCCGTTGTACACGCGGACGACGATCGAGCCATACAGCATCGTGTTCGTCCCGATTGGTCGAGGGCTGGTCCAGCCCTACGAGCGCCGCCGCGACCTCGACATGCCGGGGACGCAGGGCAGCACCGCCCCCACGATCTCGCCGACCTTGTCGCCTGCCGTCAGCGCGACGACAGCGGGTTCGCCGTTCGGCGCGCCCTCACCAGCAATGACGCAGGCCGCCGCGCCGCCCGTGGTGGGTAGCGCGCCGGTAATCTTCGACGAACCGTTGTCTCGGGTACCCGCACCCGTCTCCATGCACGAGCCGGTCGCACCCGCCAACCCGGTCGCCACCGCCGGCGGCGAGGTCACCAAGGAGGTGCGCCCCCTGATTCGCCGAGACTCGGCAAACGCGATCTACGTGGAGTTCCAGAACGCCCGCTGGTATAGCGGCGGATCCCCCGTGTCGCTCGACTCCCAGCACCTGACGCAGATCGGCGAAGTCCAGGATTTCGCCGTGTTCGCGCAGCGCCCCGGCGATCGGACGATTTACGTCCCCATTGCCAAGGGTTCAGACGTCGTGGCTCCCTACACGAAGCGCAAGTAAGTACTTGGAGTAGTTGGATTTACGGCTGGGCGTCCGCCGATTCCCGGATTCAGATTGGAGGATTCGAGGATCCGCCGATTAGGGATTCCGATTAGGGATTAGGGATTGTCGATTAGGGATTAGGGATTCGGTTCTGCTACCCTGATAAAACCCCAGCAACCCGGAATGAAGTGACGCTTACGCGGCGCCTCGTTTTCGGCCGCCATCCGCGTCGCACGCTCGTGCGCGTGCTGGTGCTGGCGGTCGTCAGCTTCGTCACGTTCGGCTGGGTGCTGATCCCGGTTCGCGCCGAGGGCATCAGCATGCTCCCGACGCTCCAATCCGGATCGCTCCACCTCGTGAGCCGGATTTCATATTCCTACGCCAAACCGTCTCGCGGCGACGTCATCGCGATTCGTCTCGCCGGTCCTCACGTTCTCTATGTCAAGCGGGTCATCGCACTTCCGGGCGAACGCATCCGGTTCGTCCAGGGCCAGGTGTACATCGATGGTGTCCCGCTCAACGAGCCGTACGTCCGGAACCGGCGGACGTGGGACGTCCACGAGGTGCAGCTCTCTCCGCGCGAGTACTTTGTCGTCGGGGACAATCGCGGCATGCGGGCCGCCGATCACGATTTCGGCCGGGTCGACGTGTCGCGTATCGTCGGGAAGCTGCTGTTTTGAACCGGCCCGCGATACTCGGCATTGCCGCCGCGGCGATTTCGGTCGCCGGCGTGTATCTCTGGATAGGGCGCCCAAGCGGCGACGAACGCGCAATCAGGGCGCGGCTCGAAGCGTTGCGGCAGGAGATCAACACAAGCACTATCGATGGGCTCGGGACAGAGGCCCATGCCGCCCAAATCGGCAGCTACTTCACCGACGACATCACAATCGAGCTCGGCGCGGGCTCGACACCCATTCGCGGGCGCGACACGGTCGTCGGAATGGTGGCGCGTCTTCAGCCTCGCACAGCGGCGTTCCGGCTGGAGCTGGATGATGTCAATGTCGACTTTCCTGCAAGCGGAGGCAGTGTCAGTGCCGATGTGACGCTGACCGCGAGCTTCATTCGCAGGAGCCTCTCCACCGGAGAAGAATCGCGCGACGCGCGCGAATTCGCGCTGGTGTGCCGGAAGGACTCAGACGCAGAGTGGCGGATCGAGCGCGTCTCGGCGGTTGACACGTTCCGGTGAAACGACAGGATGGCGTGCGAGGCTACGCGAGGCCTCGCAACGCGTCGAGGACCTCCCGGTTTTTCGGGAGCTCAGGAATCGGATACACCTTCGCCCAAGCGATCCTGCCGCTCTTGTCCACGAGGAAGATCGCCCGCTCCGAGATGCCGTCCGCGGCGCGGTAAACCCCGTACTTCTCCGCCACACCGCCGTGCGGATGGAAATCGCTCAGCAGATCGAACGAGATCGGACCCAGCGTCCTTGCCCACGCGGCCTTGGAGGGCTGGGCGTCCACGCTGATGCCGAGCACGGCTGCGCCGGCACGATCGAACTCGGCGAGATCGGATTCATACCCGCTCATCTGCGTCGCGCACACCGGCGTGAACGCCAGCGGATGGAACGCGAGCACGACGTTTCGGCGTCCACGAAAGTCTGTGAGCTTGACGGTCCCCCCGCGGTGGCTTCTCAACTCGAAATCCGGTGCTTCCTCTCCAGGCTCAAGCATCCCTATAACGTATCGCAACCCATTGACGCGGCGCCTCCAAGCGTTCACCTTAGACGTATGTCCGAATCCACCGCCGGCCGTCCACGTTTCGACGAAGCCGCTGCCCTCGAGGAGCTCGAGGCATTCCGGAGAGAAATCGAACGCTATCGGCTGAAGCGCAAGGCCGCCGAGGAGGAATTCGAACTGTTCACCGCTTCGTTCAAGCAGTCCGCTTCCGTGCCGGTCGTTCCGGCGCCAACCGCGACGACGTCGCACGATCTCGTGCCGCCGTCTCCCGCGCAGCGCGCCGCTGCAGATGCAGCGCCCGCCGTACCCGCTCCGACGAGCATGCCGAGCGAGCACCCAGCCGTCGAGCAGCAGGTGGTGGACGCTGCTCCTCGCCCGCGACCGGGCCGCCGTCACGCACCTGCGACTTACGGGATTGCGGCGGCGACCATAATCCTTGTCGCCGCTGGTTCGTACTTCGTATCGAGGAAGCCGAAACAGCCCGCCGAGGCGCCGCGCGCCGCCGCCACGCCATCAGCCTCCGCCGCGGCGCATCCTGCTCCGACGGAGCCCGCGCCCGCACCGGCGGCGTCTCAAGAGTCCGTGGTCACGACGACAAGTGCCGTGTGGGTGCGAGTGATCGCCGACGGCGTACCGATTGTCGAACGCCAGCTCCCGCCGAACACTCGCCTGCCGTTCACGGCGCGCGAATCCATCGTCATTCGCGCGGGAGACGCAGGTGCCATTCGGCTGACTATCCACGGAGTAGATCAGGGCACGCTCGGCCGGACGGGCGAAGTCGTCACGCGACGGTTCGATGTTCGGGCGCGCCGGAAAGAGATGTGATGTCGAAGGCTGAAGGCCATCGAGCCTTCAACCTCCGACAAACCTGGCCGCGGGCGACTGCCGCCCGGGAGCGAGGATACAGGCCGGCATTTCAGGCTGACGAGGCAGGTAGTCAGCTTACCGGCACTGGCGGGTCAACTTAAGCGACAGCTAGTGTCTGACCTCCGAGACGATGGTTCATGATCTGCATGGGTGCCGCGCCATCCAGGCGGATGAAAGCGCCGTCGCGCGTCCGCGCGAGAAACCTTGCATCCACGAGCGCCGCGAGGAGCGCGTCACAAACGTCACGCTCGAGACCCCACAGGCGTCGAGCCTGCGCGGCAGTCAGCCGAAGTCCAGGCATTTCAAGGTATTCGCCTTGGATCCGCTGAAGCACTTCGTCCATACGCATGGGGTTTCGACCCTCCCGGGTCCACCAATTCAAATCTTCCGGTACCCCCTGCAAAGCAACGGATGTACCGCAGGGACGACTGGGGCGATGATGCGCCGTCGATGGAGGAGTCTGACTTGTAACAGACCTGTTTTCAGATATTTAACAAGGTCAGAATGAGCTACGACGCGGGGTGGGACGAGGGGTTACAGCGAAGGAGTATGCAATAGATATGTACTTGCGTCCGTCGCAGGTTGTCGGGAATCGCTACGGCGTTGTCCCACAGCTGCCGCCGGAAAGGGGGGGCAGCTGAAAGCATCCGAGCGAAAAACAGGCCGGTTTTACAGCTCGCGGAGCGCGGTAACGACTGGCAGGCGCGCGGCTCGCCACGCGGGGAAAAGGCCCCCGAGCAACCCCATCAGGATCGAGTAAATCAGGGCTTGCGCGAGCAGCCTCGGCGTCACGGCGAAGGCGAACGCAATCTGGCTGAACGACTGGAAGTTCATCGTCGCGGTCTCGTAGCCGTCGAACGCGAGCCACGCGATGGCGCCCCCGATCAGCCCGCCGACAATGGCGAGCAGCGCCGCTTCACAGAGCACCGAAAACACCACCGGCAGCCCGCTGAACCCCAGGGCGCGCAGCGTCGCGATTTCGCGCGTGCGGCTCGCGACCGCCGTGTACATCGTGATGACCGCGCCGAATACCGCGCCAATTCCCATCAGCACCGCGATGATCCCGCCAATCGTCCGGATGATCATCTGCAGCGTTTCGGTCTGGCTGCCGTAGTACTCGGGCGCGCGCATCGCGGACACCGTGATCTGCGGGTTTGACGTGAGCGAGTCCTTCAGTTGCTGGAACGTGTCTGGCGCGGCAAGCCTCGCGTACACCGACTGGTAGCTGTTGCCGCGCCGGTAGGCGGGCTGCAGCACCTTCACGTCGCACCACAGCTCCGACTCCGACACCGACCCACCGTCGTCGAAAATGCCGACGAGCGTCCAGGTGCTCTCGCCCCATTTCAGGGTCGTGCCGACATTCAGTCCCTGGAACGAGTGCGAGGCCGCGCGTCCGGCGATGATTTCGTTCTTTCCAAACTCGAGGTTGCGTCCTTCGATGATTTTCAGGCGGCTGTGCACCTTGAACGCCTCCGGCGTGACGCCGCGCAGCGGAACGTTGCCCGCCGTGCCAGAGCGCTTCAACGGGTGATCGACGACGACGAACAGCTCCGGCGACATGAGCGGTCGGCCTGATTCGTCGCGCGCAATGCCGGGCGCATCCCGAATGATCCGGACCGCATCTCCGGCAAGGCCGCTCGTCATTTCTGTATCGCTGCCGGCTCTGAGGATGAGCGCAACGTTCGGATCCCCCGATGCCTGCATCGTCGCGTTGACGCCTTCGGCGATTGAGAGAACGGCGACGAAGACGAGGACGACGCCGGCGATGCCGATGACGGCGACAGTCGACGATCCGAGCCGCGCCGGAATAGATCGGATGTTCACGCCGGTGACCGCGATGATCTGCGAGAGCATCAGTTCCTCCTCAGCGCGTCGACGATTCTGAGGCGGCTCGCCTGCACGGCCGGCAAGGCGCCGGACGCCAGGCCGAGGGCGAGGACGAGCGCGACGCCCACAATGACCTGCGGGATCGGGAAATAGAATGCGGGCAGCAGCCCGTGCGTCGGATCGCCGACCACGGTGATGAATACGTATGAGAGCGCCAGACCGAGCCCTCCGCCGACGACCGCAATCGCGATCGACTCCAGCAGCACGAGCGTGAGGATGAGCCCTTCGCTGAACCCGAGCGTCTTCAGCACCGCCATCTCATTGGTGCGTTCTCTGATTGCCTGCGCCATCGTGTTCCCCGCAACGAGGAGGATCGTGAACATCGCCATGCCGACGATCCACATCATGATCTGGCCGATGTCGCCAACCTGTTTTGCCCAGTCCGAGACGAAGTTCTTCTCGGTGTTCGTCTTCGTCTCCGAGGGGGAGTTCGCGAACATCGCGTCGATCTTCGCCGCGATTTCCGGGGCGCGGTCGGGATTGTCGATCGTGAAGACGTACCAGTTGTATTTGTCGCGGAAGCCGCTCTGCTCCGGGATGGTTTCCCTCAGATACTGGTAATTGAAGAGGAGGTTCGTCTTGTCGGCGCCCTTGATCTTCGAATCATAGATGCCGTCGATCGTGAATTCCCACGGTCCGCCATCGGGACGATGGTAAATCGTGCCCTGAATCGGAATACGCTGTCCGACCTTCCAGCCGTACTTCTTCGCGGTATCGATGCCGACGATCGCTCCCGTTCGATCGGCAAAAAATGCTTTCTTCTGATCCTCGGGCAGCTCGAACTCCTTCGAGTAGACCCGAAGCCAGCTCTCGGGGTCGGTCGCAAACGTGGCGAACTGGTTGCGAACCTCCTGGTAGTAGCCGCCGAACCAGTTGGCGTGCGTGATGTCGGTGACTCCGGGCACCTGCCGGATGCGCGCCTCGTACGAGGCGGGCAGCGGGTTGATGATCGAGACTTTGTCGATGACCATCAGCCGGCTCTGCCCAGCCATCTCGACGCCCATGCTGAACGCCGAGCGAATCGCCATCAGCACGCCGAAAAGGAGGAACGCGAACAGGATGGCGCCCATCGTGAAGATCGTGCGGATTTTCCTGCGGAGCAGGTTGCGCCAGACGATGGGAAGGAATCTCATGCGACTGCCTCCGCCTGGGTGACGAGAACGCCCTTTTCGAGGTGCAGCGTCCGCTTGGCGCGTGCCGCCGCGTGCGGATCGTGTGTCACCATCACGATCGTCTTCTGGTGCTCGCGGTTGAGCGCCTGCAGCAGATCGAGAATCTCGTCTCCGGATTTTCGATCGAGGTCACCGGTCGGCTCGTCGCAGAGCAGCAGCGTCGGATCGGTGACGATTGCCCGCGCGATGCCGACGCGCTGTTCCTGACCGCCGGAAAGCTGCCGTGGGTAATGGTGCATGCGTTCGCGAAGTCCAACGACCGAGAGCGCGACTTCGACGCGTTTGCGGCGCTCCGCCTTCGACAGCTTCGTCAGCAGAAGCGGCAGCTCGACGTTGCGCGCCGCGGTCAAGACCGGCAGCAGGTTGTATAGCTGGAACACGAAGCCGATATGCCGCGCGCGCCACGCCGACAGCCGCGATCCCGACAACTTGTCGATGCGATCACCGCCCACCGTGATGGATCCTTCGCTGGGAGCATCGAGGCCGCCCATCAGGTTCAGCAGCGTGGTCTTGCCCGACCCGGACGGGCCCATCAGCGCGAGGAAATCTCCCGGTGGAATGTCGAGGTTGACGCCCTGCAATACATCGATCCGCTGGCCGCCGCGTTGAAACACCTTGTGGAGATCGCGAACCGTGACGAGAGAGTTCGACATCATTGCACCTTCACCTTGTCGCCATCCTTCAGGGTCTGTGGGCCTTCCACGACCACTCGTTCGCCCGCGGCGACGCCCGCGAGCACCTCGGTCTGTTCGCCCGACGCGGTTCCGACGCTGACGGCACGGCGTTCCACGCGATCGTCACGCAGCACGAAGACGATCGATTTCCCGTCGGCGGAGCGGACCGCCTTGGTCGGTACGACCAGCCGCGGCCTGGCTGCCTCAGCGGCGTTGGCGGGCCGCTCGGAGAGGAACGAGACCTTCACGCCCATGTCCGGCAGAATCCTGGGATCGAGCTGTTCGCCTTTCGACCCTGTTCGGGGGGACTCCGAGCCTGTCGGACGGTCGAATCCGATCCGGACCTTCACCGTTGCCTTCTGACGGTCCGCTGACGGAACCGTTGTAATGACGTGCGCCGGAATCTGCCAGTCGGGATACGCGTCGAGCACCGCCTCGACCGGCATCCCGGCATGGACGCGGTTGATGTAGCTCTCGCTGACATCGACTTCGATTTCGAGCGATGACATGTCGACGATCGTCCCAATGCCGGAGCGCGTGAAACCTCCGCCGGCGGAGACCGGCGAGATCATCTCGCCGGGCTGCGCGTCCTTGGAGATCGCGACGCCCGAGAACGGCGCGCGGATGACCGCGTCCTCGAGGCTCTGGCGGTAGAGCGCGACCTGCCGCCGCGCCACCTCGGCGTCCTGGCGCTGGACCTCCAGGCGGGCGGCGAGCGAATCCACCTCGGCGTCGGCCGTGTCGGACTGAGCCTGGGTGGTGA